>CAZMKD010000035.1:0-2656 GCA_964566575.1 uncultured Verrucomicrobiota bacterium
GTTTTGATAAGTTCCTGAAAAAACACTTTCGTAGTGTCATCAGTAAGTATCCCCGAAGGAACAACAATGCCAACGCGTCCTGAGCTTTTTACGAGCCTCCAGCTCAATTCGGCAAACAAAGAAAAGGTATTGCTCCGTCCGCGACCTGTTAATGGAAATTGCCCTCCATCCTGAACTAGGAGTCTTTGCGCCTCCGATCTCCTGAGCTCAATCAAATATTCCTTGTAAAGGGTCGCGTTTTGCTTCGCTAGTTCCCCTATTAACATCTCTCGCTCGTTGGATGTTCGAGCCTGCGCAACAGCTGGCGCACTTGCTGCAAAGAATTCCTGCTCACGAAAAACTAGCTGATCCCACGGTGGATTTCCTAGAAGAACATCGAATCCTCCCTTGGCCTTCATCTGTGGGAAAACATGCCACCAATGCAGAGCTCGCACACTACGTGCTATTTCAGATGCAGCTACCAATACTCCTCGACGCGACGTACCACCGGTGAGTTGCAGGTAAAGGTCCTGGCTGGTAGGCGCAATGTCCTTCGTGGAGTCGATTTTCGGGATCACAAACGCTGCCACAAACAGGTCTGCGGCAAGCCGGTCGCGCGATTGTGCAGCAGTAGCTTCTAAGAGGGCGAAAGCGGCTTGCTTTGTTTCAATAGCGTCCAGCGAATCATCCGGCAGCGCATCAAGAGCGGCAGCCTCGACCTGTCCTTCAAGCCCAAGGCTAACCATACGGCGAGCCATTTCCCGCGATCTTTCGATTGATCGGAGAGCGCTTTTATTTGCAGACTTTAATGTCTTAGAGATCTCCTTATCATCACCAGCAAGTGCGTTAAACGCCTTGTCGGGAATCCCTGTCTCCATTGATTTGGAATCGAGCACCCCGAGCAAGGCATCACCACAACGAATGTGATGTTCGATAAAGCCGAGTGGCGCATCCGATGTATACCCCTCTAGCCACAGCGCAATCTTGGCTAATTCGACAGCCATAGGATTCAAATCAACGCCGTAAATGCAATTTGTAGTCACCTGCCGCAAAGCATGTCGATAGTCTGTTGGTGTTGGCTGCCCGCTTCCGCGCTCTTCGGCATGCACACGAGCTAAATGCGTGGCAATTCGTCGTGCCGCAGCCAGTAAGAAATGTCCGCTTCCGCATGCCGGGTCGAGAACAGAAATAGACAAGAGGGCCTGAACCGCACCATCGCCCGAAGGATGAGTTGCTAATCTCTCAGCAATCACCGGGTTGAGTGTTGAGTCAAGCAGCAATTGCACCAAACTGTCGGGTGTGTAATAGCTTCCTGTAGTCTTGCGCGCATTACCCTTCGTCTCATCTCCTTCCAGAAAATCGAAAGTCCGGCTGCCCTCGCCCACCTGCGGAACAAGCTCAAGTAGACTTTCGTAGATACTTCCGAGTTCCTCCGGCCCCATATCGCGCCAATTTACCCGTGCGAGTGGAGCACTAGGCTGATTGCGGTCACGTAGCCAAGCGAGATGAAACAGGGCGCGCAGCAGACTACGGTTTTCCAGCCGCGCGCCATCAAGGTCCGGACATTGATTCTCGGCGAAAAGGCCACTGAGAGGCGGCAACGCAAGGCGGGTCTCGCCGCGCGCTAGTCCATGCCAGACCAGCTTCAACCCCTCCCAAAGATCGTGGTGGCGGTCGTGGGCGTTGCGACGCACAGCACGATCTCTGAGACGTCGAAGCGCATAGCCATCTGCATACAGCGCGCGTGCCACAACTGCACTGTCCTCGCGATGAAGGATGCCGCGTTCCTCCACCGTCAGTAGAAAAATTTGCCGATAGACAAGGCGAAGCAATTGCTGAAAATAGTTCCGGGTAGTGAGCTGCCCGCTCGCCAGCGCATCTCTCAACGCCATATTGGCAGGGTGTGCGAGAAAACCGGTCCCAAGATCAAGCAACGCCTGCTCAACCCCTCGCCGCAACTCACCTCGTGCAGTAACCCCCTGCTCCCGGCAGGCGTCGCGCCAGCGTTCAAGAACGCAATCAACCGGAGCAATACTCTCGCTACCAAATCGCGTCGCATGCACCACCAGCCACAGGACGCTGAATTCCGCAAAGCTCTCCTCGGTAAATAGGCGCTCAAGGTCGGCCTCGAACCACGCGGGCCGCGTCAGGCTTGAATTATCTCGGGCAATTCGGAGAATCAGGCCATTCATGGCGATTCCCCAGAGCGCTCCGTTGCGAGCGTTCAAATACTCCTGAACGAGCCCGAAGGCACTGCGCCGGCGGATCCGCTCTCCGCTCGGATCCCCGAAGCGCGGATCGGACTCATCCAGCGTCGCAGAATGGCTGCCAATCACCACCGGAACCGTACCATCGAACGCGAAATTCCAGATCGGAAACAGCCGGCCATCGGCCTCTTGCGGGGCCGTTGCGGCATGAAGGCCAAAACCGAACGCCTGCTTGAGCAACTCGGAGGAAAACCGCTGTGAGACAGCAGTCGCATCATGTCCAGCAGAACTGCGCGCAACCGCGAACTGCGCCCACAGTGCCTGCGCCGCGCGCCACGCAAGTGCAATCTCCTCGCGCAGGGTAAATCCGGCGCGTACGCCATAGTCCACGTCGGCCTGCATCGGTGCGGCGAAGCTGGCGATCTTCCCCAGCCAATCGGCGGTGAAGAGCCCGCCTTCGATGGCGAGGG
>CAZMKD010000036.1:0-14680 GCA_964566575.1 uncultured Verrucomicrobiota bacterium
CCTGCGCAACCGCCGCCGCGCCTGCGAACTATTGGCGGTGTCACAGCACCTGTGCCGTTGTAGTGGCGACCTTTGGGTTGGTTGCCCGCTAAATCAACCACTTACGCCGCCGTCCCCCTCCAGTAGCGGAAGTCGGGTTAGCGCGGGCGACGCTTGGTCAGGACGCCCGGTGATCACGATGACCGGCAACAGAGGTTCGAGTGCGCGCAGGCGCTCAAATGTGCGACACCCACTTTCGTCTGGCAGACCCAGATCGAGCAACACCAGACCAACATGCCGCTCACGAACTCTGAGAACAGCCTCGCGGCTGGTCCCGGCAGTGATAACGTCGAAACTCTCCAAAGTCAGAACTCGCGCGAGCGCCTCGCGGACGGGGACTTCGTCTTCGACCAGCAAGATGGTTTTCTTAGTTTCCCTTTTGCCGAATGTGTTGCTATGATTCGTTTGAATTCGGTGAACAAGGGGGCATTGCCAGTGCCGCCAGACATTGCGGTGACGCCATACGCCGCTGTCTGTCAAAGAATTATGAATGTGAAAAAAATTCTCACCCCAATTTCGAGCGGCAGCTCTGTTTCCCGCTCAGTCGCGAAGGAAAGTTGCTTTCCCCTGGCTTTCCGTTGGCTATCTCCGGGAGCTCTTCTGCTGACTTTGCCCATACAAAGGCGAAACTCTGCCAAATGGAAACCTGAGCAATGAACCTGCCGACCAGAAAGCACTGGGTACTCTTCGCCCTGATCGTCTTGACAGTGTCAGCCATCGTCGCTTGGGTGGCACGTGACACTTGGAAGTTTCACCGGCAGGTTGCGCTGCTGATGGAGGGCCTAACGGAACGATCCAGTAACGTTGCCGCGGACGCCAAGACTTTGCAGGAAATGGAGGAACAGTATTCTCGGATTGCGATGAAGTTGTCGCCGGCGATACAAGCGCTTAATACTAACCTGCTGTCTGCAGCCTTGCATAACGGCTCCAACGAAGTGGAGAGGTTCGAGCGCAACGCCACCGAACTGAAGGAATGGATCAATGGACAGAAGGAGGCCACCGCCCGCCTGAAGCTCATTATCGTGGAACCGGTACCGTTCACCGTCAGTGTCCGGGAGTTGGTAGATCAAATCGACGTCGCCTATGAGAATTACCGGGTTGATGCCAAACGGGTAACCGAGATGGTCGGCGGGTCGGCGAGCGTCGACACCCGGCTCGGGCTATTTGAGAAGGTTTACCGTGATACCGGTGAGGTTTTGGCGCTTTCGGCGCAAGCGCAAGCGCAGGCCGAAGCGATCCGGCTGTCGTCGTTCGTGGCGGGGACGTGGTTTCCCCGCGTTCAAAAGGCCATGTCCGGATCGATACCGCAACTTCGACGCCGATTGGTGTACTTGACATACGTGGCCATCCTCGCGTCGTTCGGAGTCGTCGGCGTAGCTGCCTATCTGTTTTTTGTCATGCCGTTGAGGACCAAGTTGGTCGAGAGCAACGCCATCATCGAAGGACAGAAGAAGCTCACTCATTTCGGCCGGTTGGCTGCCGATTTGGCACACGAAGTCCGCAATCCGCTGGCAGCGATCAATTACCGCGTGTTCGCACTTCAGAAAGTGCTCGCCGCAGGGTCAGCGGAATATCACGACGCCGAAGTAATCCGTGCCGCCATTGATCGTCTTGACCGGATCGTGAAGGAGTTTTTTGAACTCGGAAGGCCCGCCACTCCTACCCTTGTGCCGGTGACAGCACAAACGGTGTTCAAGGAGATCCATGAGTTGTTGTCTCCTGAGTTGGAAGGAAACTCGATTGAATTGAAGATCGAGCCATCCACCGACCCCCTGTTCCGCGCGGACCCGCAGCAGCTTCGCCAAGTTCTTATCAATCTTGTCCGCAACGCAGCCGAGGCAATCGGACAGAAGGGCACAATCACGCTGCAGGCACGCGTCTCGGACATGCAACTCAAAGGCCGACGGACCGATGTGGTCATCCTTGAAGTGCAGGACAACGGTCCCGGTATTTCCGAGGAGGTGCGTCCGAAGTTATTCGACCCGTTTTTCAGTACGAAGGAACGCGGGACGGGATTGGGGGCGCAAGAGTCGCATCCAGCCGCGCAAGGGTTTTTCAGTACAAAGGAACGCGGGACGGGATTGGGGCTGGCGATTGCCGCCCGGATCGCGGACAATCATGGCGGCAAGCTTGAGTTTGATACTGAAGTCGGCGTTGGCACAACCTTCCGCCTTGTGCTGCCGGCAACTGGAGACGTCTGACGATGGAAACACCCTCGATCCTCATCATCGAAGATGACTCAATCTATGCCGAATCGTTGGCCCGGCTGATCGTGGCCGAAGGATGGACGGCGGAGATCGTCGGCACAGCCACGGAAGGCCTGGAACGCGCCCGCCAAGGAACACCGGACGTGGTGATCACAGACCTCAACTTGCCGGGCACAAGCGGGCTGGAGATTATCACCACACTTCACAAGCACAAACCTCACCTGCCAGTCATCCTGATGACTGCCCAGCCCACAACCGAAGCCGCGATCGAAGCGACGAAACGCGGTGCGTTCGATTATATCCTGAAGGAGACAAGAGACCCGACAGTGCCGCTCGCCAAGATTCGCGAAGCAATCGCGACCAGCCGGTTCACGTCCGAGGCGGTAACTGTGCCCGGCAATGCTGCTGCGCGAGAGACCGCCACGGGAGTTTCCATTATCGGCAAGAGCGGCCCGATGCAGGAAGTGTACAAGGCGATTGGGAGGCTGGCGGCGACGACGGTCACGGTGTTGATTCAAGGCGAGACCGGCACAGGCAAGGAACTCGTGGCACGCGCGCTGTGGCAGCACAGCCTGCGCGCCGAACAGCCGTTCATCGCCGTCAACTGCGCGGCCATCCCGGAGACGTTGCTGGAAAGTGAACTGTTCGGCCACGAACGCGGCGCGTTTACCGGCGCGGAGTCCCGCCGCATTGGCCGATTCGAGCAAGCGGACCACGGCACCATCTTTCTCGATGAGATTGGCGATATGTCCTTGAGCACGCAGGCCAAACTTCTCCGCGTGCTTCAGGAAAGAACTATCCAACGTCTTGGTGGCCGTGACACGGTCACTGTCGACATCCGCGTCATTGCCGCCACGCACCGGCGATTGGACGAGGTTGTGAAGGAAAAGCAATTTCGCGAGGACCTCTACTATCGCCTGAATGTGGCGCTGATTGACCTGCCCACGCTGCGCGACCGCAAGGAGGACATCCCGGACCTTGTGCATTACTTCAAACTACGAAACTGGGCCGAGCTTGGGCCGGTCAACCCGTCCATCAGCCTAGACGCAACTGCATACCTCCAACAGCAGCTTTGGCCCGGCAACGTCCGCGAACTCGAGAACGTCACACGGAAGGCGCTGCTCCTGGCGCGCGGATACCCAATTACGTTGCAGACCATTGTCGACGCACTCGCCAAGACCGCGCCTCGTCTGGTGGCTGCGGACCAGACGCTCAATTCATATTTGACAGACCTCCTCCTGAGAGCGATGCGCGGCGAAATCGAAAACGTCCAGGTGGCCATCACTTGGGACATTGAGCGGGAACTTTACGCCCGTGCGATGAAACTGGCGGAGGAGAATCAAGCTAAAGCGGCGAAATGGCTTGGCGTGTCCCGCCCCACCATGCGTGAGAAACTCAGAGCTTATGGCCTGCACCCCTCTTCCAACACCTGAACGACTGCGTTCGAGATTTAACGTCTGAATCCGCGCCGACAAACTACCGGGCGGCGCCAAGCGCGGGACGATGGGAGCGGCTATACTTCGGCAGCGGAGGAATCCCAAGACGGATGGCCATCGCGGCAATTTTGCGGCGGTACTTGATGACGGTCGGATGGGTGACTTCGAGGCGTTCAGCGATTTCACGCGCGCCCAGACCTTCAGACAGATGACCGAGAATTGCTTGTTCGAAAGGCGTTAGACGGCACGACAACATCAGGAAAATGTCACGGGCGCTCACGAGAGTAAAGACCAGGCTATCGCGCGAAGATTCGAATGCCCGATCATACCGGCTCTCATCGTCCTCATAGCCGATCTTGCCGGCCCGGCGTTTAGGAGAATCCACACTGCGACCGGACGAGACGTAATTCTGGAGATGGAACTTGCAGCTCTGAAGATACCAACTCTCCCGCTGTCCGGGTCGTCGGGCTTCCAACAACCACAGATGCACCAAGGCTTCCTGCATCAGATCCTCGCGGGCTGTAGGATCGGAGGAAAGCCGAAATACAACTCTGGAAAGCAATTCTCGTGTCCGAGCATTGTCGATTAGCATTCTCCCTCAGCGCTATACCCTGTTATCCCTATCCTCCCCTGTGTACCCCGTGTTCGACCCCCGCATCTCGGCTAGAGGACTCACACACCGCCCGAATAGTACTCAAGAACCGCCGACTTGTCCACAAGAAAATGAGCCGCTATCCCAATATTCTCATAGGATGCGTGGCCATCACCAGCGACCCGTTTGATGGCGAATCGTCAACTCTTCATAGTGCGACTTGGGTATTTCCGCCAGAAACCGCGATGGGCGTTGAAACCCTCCACTGTCCCCACCGATCATCCGAAACAACGGATACGCTAGATACAGCTCATCCTTTGCCCGCGTGATGGCGACATAAAACAGCCGGCGCTCTTCTTCCTCGCCTTCGAGGTTGTCGAGTGACCGGCTCAACGGAAACATGCCATCGCACAGGCCGATGACGAACACCGCCTTCCACTCCTGCCCTTTCGCCTGATGCACCGTGCTGAGACGCACGAACTCCTGCTCATTCTCCGAGATCAGGTTTGCATCGTCAGCCTCAAGATTCGTGAGTAACGCGAGCTGGCTGAGGAAATCCTCAACTGACTTGAATTGCGCCGCGAAGAACGCCATTTGATGCAAGTCCTCTTCCCGGGCGCGAGCGTTCGGGTATTTCGCCTTGAGGTAATCGTTGTAGAACCCATCCACGACGTGCTCGATCATCTCGTCGGGGACGTTGTCCGCCCGGCACTTCCGCAGCGCATCGAACACACCGGCCACCTGTTTCCATTCCGCCGCTGCCTTCTTCGGCACAACCGGATGCGCGGCCGGTAATGCCTTGTCGTGAAACGCTCGCCATAGTTTGTCTGCCGTCGCGCCGCCGATGCCCGGCAGGAGCCGCGCAATGCGCTTGAACGCCATCTCGTCGTGCGGGTTGATCGCCAGCTTCAGAAAGCACGCCACGTCCTTGACGTGCGCCTGTTCGAAGAACCGCAAGCCGCTGGTGATCACGTAGGGGATGTTGCGGCGTGTCAGCTCCATCTGCAATTCCATCGCGTGAAAGTGCGCCCGGTACAGCACCGCAATCTCGTTGAGCGTGACGCCTTCGTCCCGCAATTCGAGAATGCGTTGCGCGACAAACTGCGATTGCTGATTCGCGTCCGGACACGGCACAAGCCACGGCTTCGCACCACCCGTCCGCACCGGCTGCAGGTTCTTGGCGAACTGGTGGACGTTGGCTTTGATCGCGTCGTTGGCCAACTGCAGAATCGGCGGCACACTCCGGTAGTTCACTTCGATCTTGAACGTCCGCGCGCGCGGGTAACGCTCCGGGAAGCTCAGAATGTTTTTGTAGTTCGCCCCCCGCCACGAGTAGATCGATTGCGCGTCGTCGCCGACGACCATCAAATTCCGGTGCAGCATTGCGACAGCATCGATCAGGTCGGCTTGAATCTTGTTCGTGTCCTGATACTCGTCGACGAGCACGTGCAGGAACTGCTCGCGGTAACGCTCGCCGATTTCCCTGTGCTCCTGAAACAGTCGCAGCGCGTTCACGAGCAAGTCGTCGTAGTCCATCGCGTTGGCTTTGAGCTTCCGCTCGGCGTAAACATCACGCAACGTCTTGATCGGCTCAGCCAGATGCGAAAAATAATCGTACTGCTCGCCGAGCACGCGCTCGATGCTGCGCTCGGTGTTCACCGCCAGCGAGTAAATCTCCGCCAGGACGTTGCCTTTCGGAAACCGCTCAGTCTTCGTGTCGATGCCGGCCTCGGTGATGCACGCATCGAGCATGTCCTTGGCGTCTTCGCGGTCGAGGATGGAGAAATCGTTTCCGTAACCGAGCAGCTTGGCGTGCCGGCGTAACATCCGGTTGCCCACGTGATGAAATGTCCCGCCCCAGATCGCCGAGATGTCGGTCGGCAACAAATTCTCGACACGACGCAACATCTCCCGCGACGCCTTGTTCGTGAACGTGAGCAACAGAATCCGCTCAGGTGACACGCCGTGCTCGACCAGCCACGCGACCCGGTACGTCAGCGTCCGGGTCTTGCCGCTGCCCGCGCCGGCAATCACCAACATCGGTCCCTCGTCCGCCGTGACGGCGGCCAGCTGTTGCTCGTTCAGCTCCGCCCGGTAATCAATGTGCAGATCGCGCGACCCGTGGGCGGGATGAAGAATGTATTCCTGGCTCATCGCAACAACAATAGCACCGCGACCACCGCCGCGCTCACGATCGCCAGCAGTCCCGCCGGCATGAACTTCCGGCTCTTCGCAAACCGCACGCCCATGATGATACCCAACACCGCCGCCAGCGTCGCCGCCACCCGGACGTCCGTCCCGTGTCCGGCATTGATGCCCGCCCCCACGACGATCAGCGCCACGCCAAACACAATCCCGGCAATCAGCGACGGCTTGCTCCGTGCCTTCACCCAACCCATTACGCCGCCGACCAACACCAACGCGCCGTAGACCCACACGATGATTGCCGCCGTTTGCATTTTGTCACCCTAGTTACCGTTGCCGGCGGCGTCAATCCTTGTTTCTGTGCTTGCACAGCGGCCTGTCCCTAGCATATAAGACGTTTCAACCGAGTCACACCGGCGTGCTCGTAAACAAGGAGATCGTATGAAGATCAACGGCAAGTTTGCAGTCGCAGCCACCCTTTCCACACTCGCCATCGCCCTGTTCATCGGCGCCGCGCCGTCCCGCGCGGGTGTCATCGTCAGCGACGGCTTTGCCAACGCACAGTTTCGTCGCACAGTCGATCCCTCCGACCGCAGTGCCGCCGGTAAGGTCAACTTCCGCATCCACAACGGCCGCCAAACCTGCACCGTCCAGATTATCGGCCTCGGCGAAAAAGATTTTGGTATTTTCGTGGGCGGCAGTTCGACGCCCGACACCAATTCGCTCATAAGCAGCGTCGGCCCGTTGGATCGGACCGTCATCCGCAAAGGAAACTGGATGCGTTTTTTCTCTCGTAACGACGGCGCGCCGTTGGAGTTCGACGTCGAGAATCTAAGCGACCTCAGCGGCGGCATCATGATCATCGGAAAGGCCGACGAGAACCTGCTTATTCAAGGCGTCACCAACGTCGTCGGCAATGTCACCAATATCCTCGTTGGCATCCCGCTACCGTTACCGGACGTCACCAACGTCATCGGCGGCGTGCTCTGGGCGCCCATCCCGCCGCTGCTGGCCAATCCTTCCATCTTGAATTTCAATGCTGTGAACACGCTGCATCAGCCCGAACCGCCCGCGCCTAGCCCGAGCGCAGCCGGCATGGTCCGCATCAAATTCAATGCCACTCAGGGCCGCTCCGTGCTTGACGTGCGCGCCACCGGCCTCATCCGTGGCCAGACCTACAGTGTCTTCATCGGTGATGTTCCCGGGCCCTTCCCCAACGTCCTTGTCCTTGCCGGCGAAATGGAAGCCAACAAGACCGGCAGTTCCCAACGTTTTCTTCGCGACACAAAACTCGGCGACCCATTGCCGGAGCAGGTTCGTGATTCTGTGGATTTGTACGACCGCCTCATCCAGATTCGCGACGCCTTCGGCAACGTTCACCTCGAAGGTTTCACCCCCGGCAACATAGACTAAGGTTGCCGGTATCAAAGTACTGCGCACGGGCGATTCGACGAATAGCCCCTGTTAGCTTTCCAACAGCTTCAAGTCCACGCGCCCGTCGTAGAGCGCCTTGCCGATGATCACGCCGGTGAGGTTCTCGTGTTGTTCGGCAACGCGCTGCAACCGGCGCACGTGATCGGCGCTGCCGACGCCGCCGGAGGCGATCACGAAACACTTCACCTCGTCACAGACGGCAGCGATAGCGAAGTAGTTCGGACCGGTCAGCATCCCATCGGTCGAAACATCGGTGAAGATAATGTGCTGAACGCCGAGGCGATTGATCTGCTGGGCGAATTCGACGGCCGCGAGGTTCGTATTTTCCGTCCAGCCCTTGACCGCCACGAACCCGTCCCGGGCATCAATGCCGACAGCGATGTGCGAGCCGAAGTCGGACGCGAGCCCGGCCACAAACTCCGGCGAGTCGCAGGCCTTCGTGCCGATGACGCATCGGGTGACGCCCATCGCCATTGCGTCTTCAATCTGTGATCGATTGCGCAACCCGCCGCCGAGTTGTACCGGGATTTGCACGGCCTTCAGGATTGCGCGAACGCTGTCCCAATTGCGCGGCACGCCTTCGAACGCGCCGTCCAAATCCACGACGTGCAGAAACCGCGCGCCCTCGTCTTCCCAGCGTTTCGCGACCGCGGCCGGATCGTCGCTGTAAACCGTCTCAGCATCGGCGCGTCCCTGCTGGAGACGCACGACCTTTCCGCCTTTCAAGTCGATGGCCGGGTAAATGAGAAACGGTCGCCTCATGTCAGCTTCACAAAGTTCTCCAGCATCTTCAACCCCACAGCCTGCGACTTTTCCGGATGGAACTGCGTCGCAAACACATTTCCGCTCCAAAGCATCGAGCAGAACTCGACGCCATAGTCGGTCGTGCCACACACCACGTCCGCTCCTGCGGGCCGGCAATAGTAGCTGTGCACGAAATATACGAAGCTGCCGTCCTCCACCTCAGCGAGCAGCGGGCAGTCACGGCGTTTGACGCTCAACCGATTCCAGCCCATGTGTGGCACTTTGAGTCCATTGGCAACAAAGCGCGGCACGGTGCCGGGAAAAACTCTCAACCCCGCCACCCCGGGCGCTTCCTCGCTCGAATCGAACAATCCCTGAAAGCCCAGACAGATGCCGAGGAACGGTTTGCCGGATTTGACGAACTCCCGCAATGGCTCCACCAGCCCTTGTCGGTCGAGGTTCTTCATGCAATCGCCAAACGCTCCCACGCCCGGCAACACCAACGCTGTCGCCGCCCGCACTTCCTGCGGGCCGGTCACGATGCGCACGTCGGCGCCCACCAGCGCCAGCGCCTTCTCGACGCTGCGCAAGTTACCCATGCCGTAATCAATGAGGGCAATCATACAGGTCACAGCTTAAGCATACCGAGCGTGACGCGGCAACGCGAGAAATGTTCTTTCTTGTAATTTCGACCCCGGCCAGTGATTATCCATCGTCCATTCACACCAGCAACCGGAGGAACCGCCATGAGAATCATCGCTCAACTTCTACTCTGTGGGATGATCGCGGGCTGTGCACCGAGCCAACAGGAACCCCTAGTCATCCGAGGTTCGAACACGTTTGGGGAGGAGTTGGCCCCGGCGTTGATTGCGGAATACAAGAAAGAACATCCTGCGGCAACGTTCGACACTGAGTTCAAGGCAACCTCGTACGGGATCGGCGCGTTGTTGGCCGGCAAGTGCGACATCGCCGCCGCGTCTCGCGTGGCAACCACCAATGAGGTGGCGATGGGGCAGCAGCGCGGAGTCGAGTTGATCGACTATGTCATCGGCTCCTACAGCGTCGCGGTTGTGGTGAATGCCGGCAACGCCGTGGCGAATCTGACCCTTGATCAAGTGCGCGACATTTTTGCCGGCACCATCCAGAACTGGAAAGATCTGGGTGGAACGGATGCGCCGATTCATTTGTACGTCCGCGATCCGATCTCCGGGACCTATCTCGGCTTCCGGGAGCTCGCGATGGAAAACAAACCGTACAGCACCGATGTCAAGACCGCCACCAGTTACGCCGACATCGCCAAAGCCGTCGCCGCAGACCCAAACGCAATCGGCTACACCAGCGTCGAGCTGCCCAAAGACGCTAACGTGAAGGTCGTGTCCATTGGCGGCGCTGCGCCGAGCGTTGCGGCGGTGGAACATGGCCAGTATCCCTATCTGCGCCCGCTGCGGCTATACACCAGCAAGACAAACGAAACGACGGACGCGCACGAATTCATCCAGTTTGTTCTATCAGCCAAAGGCCAACAGATCCTCAAGCAGACGGGTTTAGTGCCCAGTCGGTAAATTGTTCGGTCACGAGAACGGCCGCCGCGCGATGAGTCGCGTGATCGCCCGCGCCGGTGTCTTCACGAAGAGTTCCCGGAAAAACTCCTCCGTTGTCATCGCCCGCGGCTCGGTCAAGCGCGCGTGAAAAATCTGGCCACCCAGCACCACCGCCGCCAGCGCGACATACAGAACGCTAAACTGATTCCACTCCCACCAATTCCAAGTGACACGCCAGCCGGCCAGACTGTCGAGCGCCATGCCCCACAACACCGGGAACACGCCGAGCGTCAGACCGTTGACCACGCTGAACAGCGCGAAGAAATGGCTGCGTCCCATCACCGGCACGATCGCCATGGCCAGCCGTTGGTTCGCCAGGTTCAACGCGGCCAGACCCAGGCCGGACGTGCCTTGGATCAGCACGATACTCCACGGGCGCAACGGCATCAGCCCACTGGCCAGCGCCGCCCACAACAGGAAATGAATCGTCAGCGTCACGTTCGCCAGCGCGAGCACCGGCTTGCTCCCGACACGATCGATAACCTTTCCCAGCCAGAAAAATAGACACGCGGCAGCCGTCACCGGCGTAATCGCGCCGAACAGCAAAATCTGCGAGTCGGTCAGTCCGAATTGATCGCGCAAGCACGGCACCCAAAACACGCCACCACCGGCCAGACCGGCGAGAACAACGAGGTTGTACACGAGCAGACGGAAGAACGGCGGGAACAACGCCATGTCCTTCCACGGCACCCGACCCTCCGCGCCCTTGCCCGACGGAGGCGGCACATCCGGGATTCTGCGGAGAAACAACAAACTGACGATGGCCGCAACAAAACTCGACGCAAACACAGCGCCAAACGCTCCCCGTGACGTTTCGTACCGCAGGTACGAGGCTGCAATCAACATCGTGCCAACCATCGCCACCGAGCTGAACATCTGATCGCGCGAGATGTACAAGCCGCGGACGTTTTCGGGTATCCACTGCGTGATCCACGGCAGAAACCCGCACACCGAAATCCCGCGCGAGGTGTTGTACGCGAACAACAGAAACAGCATCAGCGCCATCCGCGTCGCTGGATCGATCCGCGCCGGCAACACCGGCACGACCGCCATCGCCAGTACGAACACACTCCGCAGACTCCACCCGCGCAACACGAACGTCCGGTAACCGATCTGCTCCACGAACCGCGCCGCCGGGATTTGCAGGATGTTCATCAACGCCGGCAACGCCGCCACGATGCCGAGCACAGTTGCCGACGCCTCGAGGCTCTTGAAATACAGCAGCATCGGCGTGGTCAACACGATGGAGAACGAAACCGTGTTGAACACCTGAAACGCGAACGCGTTCCCCACCCCGTGTGGCATCTTCGCGGTTGTTTCCTCACTCATCGGACGCACACCTTACCGACTCGCCGCGTCGCCCGCAAACTTGCTTTTCGCCGCCCACCCGCTAAGATGCTGCTGTGACTGCGGTCTCCGCGCCGAAAGTCTTGGAAGACCTGATCCAGCATGCTGAACGGGTCGGCGCCAGCGATGTTCACCTCCAAATGCGCGACGGCCTTGCGCACATCGCCTTCCGCCTCGACGGCCTTGTCACTCCGCTCAGCGAACTTCCCGCCGGCGTTGCCGAACGCGTCTTCGGCCGCATCAAGTTTCTCGCGAAACTCAAGACCTACCTGGACTCGCTCCCGCAAGACGGTCGCATCGACAAAGCCGATCTCGGCGCGCGCGGCGACATCCGCGTCGCCACCTACCCCACCGTGACCGGCGAGAAAATCGTATTGCGCCTGTTCAGTGATGCGCTGACACCGTCGTTGCGCGACTTGGGTTTACCGGATTTGGCGCGTGTCCAACTCGAATTGTTTCTCCGCCAAAGCGCGGGCCTGCTCCTGCTGACCGGCCCCGCCGGCAGCGGGAAGACGACCACGATCTATGCTTGTCTCCGGCATCTCACCGAGACCGGCACGCGCCACATCATCACCATCGAAGACCCCGTCGAACAAATTTTACCTGGCATCATGCAGACCGAGATCAACGACGCGCGCGGCCTCACGTTTGCGAAGGCCGCCCGGCATCTGCTCCGGCAAGACCCGCAAGTGCTCGTGCTCGGCGAAATCCGCGACGACGAGACCGCCAACCTCGCCGTCCGCGCCGCGTTGACCGGTCACCTCGTCATCTCGACATTGCATGCCGGCTCGTGCCGCGGCGTGGTCGAACGCCTCCAAGTGATGTGCGCCGACCGTTCCGCCGTGTACACGACGCTCGGCCTCGTTCTCAACCAGCGTCTCGTCCGTCGCCTCTGCGCAAAATGCCGGGGTGAAGGTTGTGACGATTGCGTGCGCACCGGCTACAAGGGCCGGTTGCCGCTGGTCGAATGGGTGCGGTTCGAAAACGCCCAGAGCGTTGCGACGGCTGAGCCGGCCGTCCCGCTCGCCGCCGCCGCCCGCGATTTGATTGCCCAACGCCTGACCGATGACGCCGAAGTCCGGAGGATTTTTCCCATATGAAAGCCGAAGAACTCGCCTTTGTGAATCAACAATTGGCCGGTATGTTGCGCAACAGTATTCCGCTGGAGAGCGCCCTCGGCCAACTCTGCGCCTCCATGCGCCGTGGAATGTTACGAGAAGAGTTGGAGCGCTTGCACGCCGACCTCGCCAGCGGGGTGCCGTTTGAGCAAGCCGTCGCGGCGCGAAAGCTGCCGGCGTTCTACGGGCAGATGTTGCGTGTTGGCGCGAAAAGTGGCGACTTACCCGGTATGCTGACGCTGGTGGCCGATTATTACCAACGCGCGAGTCTGCTGACGATGCGCTTGAAGGGGTTGATGGTCTATCCGGCAATCGTTTTGGTCGCGAGCCTCATGCTCTCTACGTGGCTGACGTTTCTAATGAACCAACTCATGCACTCCATCGGGACAGATGTTTTCGGAATTCAACGGTTGCCTCCTGTTGTGACGGTGATGATTTGGGTGCCACCGGTCATACTTGGTGTGGCAACGTTGGCGCTTGCCGTTGCTATCGCGAACCCGGCCATAAGGCGCTGGATGCGTTGGTGGCTACCGGCCAGTCGCGACGCCAGTCTCGCTGGAATTGCGGCGGCCGTCGCCACGATGCTGCGCGGCGGCTGCTCGTTCGATGAGTCACTGGAGTTGCTGTGCCAGTTGGAAAGCAATGGCCCGGCCGGGCGCGAGTTGACAGTCTGGCGCGAGCGGTTGTCACAAGGGGAAACGTCGTTCGCTCGACTGGCGGCAGGTGGTCGCGTGTTCCCGCCGTTATTTGTGGCGATGGTGACAACTCCGCACGACAATCTCGTGCAGGGTTTCGCTCAGGCTTCGGCCATCTTCGAGGCGCGTGCCGCGCACCACAGCCAGTTGCTGCTGGAAGCGGCGCTGCCGGTGGCGATCCTTGGACTGGGAGCGTTGATTGCGCCTCAGTTGTGGGCGGCCGGCATGCTTTTGATTAACACCTTCCAGTGCCTCTGAATTGAAATGAGAAAGCGCCTCTTGATTGGTTCACTGCTGATTCTCCTGGGAATCTTTCTGTGGATGATTGCCGAGTGGATGACCGTCGGCACGGACTTTGCAGAGAGCGGCACGCTGGTCATTCGCGCGTTGCTCAGCGTCTTGGTGCTGGCCGCGGCATGGATGATCATCGGAGCGGTTCTGTACAGCACTTACCAACTTCTGGGCGCGCCGCTGCGACAGCGTGAACGTGGGGAGCTGTTTCTAAATGTATTGGAATCCGGCCTGGCAGCCGGCCAGAGCCCCGAGCGGTCCGTCGTGAATCTGGCCGTGAGCCGTGACAAGAGCTTGGGGGTGAGGTTTCATCTGCTCGCTGCTCACATCGAGAACGGCCTGACGCTGGGGCAAGCCCTGGAGCGGGTACCGCTGTTTCTGCCAGCCGTGTGCACCGCGACGTTGGGCGTGGGCGAGCGACTGGGTGAAATTCGCAAGGTTTTGCCGGCCTGCCGCCAGTGGCTTGATGATGCCGGCTCGCGTGTAACCGGTGGTGTGAACTTTCTCTGCGCTGCATTGCTTCTATTGAGTCCACCCGCAGTAGGCGCAGGGACGTTCTGCATCATCACTGTTTTCCCGAAGTTCCAGGATATCGTCCGCGACCTTGGCGGAGGCGACGTGCCGCCGATCTGGCGGTTTGCTGTTACGTACCACCGACCAATTGTCTTTCTCCAGTTGCTGATCCAACTTCTGTTCTTGTTAGCCATTGTCGTCTACGCCGCCGGACCTCGCTTGGTGCTTTGGTTCAAGCCGGTGCTGCTGCCTGTGGCTGATCGTCTGGCTTGGGTGCTGCCGTGGAAACGAAAACGTCTACTCCGAGGATTCTCCTCGACGCTGGCTGCGCTCCTGGACGCCAGTTTGTCAGAGTCCGAAGCAGTGACGCTCGCAGCCGCTAGTGTAGTGTCCAATAAGTGATTGATAGTATTGGTGGGCGGTGTAAACTCCCTCCATGCCGCGTTCCGCACCATCACTGATCTTGACCGTCCCCGAACAGAAACAACTGACCGACCGTGTGCGGGATCGCCGTTCGA
>CAZMKD010000037.1:0-20412 GCA_964566575.1 uncultured Verrucomicrobiota bacterium
TCGTTCGTGATCGTAAGGCCGACACCTGCACGTACTGCAACCAATCGAAGCCTGAGCTGTTGCTCTGCTGCTACGAATGCCATCATGAGAAATAGGTGAACAGATGGGCTGCGACTGCGACTGCCACGAAAAGCTCAACAAGATCGGCGTCCTCGGGTGCTGCTTCAAGTGCGCGGCTGACCACGATACGTTGCGCAACGCGCTTTCAAGTCAACGTGGCTTCCAGATTATGTCGCGCAAGATGCTGGAAACCGCTGGCGCAGACTGCTGGCGGAAGCTCATGGAGGCCGGGAAGTACGAACGCGCGGGCGGCGACGTCGTGTGCCCGACCTGTCGGCAGCCGTTCGTCGAACACCCGGAGCTTCCGGGCTTTCCGACATTCCACTGGATCTGCCGTGGCGAGATCGTCAAGACGTAGGATGCGATGAGAATCGTGAAGTTCCTGCTGTGCCTCTTGCTAGGGCATTCGGAGTGGCGTCCGAGCCAAGTTTGCGACTTCCCGTTTATCGCTCCAGTAGACCCGAACCACGGGGACCAATGGGAGGTCTGCCTTTGCGGAAGGTGCAAGCTCCTGTACTGGAGACTTAAATCGTGAAGACGGTGACTCGACATGCCCTGAGCCTCAAGAGGTGGGCAACGCTGTGCGGCATCCGAAACGGACGGGCGACTATCTCCGCTCGCGGTCGGGTGACGTGCAAGCGTTGCATGAGGAGTCTCGCAAGATGAGCTTTGAACTTTGCGGGCACGATTGGATTTGGCAGGACGAGGAGGGAAGCGCCCTGCTGCCTGTAGCAATTTGCTCCAAGTGTGGAGCGGTTTGGCGCAGATCATGACGATCATCTATCTGCCCTGTGGCTGCCAGATTTGGGATAGGGTCACGGTTGTCCAGTGCTACCAGCACGCAACAATTACGACGTGAGGTCGAACATGACTAAGACGAACAAGGGCCGCGTGTTCATTAAGCTCTGGGCGTTGAAAGGCCCCGAGGAGGGGCTTGTCAACTTCACGGCCTTGCCCTATACCGTCACCGGGCTCTTATGCCAGATGCACTACAAGGAATTCCTGTGGATCTTCGGGATTCCTCTGAGTCCCGACGTGGTGTACGAACTCAGGGTCAACGGGACCGCGAAGAAGCATGTTCGCAATTCCAGTGATAAGAAGGACACCTAGCATGCCTACTGAACCGCGCCATTTGGTCGAGGCCGCGATCCTGCACGCTCAAGGGGACACGATCGGCGTCGAAGAAGATGCCTTCTTGAAGCAGTGTTGCTCGCGCGTCTGGATGATGATCCGTGATCGGCTGGAAGAACGCGACGAGAAGACGGCTTCCGAGCTTGTACAGATTTGGTGCGAGCCTGACTGGGTGGCCCAAAAGATGGGTCGTCTTCCCGGTTATTCGGGAGACAAAAAGTGAGCCTGCCGACCGAGGCCGAACTCTTTGCGGACCTGATCGAATACCGCGCCATGCTCGACGTGCTGTGGGCCTTCAACGCGGGCTTCATCGTCAACGTCGAGCGGGCGCATTCGGGCGGCTCACAAAGCTTCGTGCGCTACACGGTCAAGATCCAGAAGATAGGGTTTTGGATGGTAATGTCGGATCAGTGCGAGACCTTGCGGCAGGCTGCGGAGCAGGCCCGTGACCGTACGGTAGAATCGATCGCCACCGAATCGCTCGTCCAGCAGGCCCAAGTCGTTATGAACACGATCATCGCGCAGCAAACTAAAGAGGACTTTTACAAAGTTCCGACCAAAGGGGCTGTCGTATGAACGAAGCGCAGAAAGAATTGCCGCTCTCGGCTCTGAAGCTGTCCTTTCAACCGCACGTCGCGATCGCTCCGGTGTTCTTCGACATCCACGACGTGGCCGTGTGCATCATGACAGGTCGCTTCCGAAGCCTCGTGGACGTCGAGCGGTTCTTCGAAGAGTCCGATCATAAAGGCCAAGAGGTCTATTTCTACAAGCTGTACGAGCAGGCGACTGGGTACACCCTCCGGTATCTCGTGCAGGCTCAGCGCGGGCCGGACGGTAAGTTTCTGCCCGCCAAAGCCGGAATTTGATTCCGCTGGTTCCATATCTTGTATGAAACACGATGACCGGATCTGCTGCCCAGAAGGGCACCCGGAAGTAGAGGCCCGCTACGACCTCAGCGCGCCAACGGGCAAGGTCGCCTACCTCTGCCAGAAGTGTCTTGAAGTCTTCTACATCGACAACCCGGGCATCGTCTTGCTGGGCGCGGACACGCGCGAGTATTGCGAGAACCTTGATAAGCCGCTGATCAGTGTCCGGCATGCGGACCTCGTTCGATCGAGCCCGGACAGCCTGTACCGTTCCGTGTGCCCCGCGTGTCCGGACGGCGCGCTCTTGGTCCGGCGGAACCCGGTGAACGCACAGATCGAAGCCGTGGACGTCTGCGTGGCCTGCGCGCAGACGTTCGTCTACACGGACATCGACCAGCTTCGGAGGCCCGGAGGTTTGCCGTGATCTTGCGCGCTCCACAGTGGCTTCGTGGCATCGCTTTCATGCACCTTCGGGTGTGGTGGACGTCCATCGAACTGATCGCGCCGTGGCACCATTGCCCGCTGTACGGGGTCTACCTTCGGCATTGGGGAGATTGGGGTCTGTTCTTCTGCTGGAACCTAAAGATGTATCGGGTGATCTGATGAAGACTACGGAAGAGTTAGACGCCCTGCGGACTCTGCTCGCGCGCGACATCGACTACGTTCTGGAGTGGCTGTACGGAGAGGTCCACGCGGACTTGCCCGGCCTATTGGACGCGCTCGTCGCGATCCTTTGCGATCGAACGGCTACAGAGATCGTTCGTCAACATGCCGCTGAAGCTGTACAGAGTTTCGGCACGACAATCCCCGTGACGCCGGACTTGCTGGCGCGCGTCGAACGGGTCCGGCTGGATGGAACGGAGTCCGTGGCACTCCGGTCGTCGGCCTTGGGCGCGTTGGCCGTCCTTAGCATCTGGTCAAAAATGGGCGGTCGGCCCGGGTCCGAAAACCCTGTTCATATACCTGTCTGCACCCCTGAATTTAGTGCAAGACCATGAGTCACGGGACCGGAAGTAAATTCCGGTCGGCTAGAAAGCTTGGGCGGGCCGGGGTCCGTGGTCGTCGCGTGGTCTGGCGTGGTAGTATTCTCGTATGGCCGTCAAAAAGGAATGGCTCCTGTACGCACTCAGGTGCAGAGACAACTCGCTCTACTGCGGCATCACGAACGACCTCCAACGCAGACTCCACGCTCACAATTCGGGTAAGGGCTCCAAGTACACCCGGTCCAGACTGCCCGTCTACGTCGCATACTTCCAAGCCTGCCCTTCGAAGTCCGCAGCCCTTAAAGCCGAGTACGCCTTCAAGCAGCTCTACAAGTCACAGAAAGAGGCCGTCGTCCACGCACACGCCACGGCCCGAAAGCACCGGAATTAAATTCCGGTCGTCTACACGCGGCTCAAAACGGCGGGTTCGGGCCGCGTCCCCCGTGGCCTCAAAAGCATCGGGCGGCTCGGAGCAGGTTCCATATCTAGTATGGGAAAAGCGCGCAAGGATTCGAATCCAGACGAAGGGATGGCCGTCGCCTTCGAGGACATGCTGGCTCATCGTGAACTGCTCCAGATTCTTAGTCAGTACGGAAACGGTTACCGGATAAATATCTTCAAAGACTTCAAACCTGACCTGAGCTGGGGAGTGCGAAATGCGCGGGTCAACGCTTCTGCCCAGTATCCGGCTGAACCCGCTTATCGCGTGGGTATCCTGAAATACAAGAGCGTTGCAGAACTTGCAGTGTTGGAAAGAAACAATGGCGACTTCATGGATAATTTCAAATGGCAGGCGTTTGGCATGCACAAGACGTATTTAGGGGCGCTCCGGCGAGCGGATAGGGAAGCCAAGAAATTCCTGCTTGGCGAATCGAGAAGGATCTGATGCCGCGAAGGCCGGGAGCTTAGCTGGCTGCGCAAGAGCTGCACGAATCGCCCGGCACCGGAATTAACTTCCGGTTCCCGACACCACGGCTCCAACCGTGGCGCGCGCCGTGTACACCCGGCTCAAACGGCGGGTTCGGGCCGCGTACCCGTGGCCAAAAAGGGTCGGTCGGGCCGGGTACCCGTGGTAGACTTCGTACAGACAACGCGCGGACGGGGAGGGCGGATGACCGTGGCAAAAACAGAGGACATCACCGCACAGGCCAAAACACTCCTGATCGCCTACGCAGACCTCATCGCCACGGACCCAGAAGACGACTTTCTGATCGATACCGAGACTGACCACTTTTCGATGGACCTCGAACTCTTGAAAGCCGCGACGCCCGGCCACGCCCCAGACCGCTTCGTCGTCTACGCCGCGATCGGCATCGCGCGGTGGTATGCCGAAAACCACCTCAACCGGACACTCACGCAGCTCATCCAAGAGTCCGTCAAATCCAGCTTCGCCACGGACCTCTACGCAGCCGTCCGCAGGTACCCAAACCTCTAAAACCACGGTCGTCGGGCCGCGCCCCCGTGGCCACAAAACGGGTCGGCGGGCCGGGCGTCTTCGTCGTCTCCGTGGAGAGATCGGGCGTCGTCGTACCAGAAGGCGTGGCTAGACGGAGGGCGTGCGTCGTCGTCGCCTACACCACACCCACAAAGCTACCACCGCTACCACCCACAAAACCCTTTTTCGGGCCGTCCCCCGTCGTCTTCGTCGTCCTCTTCGCCGTCAAAGACCAAGAGAGAGAGAGAGAGCGCAGAGAACAGAACCAGCAAAACACCCACCAGAAATAGCACCCTCATATGCCCACGACCGCTATCCCACCTATCTCCCTTAGCGCATACCCCTAACCTGCCCAGAACCCCGCGCACCACACACCCAATACCACACCCCTCGTTCTTTGCCAGCCACGCTCCGCCACGTGGACCCAATTCGTTTCCACCTGTCTCTCAACAATGTTTCCACAAAGTTTCCACAATCTATCAACACCACACTCATGGCCATCCTCGTACTTCCATCCCAAACCTAACCCTTTCCATTCCATTTACCTACAGAGCACATCAAACCTCCTCGATCACTTCTAAACCCTTCCGTGACCTGCCCCAGATACCCTCCCGGGCACTTCTGGGTAAAAAGGGGTACTAGGGCCATATAGGGCCTTTCTGATCGATTTAAGGGGCATTTCCGGCCTTTCTAGGTGGGCTATACTGCCTTCGGAAACGAAATCCCCCGATTCATTCACTCAGATCGGCATATGCATAGGTATTCCGTAGGGATTGGGGAAAAGACGCGGAGTATCGACCGCGCAGCCATCGTTTCGCCGTCGCAGCGGTTGATTCACTCCGGCCTTCTTCGGTATCGCGGTCTTCAGGTCTTTCGTCGTCGTTTCATGACCTACCTATGCCCAAACCCTCCTGAGTGAATGGATATCCAAGGGCCTTGACTGAGCATTAAGCGTCGCTTAACATGTTTTTATGACGACTGACCAGCAACTCGCGGAGGCTCTTTCGGCGTGGTTCGAGCGGCACGCGAAAGACCCGAACCGCTGGCGGAACCCTGTGGGCCGCGTCCTGAAAGAGGGCGTCGCGGCTTCGAACAACTGGCGCAACGCTCCGCGCGGGAACCCGAAGGCCGGATATCGGGCGATGGTCGCAGGCGCGGAGAGCGGAAGTTAATTCCGGTCAGCGGAATTTCGCGCTCTGCGGTTCGTCCTTGCACCCGGGCGCGTGCCGACCGCCGGGCTGCTGGCCGCAGTCCTCGCAGTTCTGCGACGGAAGGTTGCCCGCGAAGATGACGGGCTTCGACGGGACGAGCAGGATGCCGCCACGGTTCGTGACGTTGTGGTCCGCGCACATCGGGCACATTCGGTATGCGCGCTGGTCTTTGTTGTGCCAGACGAGCGCGGTGGCGGGCCGCCCGCAGTCGATCTTGAAGTTCCGCGACAGCGGGCTCGCCTCTTCGCACGGCCCGTCGAGTTCGAATTCGTCCTTCATGAGCTGTCCTCCGTGAACTTTCTATGCCGGGAACCCGAAGGCCGGATATCGGGCGATGGTCGAGGCCAAGGAAACCGGAAGTTAATTCCGCTGGCCGACGCTAGAACGCCGGGGCCGCTTGCGCGACCTCGACGTTCGTGAGCGCGGTCCAGTGGACCGTTCCGGCGTCGTCCTTGATCCCGACCCGATCCCCGAAGGTGCCCGCGCCGACCCAGATGCAGACGCCCGTAGTGCCCTTGGCGACCTTGCGGCCACGGACGACTACGACGCGCTTGCCCTTTTCGACGATCCGGGCCTGATGCGCGGCCTCCGCGACTTCGCTGACCTCGGCGCGAAGCTCTTCGACGAGCGCGAGATCCGCCGCGTACTGCGCCAGCACAGCGGCGGGGGCGTCAACCTCGGCGTCCGCCGTCGTTTCGCCGTCGCCGTCGTAGTACCAGCCCGTGCTGACGCGCTCGTAGCCGCCGCCCACCGCGACGACCGCGTAGTAGCCGACCCCGAAGGTCGATCCGCCGTCGCGACCGTTCGAAGACACGACCTGCCCGACGTGGCTGACGGCTCCGGTGCGCTTGTTCGTGATGCTCATTCTCATTCTCCTCGACCATCCTATGCCCGGAGCCCGAAGAGTGAATGAAGGTTCCCCCGGAGGCAGCGAGCCGATTGCTCGGCGGTTTTGCCGCCCCCGGGGGTTCGTGTTAGTCGCCGTCCAGCCACCGGACGAGGTCGGTCGCGTAGACGGGCTGTGTGAACTCCACCGCCGTCTGCGTGTTGCGACGGCTCTCACGTCCCGCGCACTCGGGGCCGATCCCCGCCGCGAGGCTCTCGGGCGTCGTGAGCTTCCGGTTGCACCGGATGCACTTCTTGCTGGCCGTCAGGCTGTACTTCTCCGCGTACTGGCTGAAGCAGGAGTCCACCGCGAGGGACCAGAGGAGCGCGGCGTATGCCGTGTAGCCGCCCGCGATGCGCTTGCTGTTCCAGACGTTGATCCCGTTCTCGGTCACGAAGCCGAAGCCCGTGTACGCGGTTTCGTTGTCGCTGCCCGTCATCAGGGCCACGACGCGCTCGCCGGGGGCGAACTTCGCGTCCGCCTTCTGGGTGCGGATGCGGAAGGTCCGGTGTTCGCCCGTCAGGCGATTCTGGACCGTGAACGTCCCGTTGGACACCTTCGCGGGGGCCGCCGTTTCGATCGTCGCGTTCGTCATTTTCATTCTCCTCGACTTTCCTATGCGCGCGCGTGCGCGAGTGAATGCAACGGGCTGGGGGTGTGTGTACACAGACTCCTGCACGGTGTCCGCTATCTTCCGGCGCACCTTCGTGCGTCGAGTTTCGCGGTTTTTAAGGAGGGTCCGCTACGGCCTCCACAGCCCAGCTCTCTTGTGACCTACCTATGCCGCGCGCCACGCGAGTGAATGAAAGGCGCACAGCCACGCCGGGCACCGACACCTACTTCGCGCACCGCTGGCGTGCGGTGGCTTTTCATTGTCGGCCACTCAACGCCACTAGGTTGCCCGTCGTGGCTCTGCGCCTTACCCGTACACCGCGTCGTCAAGCTCCGGGTGCGGGACCGCCGGACCCCGGTAGTACGGGTTCCGCATCCAGACATCCCGATCCGTCAGGACCCACGCTTGCGCCACGCGCCGGGAGCCCAGCTCTTCGGCCTCCGCGCGTAGCAGTTCGTGCTGGCTCGTCGGGAATTCGTATTCTTCGCGCATCGTTTGTCTCCTCCGGTCTTCCTATGCCGTGGACCGCGTGAGTGAATGGAGTCCCCGGAGGCCCCGTACTGGAGCCCCCGGGGGTTGAGGAGGAGCGTTAGAATTTCCCGGGCGGCACGACGAACGCGTTGCCCACGATGGGCTGCCCCGCGAGCAGGCTGGCCTCCGCGTTCGGCGCGAGCCCCTTCGCGAGCCCGTCCTCGTCCACCAGCATCAGGTTGCGCGCCGGGAGCCGGATCGGCGTGACGTACACGGACCCCAAGACACCCAAAAAGCCAACCGACTTCTGGACCTCTTCGAGCGTGAACTTCTTGCCGTTGGCCGGGTGCGCTTCGAGGATCTGGCCCCCGGGCAGGATCAGGACCGCGTGGGTCAGCTTCGGGAGTTTTTCGGTTTTCGTCGTCATCTTCTCGTCCTCCTCGTTCCTCGCCCCGCTGGTACTGCCAGCGGCGGCACTCTTCCTATGCCGGGAGCCGCGTGAGTGAATGGACCGCCTACCACTCTCCGAACGTGCAGACCACGCCGCACTCGGGGCGGCAGACATGGGTGCGGACGGGGTGGCGTTCCCGTGCGCCGTTGTACCGGGACTGGCCCCAGCCGCGCCGGGGTGCCGCGCCCTGCGCGAGTTCCTGACAGCGGGGGCAGTTCTCGTCGCGGCGGCTGAAGGCCCTGCGACAGTCGGGGTTGTGCCGGGTGATCGTCTCCATCCTCATATCCTCCACAACCTTCCTATGCCCGGAGGCGGCTGAGTGAATGGAAGAGCCCCCGGGGCTCCGGTGTGGAACCCCGGGGGATGAGGAGAGAGACTTAGTTTTCTCCGAGCAGGTCGGAGTCGATCCCGCCCATGTAGGCGGTGTCCGCCTCGCGGTCCTCGTCGTAGACGGGCTCGAAGTCCATCGCGATCTCGAACCGCTCCGCGTCGAAGCTGTCCGCGTGCGCGCGCGCCTCCGCTTGGAACCGCTCCACGCAGGGCGCGCAGTTGTCGCCTTCACCCCGGAACGCCTCGGTGCAATTCTGACAGGTCTTCATCGTGTTCTCCTCCATGCGCTTCCTATGCACGGAGGCTCACGAGTGAATGGACCTACCTCCACACGGGCTCGCGCCCGTTCGTCTTGCGGAATTCCGCCACGGCGAGCGCGAAGAGTTCGTCCGCGCTCTGTGGCTTTCGTTTCTTCGCTATGCGTTCCATGATGACGCTCCCCATCAGGAGCGCGAGCGTCACGGTGTCGTTTTCTCCGCGTTGGTCCAGTTCCGCGATTCCGCTCCGATAGTTCACGATTGCGGCGATGGCCGGATTCTTGGACATTAGAAATCCCTCCAGTTCTGCCGGACCTCACGGCGGTCCTCGGCGCGGGTCGTGCGCCGCTTGTCGGCGTGGAACCGGACGCCGGGGGCCATGCGGCCACGCGACGTTGCGCCCATCGCGAACGTCTTGGTTTCCCCGGTGACCCGGTTGTGAATCGTCAGCGTCTTGTTCATGCTCTTCCTATGCCGGGAGCGGCTCGGGTGAATGAACCTCCGTGCGGACGATCCGCTTTCCCGCACGGCGAACGGCACGGCTGTGCGCTCTGCGCGCACGGCCTTTGCCGCCGTCCACCTTGTTGATCCGGCGCATCCCGTCGTGGTGCTTCATGCTAGAAGTCCTCCGAGTTGTAGGCGTCCCGGCAGGGCTTCGGAGCCCAATGGTGGTGGATCTTGTCGCAGACGGCGCACTCGAATGCGCCCGACGAGATGTACTCGTCGTAGGCTTCCTGAGCCTCGTCCACCTTCGCCTGAACCTCGTCCTTGATCGTGGCGAGTTCGGCCTCTGTGGGCTTCCGGTCGTTCTCGTCATCGAACGTCTCGATCGCGTAGGCCAGCTCGTTCTCGAACGTGGGCACCATTGGTTTCTTCATCGCGTCCTCCTCGCTCTTCCTATGCCGTCGCCGCCGTGGGTGAATGAACCTCTCACAGCGTTACGAGGCTCTCCTCGTAGATGATCTTTGCATCAGGGAACAGGGCGCGGACCTTTGCGCGCGCCGCGTCCATGCTCTCGGCTTCGAGTGTCACGGTGCTTGGGCCACCGCCCAGATCGTGATCGCAGTCCGGGCATTTCGTCGAGTTGTCGTAGGTGATTCTGAATTTCATGGCCGATCCTCCTCACGCTTCCTATGCCTCGTACACCGCGAGTGAATGGAGCGGTGGCTTTCACCGCCGCCCCGTTCGAGCTTAGGACTGGCCCTCCCAGCGATAGGCCAGCGCGTTGCCGCCGTACACCCCGCCGTCGTAGCCCGTGCGCCGGATGCTGTCGTTCCGCTTGTCGGCGGTGCAGACGCCCTCGAACCGGGAGACCAGCTCCCCGCCGGGGAACGTCTCGATCCGAAGATTCTGGACGCGGAACTCGTACCCGGAGATGTAGACCAGCCCGCCCTCGACCAGCATTTGTCTCTCGCTCATGGCTTCGTCCTCCTCGTTCCTCGTCCCGACGTTACACACATCGGCGACATTCATCCTATGCTGGCCCCGGCCCGAGTGAATGAACCTTCCGCAACCCGTTGCATTCACTCGCAGGGTGCGCGGCATAGGAGGGGTACAAGAGAGCTGGTTGTGGAGGGTTTAACGGAACCTCCTTAAAAACCGTGAAACTGCCCGACCGAGAGGAAGGGATGAAGATAGGAGCTGCCGAGAGGAGGCTACCTTGACGGTATTTTTTGAGCCGAGCCCCCTCGCGGCGTCTCCTGTCTTCCGGGCGGCCTTTCGGCGGCGTCCGAGTTTCGAGGTTTCTTTTTTGGGTCGGTTCCTCTGCATCCGACCGCTTCCGGTTTCCCCGGGCGTCCCGGGGGTCCGCGTTCATCGTTCATGTCCTTCCTATGCGTGGGCCTCCGCGAGTGAATGAATCCAGATGAACTCGCTCGCGTAGAGGTAGCTCCACGATCCGTTGTCCCAGAGGACCGCGAAGACTCCCGCCGTCTCCGTCACGACGGTCCCGAGATGGGCCGCGTGGACTTTGCTCCGAACTCTGTTCTTCATGCCCTACCTATGCGCGGAGCGGCGCGAGTGAATGAACGTCCCGCCGTCCAGAAATAGAGCCGGGGCGGAGGGTTTAGGTCCCCCCGCCCCGGAGTGAGGAGGAGGCTGGTTACTCGGGCGCGGCCTCCGCACCCGCCTTGACCGGGGGCAGGATGGGGGAGCCGTCCGCGTTGGGCGCGAGAAGGGTTCCCTTCTGCTTCTCCCCGGCGTTGAACACCCGGAAGCGATGGTTGTCCTGCTTGGGGGTGCGGTCGTTGACCGCCTTGGGGTCGCCGCCCAGCGCGACGAATTCCCCGCGCCAGTTCGGCTTTTTCGCGGGTTCGTTGAAGATCCCGGCCTCGACCGCCCCGGCCTCGACCGCCGCGCCCTTCTCCAGCGCGTCCTTGGCGAAGGAGTGCAGACGCTCCAGCTTCTCGACCGCCGCGAGGTAGGCCACCAGCAGGGTCTGCTGGATTTCCAGACGGCCATCGGGCCGCTTGGCGTAGTACCCGTCGCGGAACGCCTCGACGTCGTTCACGCCCTCGATCACGTTGTTGACGATCACTTTGCTCATGGCTTTGATCCTCCTCAGAGCCTTGTCCCGCTGGTACACCCAGCGGCGACACTCCACCTATGCCGCACACGGCATGAGTGAATGAATCCAGCTACCCCCGGTAGCCGTCGCCGTGGTACTGCGCGTCCGCGCTCGGCTGCGCCGTGTAGTCGATCACAAGCGCGACGGGCTCAACGGGATGCTTTGCGCGATGCACGCGCAAGAGCCGCGCACAGATCGGATCGCAGGTCCCCGCGACCGCGACCGCTTCGCGGCACCACAGGCACTTCGGCGTTTTGTTGTTCATGCCAGAGCTATGCCGCGCTGCCCGGGAGTGAATGCAACCCGGGTTGCGGCAGGTTCATTCACTCGCGGTACGCCGCGCATAGGTAGGGCAGAAGATTGGATGTGGAGGTTGCAGCGGACCCTCCTTAAACACCGCGAAACTCGGCGCACGCAGGTGCGGCGGAAGATAGCGCGAACCGTGCAGGAGTCTCTCTCTACTCTCCCCCGATCTGGATTCATTCACTCCGCAGATCCAAAGCATAGGAATTGCGAGGAGATAAAGAATATGGCTATGACAAAGGACGAGTCGGTTGAGCTGCTGAGGAACGGCCTTCAGAATCTCAGCACGTCGGCGCGGTTTCAGGAGTACCTGAGCTTCGCCTCGAAGTTTCACCAGTATTCGCTGCATAACGCCGCGATGATCTGGTTTCAGAATCGGGAGGCGACCGTTGTCGCGGGGTTCAACAAATGGCGCGACGACTTCGGGAGGTTCGTCAAGAAGGGCGAGAAGGGCCTTGCGATTTGGGCTCCCATGTTCAAGAAGGAAACGAAGTCGGACGGCTCTTCGCGGGACGCGCTCATCGGGTTCCGCATCGTGTACGTCTTCGACGTGGCGCAGACCGAGGGAAAAGATTTGCCCGAGCGCATCCTCCCCCAGAAACTCGAAGGCGAAGACGGTGGGCTCTACGCGCTGCTCGCGCAGCACGTCACGCAGAGCGGCCTGACGCTCGAAGTGAAGCAGTTGAACGGGGAAAACGGCCACTATAGCAAGCTGGAAAAGGCCGTGCGGATTCAGAGCGGACTGTCCGCGCTCCAGAGCTTCAAGACGCTCGCCCATGAAGTCGCGCATTGGAAGCTGCACGACGAGACGGGCGAATCCCTCTCCCGCGAAGTGAAGGAGACGGAAGCGGAGGCGGCGGCGTTCCTTGTGCTGGCGCACTTCGGATTCAAGGCGGATGAATACTCCTTCGCCTATATCGCGGACTGGACCCGGGGCAACGTCCAGACGCTCGAAAAGAGCCTTGCGCGGATCAAGAAGGCGGCGGGGGCGATCATCGAGGCCGTCGAATCCCGGTTGCCCCAGACGGTCGAATCCCTGACGGCGGCAGACATCGAGGCCGCTGTAGCCTAACGGAGTACGGTACCGGACCCGGGGAACGGTCGAAAGACCCTCCCCGGGGTTTCATTCACTCAGGAAGGTTCCTGCATAGGGATATCAGGAGGATACGACGATGCCAAAACCGACCGAGAAATGCTCCTGCGGGGGCGAGTACGCGCTGGACCGGAACTGCGGCGCGTGGGTGTGCGTTGATTGCAGCGCGCACAAGGGGCTCGCGCGGTGCTTTTGCGGGTGGGCCGAGAGCGGCGGCGACGGACGGCAGGAGCTGGTCGAGATGGGTGAGACAATCGAGCCGGAGGACTACTAACTCCGGTTCATTCACTCGACGCGCAAGCGGCATAGGTAGGGCAGAAGATTGAAGCGGTCGGAGATAACGGAACCGACCCAAAAAACAAACCGTGAAACTCGGGTGCCGCCGGACGGCCCACCCGGAAGCTAGGAGGTGCCGAGAGGAATTTAATTCCGGTCGGTTTCTTCTGCCTGTTCTCCTCTCGGCGTCTCCTATCTTCCCCCGATCCTTCGAGCGGGGAGTTTCGCGTCTTCTTTTTTGGGTCGGTCACGCTGCTTCCGACCGCTTCAATCTTCAACCTACCTATGCAGGAAGGTTCCTGAGTGAATGGACCTTGCAAAGAAGCGCGCGCGTCGTGCGCGGCCCGTTGGAAATGAACGGCAGACCGCCACTCGTCATACGTGGACAATCGTGCGCGGTGACGCGGAAAAGAAACGAGGCTGTCGTTTCCTTGGTGCTGGAAAAGAAACGAGGGTCTTGGGTTGGCTGCTGGAAAAGAAATTAAGGACAGACCGCCACTCGTTGTACGAGGGACGGCCTGTCCGGTGACACGGAAAAGATTACTGCGTGACGATTTCCGCGCCGATCTTCGCCCAGTCGATGTGTTCTGGCTTCAGGCGGTACTTGGCGTAGCCCGACTCGACGACGAGGGGCCGCAGCGTGCTGATTATGCCGCTGCTGATCTTGAGGCCGCTCACGAGCGGCACGGTGTCCCCGGGCTTCAGCCCCTTGAGACGCTCGCGGCTGGCCTTCTTAGACGCGGCGAGCGCGCGGACCTTCGCGTGCCAAGCCTTGCACCACTCGCCCTCGTGCGGGGTGCAAAGATCAAGGTATGAAACTGGACAAGAAAGGTTGCTCGGGCCGCAGCAGCAATCCATGTCCTTGTGGCCCCACGATGAACCTAGTTGCTTGTCCTTTCGGAACGCGAGAAGGTCCACTTCGATGAATCGCTCCGTCGTGGGCGTGCCGTTCACGGGCGTCCGCGTCCGCTCCCAGACGATGTACAGCACGCCGGAACGCATTCCACCCTTGTAGCAATGCTTGACGGCGGTGCCTTCGACCTTCGTGCCGTCCGTGTTGGTCCAGCTCTGTTTCTGGGTGCGCTCCTTGATTAGATCGGAGCGGTGCGCTTGGTCGTAGGCGAATGTCCATCCCATAGCTGTATCCTCCTGAGACGACTATGCGTGTGCGCGGTCGAGTGAATGAACTTTGCTAGGGTTTCAGGGTCGCCATAACCCGACGTAGCTCCCCAGCCTTCCAGCCGTCGATCAAGACGAACTCGCCGTGGGCCTGAACGTTGCTTAGGTCCCACTTGTCGTCGTCCAAGAATACCCATGTTCTGTTCTTCGATAGCCTCCAGAGTGCTTCTGCCTTGTTCTCGTTCCAATCTTCCACGGGGAACTGCCACTTCTTCGGCATTTCTTTGTGGATACTCTTGCCCCATGCCGTCAAGAAGCGACACTCGAAGCGCGTTGAAGCCCATTCGAGGAACTCATCACGTTCTTCACGCCATGTGATGCCGTTCTCGTCGTTGTAGGTGTTCAGGACGCCGTCAACGTCGATGTATAGAACCTTCATCACGCTTCTGGCCCCTCGTACCCGCAGAAGAGGCAGGTGACACGCTTGGCCTTGATGTCGGCCCATTCCGTTTCGCCGTTGCAACTCGGGCACTTCTTCGGCACCGTGGATTCTACGACGAGCAGATCGGGTCTGAACTCCTTCAAGACCAGTCTGAGGATGCCCCGGCCAGCTTCAGCAGAGCATTCCTCATTGATACCGTATGTGTCAAAGAGGTAGGCGGCGATCCGCTCCTCTGCCGTGATCTGCTGGTCTGGGTTCAGCTTGTTGTTGTAGCTCATATATTCTCACGCCTGTTCGTAGGCCAGTCGGCCCACGTAAGCCTTCATCGAGGCGATCTCGTTCTGGGCCAGCCGACGCCAATGCCCGGCGGAGAACTCCCCGGTGTTCTCAAACCGCTTCTTGTCGGCGTCCGAAAACCATCCCATAGGCCCGAAGCGAGCGTCCATCCATTGCCATTGGCTGTTCATACGCTTCTCCTATGCCGGGATGTCGCTGAGTGAATGGATCTACTTGGAGTCCGTGACTTCGGATTCTTGGATCTCGGTGTCCGCGATGATCGCGCCGTCCGTGGTCGATGTGAACTTGTAGTCCATTTCGTCGATCACGTCCGCGACTGCAAGACCTTCCTCCATCTCGATGATGAGGCGCACTTGAAGGTTCACGTAGACTTTGCGCATGGCAGCCCTCCTTCGTGGATGAACGTTCCCAACAGGTCCAGCGCGGTTGACCAATGGATCTCTTGGCCGCTCGGTACTCTGCCGTCGTTCACGGCGAGATACGCGCTGTCATCCTCTCGGACGTACAGGACGTACCGAAGCGCGGTCTTCGGGTTCCGAAGCTCGTATCTGCCCGGAGTCATCATGCGTAATCCTCCTTTAGAATCCGGTATCAGCTCTGATGATCTTCCCATCCTCGATAACAACGTCGCCGTTCTGGATGAACTCGATAGCGACACAGGAGACATCCGAAGAGCCAATCTCTTCGGCCCCGCTGTTCTGAAGGTTTGCCACGGCCAGCCGCCGGAGAATCTGCCACACGTCCGGCGCAAGCTCTTTGGCGACCTGTTGCGCCTGTGCGAAGGTGTACCGCTTCCGGTAACAGCCGGGGTTGTAGTCGTGGCCCTTCCACGCACAGCGCGGACAGCTCTTCTGCTTCTCTTCGTCGTTCTCGACGAGTCCGCACTTCTTGCAGACCGCCGGGGCTTTGGTCTTGCTCATGTCATTCCTATGCGCCCGGTGCCGCGAGTGAATGGACTACTTCTTCGCCCTTCGCATGGCGAACTTCGCGGCGACCTTGCTCACGCCTTTTTCTCCTTTTTCGTGTGCTGGTCGAACATCTTGAGCTTCCCGGTGAAGTCGCACGCTTGGCAGACCGTCGTGCTGTATTCGTCCCAGCGAACGTCCCGGGCGTTGTCCGTGCCGTCGTCGCTCACGTCGAAGAATGCTTTGCAGTCGATGGCGAACGGCCCGAAGCTACCGCAGTTCGGGCACGCGAGCCCTTGGAGACAGTTCACGTTCGGGTTCTTCACGCTTTGACCCTCCCTTCGGTCACTTTCCAGCCCAGCTTGCGGACGAACGGCACGATTTCCACGGTGTCGTTGAATCCGTAGGATTCGCCGTCGAGTTGCAGGATGTACGGCTTCTTGAGATTTCTGAAGTACAGCACCTTCGAGAGCAACGCGCCAAACCTGATCTCCTTCTTCTTGCTCATGTTCTTCCTATGCCTCCCCGCGTTCGAGTGAATGGACATCAACGCTGTTTGTTTCTGATCTTCGACTTGACGAAGCCCTTGAGGACCACGATGGCCGGGACGCCAGCCGCAAGGCACCAGCACACCATCCGGATCTCGTCCATGCAGATGTGTATTCCGCAGATGTTCATGTACGTCCTATGCCTGTCGCACGGCGGGTGAATGAACCTTGCTCAGGTACGCCCGTGCTTCTGCGAGCAGATGGCCGCCGCTCGCGTCTCCGCGAAGGTCGCTCAGTCCGCCGTTCTCGATGATCCACTCGTAAGCGGCGCGTTTCGTGCGGAACGTGTTGGACGCCAGATGGTCCGGGTGTCCGTACTCGTGAAAGACGATGTACCGCTCTCCCGGCAGATACCCGGAGTATTGCGGGTCGGTCAAGATTCCACGATTCTCACGGCGCAAGGGCGTCAGTAGCGTCTTCTCTCCGGGTTTCATACCTTCTTCTCCTTCTTTTCCGCAGCGTTCTTGAAGCACTTCGGGCACAGGTACTCGTCCTTGTCGAGTTTCGGATAGTCGTGGACGGCCCCGCACATGGAGCAGTTGCCGATGTCCCGCTTGCCAGCGCACTTCTGGCAGTAGTCCTTGTTCAGGTAGCGCGGGTCGCTGCCGGGGTCGCCGTGCAGGAATTCCGTAGCACGGTCCTGCACCCCGCAGTCGTCGCACTTGTCGTCCGTTTCGTTGATATACACGCGTTCCTCCAATCCTGTTCTTCAGCGAACCTTGTAGCCACGCCGCATCAAACTCGCCACGAACTCGCCTTTCTTGCGTTTGTTGGCGAAGATGGAGATGTCGAAAAACTGGCTACCGTCCGCGTGTTGTTTCACGCCGTCGTGGTGATTGACAACGTACTTTGCCTTGCCCACGTTCTGAATCTCGCTGAACGTCTTCATACTTTCCTCCTTATGCCTTCTGTTACCGTAGGCTCTTCGCCTTGTGACCGCCCGTGCCTTCCGCGTTCGTATCCGGAGATTCGGAGCAACCGTAATCGAGTCCGCGTTCGCCCTCTTTGAAAGCAGATCCCCAGTCCGGAACGCCGCCCCCTTCCACGATGTCGAGATAGATTTTCTGGCCGCAGTTGACGCAGATGCTTTCCGCGTACTGCGCGGTCTTGATGAACGCATCGAAGAATTTGGCCGCGCCATAGGATTTGAGCCACGAAATCCAATCCGCTTTTGCGCTCTTCTTCGTCTTGTTCATCGTTCCTCCTTAGACCGTGGGCAGATAAAGGTCGTACTTGTCGAGCGCGCCGACCAGCTTCTTCGCGATCTCCACGCTGGCTTTGTTCCGAAGGTCGTACTGGCCGTCGTTCAGGGTCGAGAGATGCTTGAGCCACGCCAACGCCAGCCCCGTGAAGCTCTGCTGAAGGGTCCGATGCTCGTTGTGCATCGCTTCGACGAAGAACTTGACCCGATCGGCATTCGCCATCGCATTGACGAAGCGCGCCGTCTTCTCCGCAAGCTCAGCCGCGAGCTTCTTGTCGTCGTTTTCGATGTCTTCTGATCTGCTCATCCTTATGTCCTCCTGCCTTGCCTATGCCAGACGTGCCGCGAGTGAATGAACCTTTCTACCGATCCGAAGCGGACAGCCAGCCGTCGCTCCCGAAGAAGTCCCAGTCTTGGAAGTCAGAATCCTCGAAGCGTGGAATCTGGACCCGACGCTCGGGACCGTCTTCGCCGTCTTCACAGGTCGCGAAGCGCGGCTTCGCGTAGTACGCTTCGTAGGCGGGATGCGCCAGCACTTGCTTGAGAACGTGATCGCGGAGTGCCTTTGCCAGCGGCCACGGCCCGACATGGCATACGTTGGGGTAGCTCTTGAACCACGCAGTTTCCTCGGCGTGTTTCTCCTTGGAGAAGGCTATGTAGTCGAATGGCTCTGCCCACGTCACGCGGACCTCGATCCCGTACCACTCGTCCACGACGGACGTTTTGACGGTGATTTCCTTGATCGTGGGGAATTTGACCTGCGTTTGCGTCGTCATTGCTACCCTCCTGCCTTCCTATGCTGGGCACCCGCTGGGTGAATGAACCCTCTTGCAGCGGAATTTACTTCCGCCGCTCGGCCCGTTCCGCATTTTCAGCGGTGTAATCGTGGAACCATACCGCTAGTTTGGAGTTCTCGCCCGTGAACCCCATCAGGACTCCGTGGGCGATGACGTTGTGGAGCCACCACCAGATCGTTGCGCGGCTCATCGGGTGATGATCCAACCCCAAACCTCGTTCTCCGTGACCCTGCGCCCGACCTGACGCTCAAGCGCGGTCCACTCCTTGCGGATTGCGCGCTCCTTGGTCCGGGCTTGCGCGGCGGAAATCTCCCCGTCGCAATGCAAGTTCTCCGGGGACAGCGCACACGCCAGATCGCCGAACTGCGCCTTGATCTCGTCCGTCATTGTCGTGCCCTCCATGCTCTTCCTATGCCGGGGTAGTCGTGGGTGAATGAACCTACCGCCGTTCGGTCCTTTCGAGTTCGACCTTTTCCAGCAGCAGCTCGGCGAGGACGCTGGCGGAAATCTCGCAGCCGTTCGACCTTAGCGCGCTGATAACGTCCGTCACGACATCGGTAGAATGCGCGCAGACCCAGACTTCTGCGTCATGCGTGTTCCACATGGACGCAATCAGCCGCGACATCGCCTTTGCGGTTGTCTTCTTCACGAGATGCCTACGCTTTCGCCGCTTCGGTTGAATGAACGTCCGTCTGTAGCGTGACGCCTTCGTGCTTGCAGACCTCCTGAATGGCGGTCCAGACACGACCCGCGCCCACCGTGATCTCCGCGAGGACGCGCTCGAACGCCTTTTCGACGTTCTTCCGGTTCAGGCGGGTCGCGGCTTCGAGATTGACCTTCAGGCCCTTGCCCATGCCGTACTTCTCGATGCTCATCCCGTTGCTGCTCGTGACTTCCATCGGCGTGATCCCGGCCCAGATCGCGGACGGCTCTTCTTTGTAGTTGAAGTAGTTGATGCCTCCCTTCGAGTAGTAGACCGTGACCTTGATGTTGTTCACGCCGTCCTTGCCTTGCGCCGGGATGTAATGTTTCAAACGGAAGTCGCTCATTTTCTATCCTCCGATACGCCTATGCACCGCTCGTCGTGAGTGAATGCACCCCGAAGAGCCCCTTGATTCGCTTGAGCCCCTTCTCGAAGTCGAGTGAACCGTAGACCTCGGGCCGCTTCCCGGCCTCCGTGTGGACGAACACCAGCGGAGACAGCACGGATTCCCCGTTGCTCATGTGGCCGTGGCTGTAGCCGACCTCGAACGACGGCGCGAACGGGCGCGGAAGGGACGGCTCTTCGACCGGAATGGACTTTTCACCGTTGCGAAGGTGCCGATTCGCGTAATGGCACGGCACTCCGGCCTCCCGTAGCTCGCGCTCGATCCGCCGAATCGCCCGGAGCATCCACCGATTCGCCCGTTCCTGTGAGATTCCTGCGCCCATTACAGCACCGCCGCCTTCTCTCGGACCTCGGCCAGCGTCCGCTCCGTCCAATGAAGATCGCGCTCGATGCCCAGCCCGAAGAGCCCACGGACGCTTGCCAGCTCCTTGAGATTGAAGTATCCCAGCTCCGTCTCGAAGCCCACGACCAGCCCGAAGAAGTTCCCGTCTTCCGTTCCGGGCTCGTCCGCCTCGAATTCCGTCGCGAACCACGTCCACCCGTTCCACGGGCAGAAGAATTTCGCGACCACGATCGCCTGATCGCCCTTGCCCTCCTGACGGCCCAGCTTCGCGAACCGCGCTTCGATCGCCTTCGTCATCAGCTTCATCGTCGTATCCTCCTGCCCCTCCTATGCCCATGCCGCCGGGAGTGAATGCAACGGGTTGCGGAAGGTTCATTCACTCGGCGGGTGCGCGGCATAGGTACGGCAGAAGACGAGTGGTAGCGGGTGCAAGGGAACCGCTTAAAAAACCCTGAAACTGCCCGACCGGAAGGAAGGGATGAAGCCAGAGGATGCCGAGCGGGATTCCATTCCAAGGTCCGGAAGCGACGGCGGAAGGTTCATTCACTCCGGGCGACGGCGGCATAGTAATGGCAGGAGGATACTTCCATGAACGAGAACAAGGAAGCCACGAAAGCCGTCCGTGGTCCGGGCGGGATCAAATGCTCCTGCTGCCGTGCCAGCAAGACCGTCAAGGAGGCGCGGACCCTGCACAACCGCATCCTCCGGCACCGCATGAAG
>CAZMKD010000038.1:0-11985 GCA_964566575.1 uncultured Verrucomicrobiota bacterium
AAACAATCATGTTCTTGACCGACACCGCGACACCGGAGCGGCAGGCCGCCAAGAACATTCACTACTTGTGGCCGGACCAAACCAACCAAATCGCGCGCGGTTACGTTTTCGTCACGCACATCGAGACGACGCGGCCATGAAACCATGGACCATTGCCTTGGCCGTCGCCGCGCTGGCCGCGAGCGCACACTGGCCGTGCGTGCACAATGGTTTCACGCATTGGGACGACAACGTCTATCTCGAAGGCGCGGCGCAACACGGCGTCGGATGGGCGTTGACGACCACGCATGTCTATTATCACCCCCTGACGTGGCTCTCGCACGAGTTCGATCTGAAACTGTGGGGGCTCAACCCGGCACCACACCACGCCACCAACGTCGTACTGCACGCGCTCAATGCCGCACTAGTCGTTTGGCTCGTGTGGTTGTTGACGCAGCAACTTCCGCTGGCCGCGTGGGTCGGCATTGTGTTTGCAGTCCATCCGTTGCAGGTGGAATCCGTCGCGTGGATAGCGGAACGGAAAAATCTGCTATGCGGATTGTTCTCGCTGCTCGCCTTGATCCTCTACATGCGGGGTCAGTGGTGGCCGATGGTCGCGGCGTACACGGCCGCACTGTTGAGCAAACCGATGGCCGTGCCGTTGCCGGTGGTCATGATGGCCATCGATTATTTTCCCAGAGGCCGGCGCGACTGGAAAATTCTCACAGAGAAATGGCTGCTGTTCCTGCTTGCCACGATTATCACCGTGCTGGCATTCCGCGGGCAGATCGATACCGGCGCGCTGCGGACGCACGAACTCAGCGTCGTCGAACGCGTCTTTGTCGCCGCCCGGAGTCTCGTGTTTTATCTCTGGAAGATTGTGTGGCCGGCGTGGCTGTCGCCATTCTACCCGCTCGGTGAAGACCTGCATCTGATGCAAGCGGAGTTCCTGGTCCCGGCGATCCTTTGTGTCGTGATCACCGCCGGGTGTTGGCGCAAGCCGGCCTTGCGGGCGGCGTGGGTCGCGTACGTCGCGCTGGTGTTGCCGGTGTCGGGCTTATTTCAAACCGGCGGGCAAGCGGTGGCAGACCGGTTTGCGTATCTGGCGATGATCCCGGTGTTGCTGGTCATCGGCGGCGCGGTCATGAAGTTGCGCCGGGTCGGGCTGGTCGGGCTGGCCGGATTCGCTTCGTGGTTTGTGGTGCGGACCCAGCAGCAGATCCCGATATGGCGTGATGACGTGACGTTGTGGCAGGCGGTGGTCGCAAATTACCCGCAGTCGCGGGTGGCGTACCGGTGCATTACGCACGGGTTGATTGAGCAACGCCGGTTTGAAGAGGCCATTCCGTACGCCGAACATGCGGTCGCCGTGGCCAACGACGAAACCGAGCTTCGCTTGCTGGGCACAGACTTTGGCGCGATCACGGAATGGCTCATCGAGCAGCGCCGATTCGTGGAAGCGTTGCCGATCGCGAAACGCACGGTGGAGCTATTGCCGGACAACATCCCGGCGCGCTCGGCGCTTGGCTTGGTCCTGCTAAAGACCGGACATTACGCGGAGGCGGTCGACCGTTTGCAGGACGTGAACCTGCCGGCCGCGCGCTACAATCTGGCATGCGCGTATGCCCGGCTCGAACGGCTGGACGAAGCGCGCACTGCACTCGCGCAGGCGGTCGCGCTCAATCCGCAGTTTGCGGCATTTGCCGCGCGCGATCCGGAGTTGGCGGCGCTGCGCAAGTGAAGTATACTTCCGTCGGAGGTGAACCATGGGTATACCATCCAAGCTCATCGAGTTCCTGAACCTACACAAAGTCCGGTACGAGGTCCTGCATCACCCCGAGGCGTTCACGGCGCAGGAGTTGGCCGCCATCGAGCACGTCAAGGGCAAACAGCACGCGAAGGTCGTGATGGTGAAGTCCGACGGCGCGCCGGTGATGACGGTCTTGCCCGCGGATCATCGGGTCGATCTCGACAAGTTCAACAAACTCACCGGCAAACCGGCGACGCTGGCGACCGAAGCCGACTTCAAGGCACTGTTCCCGGACTGTGCGGTTGGCTCGATGCCGCCATTCGGCAGTCTCTACGGCGTCGAGACCTACGTTGACCAGAGCCTTACCGACAACGACACGATTGTGTTCGAGGCCGGCACGCACAGCGACGCAATGAAGATGCGCTACGGCGACTTCGCGCGCGTGGCCAACGCGAAAGTGGCGGACTTCGCTGCCAAGACCCGTTGAGCACGCGCCGGCCACCACGCATTACGGTCATCGGCCCGTCGCAAGCGACGGCGGAACAGGCGGCGCTGGCCGAGCAGGTCGGCGCGGAAATCGCGCTGCGCGGCGCGATCTTGGTGTGCGGCAGCCTCGGCGGCGCTTTCGGCACGCTCAGCGAAATCGCCTTGGCGTTGCGGGCCAGCAAGCCGGTGATTGGCTTGGGCACTTGGCAGATGTGCGCGCCGGACGGCAGCGTGCCGCCGGTTATCGCAGCCGAGTTTGCGGTGGATGCTGTCGCGAAGGCGCTCGGATCGCTTCGCCCATGAACCGAATTTTCTTCGCTCATCTGACGACGTGTCTGGGGCTGCTGGTGCTCGCACTGTTGGCGTACAGCAACTCGTTTGATGCGGGTTTTGTTTTCGATAATCGCCCGGTGATTCTCGACAACTCGCGGTTGCGCGAGCCGTTTGGTGTCGCGGTGCGGCAGATCGCGCGGATGGAATACTGGTGGCCAGGTGCCGGGCAGGGTTTATACCGGCCACTCACGACTTTTTCCTACTGGTGCAACTACCGGCTACTCGGCAATGCGGACCAACCGGCGGGCTATCACATCATCAACTTCGCGCTTCACGTCGGCAACGCGATGCTGGTGTATGCGCTGGTGCTTGCCTTGGCCAATCGCCCGGGAGCGTTCGTGGCCGGCGCAATCTTCGCGCTGCACCCGATTGCCACCGAGGCCGTAACGAACATCGTGGGCCGCGCCGACCTGCTGGCGACGCTCGGAGTCGTCGGCGGGTTGTTGGCGCACATCCAGACCCAAACCGCACGCGGCTGGCGGCGGGGAGCGTGGCTGGGCGCGTTGATGATTGCATTTGGCATTGGCTTGTTCAGTAAGGAGAATGCGATTGTGTTGCCTGCGGTGATGCTTCTGCATGATTTGGCTTTCCGCAGGCGCCGCTGGGCGAACTACGGCGCGCTACTACCCGTGTTGGTGGTGTGGTTTGTCGCGCGGCAGAATGTTTTCGCCCACAACCCGGCGTTGCCACTGACCGCCGCCGACTATATCGACAACGCCTTGCTAAAAGGCGACGCGTGGACGGCGCGCCTGACCGCCGTAAAGATCATTGGCAAATACCTCTGGTTGCTGCTCTGGCCGCAGACGTTGTCGGCGGATTATTCGTACAATCAAGTCGCGCTCGCCGACTGGCGTGACGCGACGTTGCCCGTGGCCATCGGCGTCATCGTCGCGGCTCTCGTGGTCGCTCTCCGACTGCGGCGCCGGCAACCCGTGGTGAGTTACTTCATGTTGTTTTTCTTCGTGGCATTGGCGCCGGTGTCCAATCTCTTCTTTCTGTGCAGCAGCACCATGGCCGAACGGTTTCTCTACCTACCGTCTGTGGCCTTTGCCGGCCTCGCTGGCTGGCTTGTGGCTGGATTCTATGACCGCGCGCCGCGACGGACTGCCGTCCTTGCCGGTGTGCTCCTGCTCGCGTATGGCGTGCGCACGTACGCCCGGAACGAAGACTGGCACGACGATATCGGCTTTTGGGTGAAACTGGTGAACACAAGCCCGCGCAGCTTTCGCGGACACGCCGGGCTGGCCGCCGCCGTAATCAAACACGATCCCGAACATCGTTACACCGACGCCGCCGTCGCCAGTGTGCAACGCGCGCTGGCGATAGTGCCGGATGCCTTGCCGGTTCAAATCAACGCCGGCCAAGTTTACCGTATCAAGGGCGACGCCATGACAAACCGGGACGCCAACGGTGATATGGAACAAACCCCGGCCAGCGCGCACTGGTATCAGCAGTCGCTCGCCGCGTTGCAGAGAGCCGCCGCGCTGCTGAACGGCCAGCAAACCACGTCGCACCCATTGGGGATCCGGCTGCCAAACGCGGCGATCAACGTCAACGAATCCACAATTCACGACGAGCTGGGACAGACGTGGTTACGCCTGGGTAACTCGGTCGCCGCGGTTGAGTCGTTTCGGCAAGCACGCCGTGCCAACCCGACTCGCGAGACGATCTATCTCCACCTCGGCGACGCGCTCGCCGCGGCGGGCCAACCGGCCGAGGCCGCTCGCAGTTACTGGCAGGCCCTGTTCATCGCAACCGACCGCGCCCCCGCCCAAAAGGCGTTGGTTCCCCTTTACGTGCGCGACTGCCCACAACTGAACGCTTCCTGTCCGCGAATTCACGACGACATCTGTGCCGCTTATGCCGAGATGGCGCAACTGCTCGCTGAAGCCGGGCAAAACGACGACGCCCAGCAAGCTCGCGAACATGCCGTGACCGATTACCATTGCCCGCCATGAATCTCGACGAACTTCTTCAAAACGAAACCGTCCGTCGCCGGGAGTTCCCGGTATGCGAAGCCAAGATTTTCCTCGCACATGCCGGTGTCAGCCCCTTGCCGCGGTGCGTAGCGGAAGCAATCCAGCGTTACACCGAGGCCGCCGCACACGAGGATCAGGAAGATGTATTGCCGGACGGTTTTGTCGGCGAGACCCGGCAACTCGCTGCCGAATTGATCGGAGCAAGCCGGGAGGAAATCGCCTTTACCGGCTCGACTTCGATGGGCTTGGCCACGGTCGCGGCCGGCTTGAACTGGAAATCTGGGGACAATGTCGTGTGCTACCGGCACGATTACCCAGCCAATGTTTATCCGTGGATGGCTCTGGCGGGGCGCGGGGTCGAGACACGATTCGTCGAACCGCGGGTGGAGGGCAACATCACGGTGGATGATTTGGCCCGCACGGTGGACGGGCGTACCCGGCTGGTGTCCCTGGCGAGCGTGCACTTCGTAACAGGCTGGCGGTTGGACGTGGATGCAGTCGGGCAGTTTCTTCACGAACGCGGCATACTATTTTGTCTCGATGGTATTCAAAGCTTCGGCGCGCTGCGGACGTCAATGCGGCACGTGGATTTCGCGGCGGCCGATGCGCACAAGTGGTTGCTCGGGCCGCTCGGCGTGGCGATTCTGTTTGTGCGTAAAGAGCACTTCGACCAGTTGGAACCGCCGTTGGTCGGATGGCACAGCGCGCCGTGTCCCGATTACCGGGCGGAGATGCAACTCCGGTTCTGGCCGGATGCGCGGCGCTACGAACCGGGCAGTTTGAACCTCATCGGCATCGTGGGCTTGTATGCGGTGCTACAGATGATTGTGGAAATCGGCATTGAGAGGATCGAGGAACGAGTTCTGACGTTAGCCCGGTACGCGGTGGAGACCGGTCGACGGAGAGGTTTCAGTGTTGCCGGACCTGAATCCGGCATCGGGCTGTCAGGGATCATTTCGTTCGAATCCGCCAAACATGATTGGGTGGCTGTTCAAAGGTGTTTGGATGCCGGCGGCATTGTGACATCGCTCCGACGCCGGTCGGACGGCACGCCGTGTCTGCGATTCTCGCCGCATTTCTATAACCGGGAGGAAGAAGTCTCCCGCGCTCTGTGCCAAGTCTGAACTGGTCGAACCGCGTCAATTTTTACCTGTTGACACATATCGGCGAGAGCTTGTATCGTATTTCGTGATGGACAGCCGTCGCGAAGCGGGCGCGAACCCCCGGACGTGCGAATGAGCAATAATCCAAAATCGAACGGAGCACTGGAGGCATTATCATGAGGAAACTTCTCAAACTGAAACTCGGCGGCTTCACGCTGATTGAGCTGCTGGTCGTTATCGCCATCATCGGGATTTTGGCAGCCATGCTGCTTCCGGCCTTGGCAGCCGCTCGCGAAAAGGCTCGTCGCACCCAGTGCTTAAGCAATCTGAAGCAGATTGGTCTAGGCATCGCCATGTATGCGGACGTGAACGGTGATCGCATGCCGAATGTTGGAGCAACTATTCCTCCATCAATGTCAACATACACAGATTTGATTTCAGCCTCCCTTGCCCTGATGAGCAACACGCTCAACACCACGAAGGTTCTCCTTTGCCCGAGCACCTCCGACAAGCAAGCTGTGGACTTCAGTGGGGCGAGTTTTACGAAAGCCAACATCAGCTACAGTTACCAGACTAATCTCGTGTGGCAAAACGGGCCAGATAACATTGTCGCGTGGGATCAAGGCGTTGCCACTGCAAAGGAAGGCACCCCCGGTTTCACACTACCCAACACGACTGGATGGGTCAGCACTGGGAATCATAAGGACGCGGGTGGCAACGTGTTGTTCAATGACGGTCATGTGTCGTTCGTAAACAAGATGGCGACTAATTGCTGGGAGTACGGTATGCTCAATCCGTAGCTATCGGTGATATTAGCAAGGGTAAAACCTCGGCAGTTTCTGCCGAGGTTTTGCTTTTTGGGACACAACCGGCTAGTCTAATTTCCAATGAAAGCCGGCATTCCAAAGAAGACTGTTTATCGGCTCAGTATCTATTTGCGTTGCCTCGAACAGTTCAGTGCGGAAAACGTCGCCACCATCTCCAGCACCGCCCTCGCCCACGCCGCCGGAGTGAAGCCGACGCAATTACGCAAAGATCTCACCAGTTTCGGTCACCTCGGCACGCGCGGTCTTGGTTACGACATCGCCAACTTGCGCGACAAGATCGCCGAGGTGCTCGGCAGCAAACAGCTCCAGCCGGTTGTCCTCGTCGGCGTCGGCAATCTCGGTGCCGCCCTCATGGCCTACGGCGGCTTCCGCAAAGAAGCCTTTGAGATTGTCGCCGGCTTCGACATCGACATCAAACGACAACGCCGCAAGACATTCCCTCAACCGATTAGTCATTTAGACCATCTCGATCGGTATGTGCGGCACCACCACGTCAAGATGGCCATCGTCACCGTGCCCCCAACCGCCGCCCAGGACATCGCCAACCGGCTCATCGCCGGGGGCGTCAACGCCATCCTCAACTTCGCCCCCGTCGTCCTGCGCGTACCGTCCAACGTTGTCGTCAGTAACGTCAATCTTGCCATCGAACTGGAGAACCTCAGCTACTTCCGCTCGCTGGCCGAACACTGACGATGCGTCCAATCGAACAAGCCAGCTACTGGCTTGCGCAGCGCACCACACCGGCCGCGCCTCCGTTGGAGGGGCATCACGAAGCCGACGTTGTCGTCATCGGCGCGGGCTTTACCGGCTTGTGGACCGCACACTTTCTCCGGCAACTCGATCCAAAGCTCCAAGTCGTCGTCCTCGAACAAGGCGTGGCCGGCTACGGCGGCAGTGGCCGCAACGCCGGTATCGTCAGCCCCTGCCTCGACCATTCCCATGCATTGGCCATAGCCCATTTCGGTCGCCCAGAGGCTGAGAAGCTCGCCCGGCTTGGCCGGCAGAACATCGACGAACTCGCCGCTTTCGCCGGCGCCGAATGCGATTTCGAGCGGACCGGCCAACTCCACGTGGCGCTCACGCCGGCACAGGTCGAGATGTGCCGGCAGATGAGAGACTGTCGGTTTCTCACTGCCGAAGAAGTGCGCGCCGAACTGGATTCGCCGCTTTACCTCGGTGCCGCGTTCGCTTCGGGGGGCGGAATTATCAACCCGGTCAAGCTCGTCGATAAACTCAAGAGCGGCGTCATGCTCTTCGAGCGCACACCGGTCAAAAAGATCACCGGCGCGCGCATCGACACCGACCGCGGGACGGCAACAGCCCGCAAAATCATACTCGCGACCAACGCCTACTCGCACCACCTGTTTCCTCGACTGCTGCGACATTTCATTCCGCTATACGACTACATCCTCGTGAGCGCGCCGCTCACGCCAGAACAGCACGCCTGCCTCGGCTGGCGCAACCGGCAAGCCGTCACCGATTGCCGGACGTTCTTCAACTACTACAGGCTGACCGCCGATAACCGGATTCTCTGGGGCACGAGCGACGCGACTTATTACCCGCGCAACCGCGTGGAGGAAGCCTGCGACCACTCTGAGCGACACTACACCGCGCTGCGCGAGAGTTTTCACCGACACTTCCCGCAACTGGCGGGGTTGGAATTCCCGTACGCATGGGGCGGTCCGATCGCGTCGACCACCCGGCTCACGCCGTTCTTCGGTTCGATTGGCAACGTCTTCTACGGCCTCGGTTATACCGGCCACGGCATCGGTAGCACGCGTCTCGCCGGCAAAATCCTCGCCCACATGGCGGTTGGGGAACCTAACGAACTTCTCGATCTGGCGATGGTTAAGAAGAAACCGTTTCCCTACCCGCCCGAGCCGATCCGCTCGTGGTCGGTCGGGGCGGTCACGCGTTCGCTGCGACGCGTCGACGACGGGGAGAAACCGAGCCTGCTCTTGCGCGCACTCGATAAAGCCGGTATCGGTTTCTCGAGTTGACATGACAGGCCGGGGGACTACTGAGAATCCGCCAAATCGCTTCAAGCCGCTCACCTACGAACACTCGGCCGAGTGGGACGATCCGGCGCCGAAGACACAGTTCTACCGGGATGCTTCGGCGTCGCTCGTCACGTACAACGCCAGCCCCGATGTTGGCTTCAGCGTAAGCATCAATGTTTACCGCGAGTGCGAGCACGGCTGCGTCGACTGTTACGCCCGACCGCACCATGAGTATCTCGGCTTCTCCGCCGGACTCAATTTCGAAACGAAGATCATGGTGAAGGAGAACGCTGCGGAACTCCTGCGCCGTGAGTTTTTTTCCCTCCGAAATGGAAACCACAAACGCTCGCGATGAGCGGCGTGACCGATCCGTATCAACCGATCGAGCGGTGACCGAAACTCACGCGCCGGTGTCTCGAAGTTCTGACGGAGTTCCGCAATCCGGTGGGCATCGTCATAAAAAATCTTCTGGTGACGCGCGACCGAGACTTACTCGCAGAATTAGCGCGCGACAATGCCGCCGCGTGTTTGTCTCGGTGACGACGACGGATGCCACACTGGCCGGCATCCTCGAACCGCGCACCGCGATGCCGGTGGCGCGGTTGCGCGCGATCCGCGGACTCACCGAGGCCGGCATCCCGACGGGGGTCTTCGTCGCACCGGTGATCCCCTGATTTGCCGATCATGAGTTGCCTGCGATCGCGCACGCCGCCGCGAAATCCGGTGCCCGATTCGCCGGCCTGGTTACGGTGCGGTTACCATTGGTCGTGGCGGGGTTGTTTGAGCAATGGCTGGCCTGACGTTTTTTCCGAGAGGAAGGAAAAGGTTCTCGCCCAGATTCGTGCGATGCGCGGCGGGAAATTGAACGAAACCGCGTTTGGCAAGCGCATGCGCGGGGACGGAATTCTGGCGGCACAGATGGCGAAGCTGTTCGCCGTCGCCTGCCGGCGGGCGGGGATTCCGGAACGGACGATGGAACTGCTGTAGAAATGGTGGAGGCGGTGGGAGTTGAACCCACGTCCTTGACCAAGCGCACGCGAGTGACTACATGCTTGTTCCACCTTTAGATCTCGCCCGACGCGCTGCCGATGGACGGGCCACGCGTCGCGCCAGTTCCCAGTTAAAGTTTCGCCGGCGGACCTGAGAACGACATCCGCCGACTAACCGGCTAATGTCGTCTCAGCCAGCCAGCCGGTGTCACCGGTGAGACGTCGCGGTCAATTAAGCCGCGAGAGCGAGTTCTGTATTCGCTGTTATGTTTTTGTCCGGTGTTTAACGAGGCCTCCGAACCACCTCGGCATGCCGCTCACGCCCACTCCGCCAAGTCGAAACCATTTCGCCCCCGGGAAGATGTCGTGTGGCGCGGAGAATATAGCGGACGACGGTCAGCAGCGCAAGCTTCACCACGTTTTACGTGGCGGCAACCGTCGCGCGCACAGGTTGAGGGAACAGCCTGTTCGTGGTCGGAGGAGGCGCCGACCCTGATGGCGTTGGGGGATGCGAACAGTTGACCCTCAACCTGTGGAGCGCAGACGGCAGATGATGAAGAATGGGCGGACGCTGACCTGCCGTGGGCACGGAATCCTGCGCACCCCGCGCAGCATGCGTCACGGCCAACCCTGAAGTCAGCGCCGCCATAAGTCCTGTCCCCCTCATGTCGCGCTGTAGGAGTCGGCGAGTTCCAGTACTTCGCCGAGATTGAGGGGTTTGTGTAACACGTGCTCGGCGTGGTCGCGGACTTCCGGGCAACCGGCTTCGACGAGGTAGCCGGTGCAAATGACGACATGCGTCTGCGGGTAGAGCGCCTTGATCTTCTGGGCGAGTTCCGTCCCGCTCATGTCGGGCATCCGATGATCGAGAAACACCAGGTCGACCGGATTTTGCTGCAGGAATTCCAGCGCCGCGCGCGGAGTATCACGCACCTCAACACACCGGGTCGGCCCGCGGAGTAGTTCCGCCAGCAAGTCGCGCTCATCGGGTTCGTCGTCGACGATGAGCACGCGGTATGGAGTTTTTCTGATCACGCTCATGTTTCTTGATGTAGGGCTGACAACGCCTGTGAATTAGAGTTAGCAGTGGGTATGCCAGTGCGGGAGCGGCTGGCAGTAAGAACAGCGACCGTCAGAATTTCTCAGAACCGCGACTCAGATTCGTGATTGAGGCGCGTTTTTGTCAGTGCGGCAGGCCAAACAAATAGTGGTACAGACACAATCCGCTCAGCACGATGGCGCCGCCGCGAGGCCAAATGCGATGAATGCGTTCTCCCCCATCTGCGGCGTGACAGTGATCGGCCGGTTCGCGTAAAGGCACATCAGCAGACAACCGAACACCGCCGACAAAATCGTCGCCACTGTGCTCGGACTGACCGGGATGCCGGCGGCGAGAATCGCCGGGTTGACCACGATGATGTAAGTTATCGTCACAAACGTTGTCGCCCCGCCGATTACCTCGACGCGCACGCTCGACCCTCGCTCGCGAAGTTTGAACCACCGCTCCAACACGACGTTCATCATATCAAAATGCTGCGAACGGTGAACTTGGAACTTTGAACCTTGAACTTTGAACTTCCGCTCTGCAATATCGCGGCGCCAATGAGGAAACCGTCTGTTACCGTTCGCGTGCCGGCCACCACCGCCAATCTCGGGCCGGGTTTCGACACGCTCGGCATCGCTCTCAAACTCCACAACCAGATTTCCATCCGCGAAACGGACGAGCCGGCCATCGAGCGCGTGGATGTGATGCGTGGCAATGCCGGCGCGTTGGCGATGACGCGCGAGGCGATGGACGCGTTTTTCCGGCGCAGCAAGACCAAACCGCACGGCGCGCAGGTCGAAGTCAAAGGCGAAGTGCCCACGACCGGCGGCCTCGGCTCCAGCGTCACCGTCCGGCTCGGCATCGTCTTTGCGCTCAACGAACTCAACGGCCGGCCGCTATCCGACGCGGAACTGCTCGAAGTCGTCACCGAACTCGAACATCACCCCGACAACGCCGCGCCGGCGCTATTCGGCGGCTTTGTCGTGTCCGGTATCATTGACGGCACGATCCGTTACCGGCGCTTTAACGTGCCGGGAACTTTGAAGTTTGTCGTCTGCATCCCGGACTTTGCCGTCTCGACCGAGAAAGCCCGCGCGCTGTTGCCGAAGCAGGTGCCGTTCGCCGACGCCATCGAGAACATGAAACGTGTCGCGCTTATCACCTCCATCTTTGCCACCGGCGATTTTTCGCTGTTGCGCGGACTGTTCGAGGACAGGCTGCACCAGCCTTACCGGAAGAAATTGATTCCACAACTCGACGACGTGATTGCGGCCGGCGTCGAAGCCGGTTCGCTGGCCGGTTGGCTCAGCGGCAGTGGTTCGTCAATCATGTGTCTGACCGAGCAAAAGGAGAAGGCCGTCGCGGAAGCAATGGCCGGTATCTTCGCCCGGCAACGCATCCGGTGCGACACGCACATCCTCACCGCCGACAACGACGGCACCCGCGTGAAGCGAAGCTAGGACTCCGCCAGCGAGCGGAAGTAGCTGAGGTTCT
>CAZMKD010000039.1:0-13503 GCA_964566575.1 uncultured Verrucomicrobiota bacterium
AACCGCTGAAGCGGTTCGACCCTCCATTTTCGCCACCCACCCCGCTAAAGCGGGGTGTTAATGAGACGCGATGCGCAGTTGACGCCCTGCTGTGGCGGGGTGTTAATGAGAAGAAGGTACGATATGCACATACCCAGCGAACATGCGAAACAGTACGTAGCCAACTTAAAGGCCGTACTGGACCGGCTGCCGCTCGGTGAGATCGAGCGGGTGATCGCGGCCATCGAGGAGGCGCACGCGGCGGGCCGGCAGATTTTCGTGATTGGCAACGGCGGCAGCGCAGCGACGGCGTCGCACATGATGAACGATCTGAACAAAGGCACGCTGGGCCATACGGGCGACGCCCCGTGGAAACGCTTCCGGGTCATCGCCCTGACCGACAATGTCTCGCTCCTGACCGCGTGGGCCAACGACACCGACTACAACAGCGTCTTCGCCGAGCCGTTGAAGAATCTCGCGCAACGCGGCGACGTGCTCATCGCTATCTCGGCGTCCGGCAACTCCCCGAACATCATTGCTGCCGTCGAGGTCGCGAAGCAAATGGGATTGACCGTGCTCGGCCTCGGTGGTTTCACCGGCGGCAAGCTCGCGAAGATGGCGGACGTTTGCTTTGTCGTCCCGTCCGATGGCTACGGGCCAGTCGAGGACGTGCACATGATCCTCGACCACATCATCACCGGCTACCTTTACGAAAAGCTCAAGACCGCGAAATGAGCAACGGTCTTGTACTCATCACTGGCGGAGCCGGATTCATCGGTTCGCACACCGCGGAGGAGTTGTTGCGCGCTGGTTACCGGGTCCGGCTGTTCGACAATCTCACCCCGCCGGTTCATACCGGCGAGTGGCCGGATTGGTTACCGGACTGTGAGCGAGTTCTGGGCGATGTTCGCAACCGCGACGACTGGGCAAAAGTTTTGCGGGGTGTGGACTACGTGTTTCATCTGGCGGCGTATCAGGATTTGCTGCCGAACTTTTCCCAGTTCTTTCACGTCAACAGCGTCGGCACCGCTTTGCTGTACGAGGTGATCGTCGCGGAGAAGTTGCCGGTGAAAAAAGTCGTCGTAGCTAGCAGCCAGTTTGTCTACGGCGAAGGCCGGTATCAATGCACGAAGGACAGCGAAGTGTTCCCGGATGGGCGCAATCCTCAGAAAGGGCAGTGGGACCCGGTATGTCCGAAGTGCGGCGGTGCGATCACGCCGTTGCCGCTTCTGGAGACGCACTGCAATCCGAAGAACCAATATTCGATTTCAAAATACTCGCAGGAATTGATGTCCATCGCGCTCGGCCGCAACTACGGCATCCCAAGCGTGGCGCTCCGTTATTCCATCGTGCAAGGTCCACGGCAATCGTTTCGCAACGCCTACTCGGGCGTGCTCCGCATTTTCACGTTGCAGATGTTGAAGGGGCGACCGGCCAGTGTGTTCGAGGACGGTCGACAATTACGCGACTACGTGAACGTCGAGGACGTGGCGCGCGCCAACCGGCTCGCGCTCGAAAACGATCGGGCAAATTACGAAGTCTTCAACGTCGGCGGCGGGAAAGGCTACACGGTGCTAGAGTTTGCCGGTATCGTCTCGCCGACGCCGCCCAGCGTAATCGGCGAATACCGCGTCGGCGACACGCGGCACAGCGTTTCGGACATCTCAAAACTGCAAGCGCTTGGCTGGCAGCCGACGAAGACGCCGCACGACAGCGTGCGCGAATACGTCGCGTGGATTCGCCAACAAAAACTTGACAAGGATTACGCCGCCGAAGCGCTCGACACCCTGCGCAAGACGGGCGCGCTGCGAAAGGCGATGTGAGCGAACCTTACCTCTCCGTCGTCATCCCGGCGTACAACGAGGAGGAACGGCTCAAGAAGCATGTGCCCGACATCTGCGCGTATCTGGCCCACAAGAGTTTCGAGATCATCGTGGTCAACGACGGCAGCAAGGACAGCACGGCGCGCGTGGCTCTCGAACTCGGCGTCCGGCTGGTTGATCTGCAACCGAATTGCGGCAAAGGCGGCGCAGTGAAAGCCGGGATGCTCGCGGCGCATGGCCGGTATGTTTTATTCACCGATGCCGACCAAAGCACACCGATCGGTGAAGTTGAAAAGTTGTTGGCGAAGCTTGAAGCCGGTTACGACATCGCGATTGGCTCGCGGGCTGTGCCGGGCGCGGAGGTCGAGCAGCCGCAAGTGTGGTACCGGGCGCTGGCCGGCAAGCTGTTTGGTGCCGGCACACGAATGTTCTGTATCCGCGGTGTCCATGACACGCAGTGCGGATTCAAGGCGATGACACGTGAGGTCGCGCAAAAGGTTTTCCCGCAAATCACATCGAACACCGCGATCTTTGATATCGAGATGCTGGTCGTTGCGACGCGCGAGGGCTACCGGATTGCGGAGTTGCCGGTGCATTGGGTGCATGATCCCGACACGCGTATCCCATACAACCTGCGCCGGGCGTTGGGGATTTGGGGTGAGTTGTTCCGTATTCGCCGGGCACAACGGGTGGGCTGTCCGTTGAAGGTGCGGAATTGAACAAGCGCGTCGAGTGGGGACTGCTCGCGGCGATCGTCGCCGTCGGCGCGTATTCGCGATTGTCGCACTTGGACTTGCTGGAGTTTCAGGGAGACGAGGCGTTTGCGGCGAAGCTGGCGCTGGATTTTGTCAAACACGGCAAACTGCCGCTGGCCGGGCTGATGTCGAGCGTCGGCGTCACCAATCCACCGCTGTTCAGCTATCTACTCATCCCGATGTTTGCGATCAGCGAGAATCCGGTCGTCGTCTCGTGCTGTATCGCGCTGCTCGGTTTGGCGGCAGTGGTGATGACGTGGCACATCGGCCGGAAGCACTACGGCTCGGTGGCCGGCTTGGTGGCGGCGGCGTTCTTCGCCGTCTCGCCGTGGGCGGTGATTTACTCGCGAAAGATTTGGGCGCAAGATTTCGTGCCGGTGTTTGCGACGGCGACAATGTGGGCCGTGCATTCGGTTGCGTTGGGCAACCGGCCGAAGGCGATCTTCTGGTGCGTGCTGTTGCCGATTTGCGTGGTGCAGATTCATTTTTCCGGACTGGCGTTGATGGCGGCGGTGTTGGCGATCTTGCTGTGGCTGCGGCCGAAGATTGACTGGAAATACGCGGTGGCCGGCTTGGTGGTCGCGATCGTAACGATGATTCCGTATTTCAAGTTTCAGCAAGCGCACGATTGGGCGGACATCAAGCAAGCGATGCACGCCGTCGGTGGCGGACAACAGTGGGAGCAGTTGCATGGAGTGACGACGCATCCGATGACGGGCTATCGGTTGCCGAGCAAACAGAATCTCTCGTACGCGCTGGCGATCATGAACGGTGGCCGGATCGAAGATGTCTTAGGAATCAACGCTCACGAACGCTTCGGCGGCGAGATGTACAAACTGAAGGGCATCCCGTACGAGAGATTTTTCTTTCGCAAGCAATCAGTGGGTCGCAATGAAGCCTGGCAAGTGTTGGCGGATGCCACGATGGCTCTACAGCGGCTGGCGTTTGTTGTGGCTCTCGCATGGCTTCTGATTGTGGCAGTGCGGCGCAAGGAATGGAAAAGCCCGACGTGGATTCTGGTTCTGTGGATTGGGGTGCCGCTGGCGGTCTTTTTTGTGGCTGGGCTGTGGACGTATCTAACTTATTTTGTGATTCTGTACCCCATGCACTTTTTGGTATGCGGCGCGGCGGCGGAACGCATCAAGCAGCGATCTGTCGTGATTGGTGTCGCATCTGTGATGGTGGCAGGCGGTGTGGTGTTCATGCTGGACTATTACCGGTTCGTCGGTCAGAACGGCGGCGCGCAAGGGACGTTTGGGACGGCGCTCGGCTGCAAACAGCAGGCGGCCCGGTACCTGGCGAAGCAGGGCGGGGTGACCTTGCGTGAAGAGTGCGAAGCACAGTTGGCGCAATCTTCGTCGCGGCAGCCCATGTTGATTGAACTGAATCACGAGGGCCGACCAGAGTTGCCGCAACTGGAGTGGCCGTTGCTCATCACGCAGGCGACGGCCGGTGGGCAAAGCACTGGCACGATTGTCTTGGTAGATGGCAACCGGGAGGCGTTGCGGCCGGAGCAGTGGCAACAGTTGGCGCAGTATCCGATGACGAACTTCGGGCCGATCAAGATTTACTTCGTGAAGCGATGACGAAACGCGAACGATGGATTGCTGTAGCCTTGGTCGCGCTGTGGGCGGCGCTGTTTCTGCCGAACTTGCGCACGAGCCCGAATTGGTATGGCGACGAAGGCGAGTGGATGGAGAAATGTTGGCAGCTCGCCAACGGCCGTGCACACATCGGCCCGGTCGCGAATGATTTCGTCTATCCGTATCCCTATCCGCCGCTCTACATGTGGGTGAACGGCACGATGCTCCGCATTTTCGGGCGCGATGTCGTTGTGGGCCGCGCGTTTGGGGCAGTGACGGCGTTGGCATGTGCCGGAATTCTGTTTTGGATTGGCCGGCAGTTGAAAGATGAATGGCTTGGGATGCTCTGCGCGGCGGCGTTGTTGGTGTATGAGAATGCCGACGTGAACTTCCGCTGGGTCCGGTCGCATCCGTTTACCGGGACACTGGCGCTGGCGTCGGCGGGATTTTTAATCCGTTATCTTCAGGACAAGAAGGTGCGCGAGCTTGCTTTGGCTGGACTGTTCACCGCGTTGGCGACGGCGAGCAACTACTACGCGGTCGGAATGATTCCCGGCGTGATCGTGGTGGCAGTCTGGGTGAACTGGCGGCGTTGGCGCGAATGGATCGCGTGGCGCGATGTGGTAGTGGGCGCGGCGTGCGCGGGCGCATTCGGATTGCTCTTCCTGACCTGGTACTTGGCAACGCAGGGTGGCTTGGCTCACCTGCGCGAACAAGTCCGGCTGATGGGCGGGATGGCGGATCCGACGCCGGCTGGGGAAATTATTTCGCGAATCGGGAAGTTCCTCTTTGATACGCCTACTGCGATCGGTCCTAAGGGGCCGTCCGGCAAGGATTGGTGGCTGTGCGCCGCGGCGGTTGGGTTGGTGGCGTTCCCGGTCAAACGCTTGCGGGTGTGGCTGCCGGTGTGGGGGCTGTTGTTGATGTGGCCGATTTTTAAGAAGCAGGACAACGTGTCGTGGTTTTTCTATCCGGCGATGATCTTCCTGCCGGTGTTGGCGCTGGGCGTGGGCGGAACGTTGCAGCAGGTCGGCTATTGGCTCGGCAAGTTGCTCAAGAAAGAGACGCTCGGAGTGCGGCTCGCGCCGGGCGTGGTCGCGCTGGCCTTGTGGGGTGCGTCCACGTGGGGCGGGGCGTGGGGACATTTCACGACGATGATTGACGGCTTCACCCAATATTCCATCCCCGATGCCGAAGCGGCGATGGATTTCGTGAACTCGCATACCGGGCCCGACGACTTCGTCGTGGTGCCGAAGCAGATTTACTGGCTTGTGAAGAATGCGCGCTTAAGTATGTTGTCGCACTGCGGCCCGTATGAAGGCCGTCCGAATGGCGCGTGGCCGGCACCGATTCCGCGCTCGGCGTATTGGTTCGATTGCCGGTGGCCGAATGCGAAGTACGCAGTCATCGCGTCGGGCGTCGACCGGGGCGGGCACCCGTACGGCATCGACTTGGTCTATACCCGCGGCGCAGCCGGCGGACAGGAAGTAGTCGCCGGGATGACTCGCGAGAAGTGGCCGGTGGTGTTTCCGCCGAATGCCAATGTCGTGTATCCGCCACAGCTGGATGGGCAGTGGCCGGTTCTGGTCGGCGGCGAGTATTTCGTATTGGCGAATCCGCGGTTTATGAAATGAACAAAGCGCTGGTCATTATTCCAACGTACAACGAGAAGGAAAATGTCGGCGGGGTTGTGCCGGCTGTCCTGGCGCAGTCGCTGTCCGCGGAGGTGTTGATCGTGGACGACGGATCGCCCGACGGCACCGGCGATATCGTTGCCGAGATGGCCAAGACCGAGCCACGCATTCATCTGTTGCGCCGCGCCGGCAAGATGGGACTGGGGACGGCGTACATCGCTGGGTTTAAGTGGGGACTGGAGCGCGGGTACGAGTATTTGCTGGAGATGGACGCTGATTTTTCACATGACCCGAAGGAGATCCCGAGTTTTCTCAAGGCCATTGAGAATGCTGACCTTGCGCTCGGCTCGCGGTACAAGGACGGCATCCGCGTGGTGAATTGGCCGTTGAAGCGGCTGGTGTTGAGCAAAGGCGCGTCGTTGTATGTCAGAATCATCACGGGACTGCCGGTGATGGACCCGACCGGCGGCTTCAAGTGTTTTCGCCGGCGCGTGCTGGAGTCAATGGAACTAGACAAAATCCGCAGCAATGGCTACGCTTTTCAGGTTGAAATGACCTACAAGGCGTGGATGCAAGGTTTCCGTGTCGTGGAGATTCCCATTACGTTTACGGATCGGTATGCAGGCAAGTCCAAGATGTCCGGCAAAATTGTACGTGAAGCGCTTTGGATGGTATGGGCGATGGCCTCTGCCAATAGCTTTCGCCGTTCACCGCGTCAGCGTTCATGAGTGATATTCCCGTCCAAGCCCCCGTCCCCCAGCAGCCGATACAAGACGTCAGCCTGCCGTCGCGGCGCGAGCGATTTTACAGCCGACGCGATTTGGTGGCCGGCGGGATTGCGTGGGCGGTGGCATTCATCGGTTACATGTGGACGCTGGCGCCGAGTGTGACGCTGGAAGACTCCGGCGAATTCCTCACGGCCGCGTACAATCTGGGCGTGCCCCATCCGCCGGGCTATCCGATTTGGACGGTCTTGGCGTGGATTTGGTGGAAGATCATTCCGTTCGGCAACATCGCGTGGCGGGTGAACATGATGTCGGCGTTCTTCAGCGCGTTGGCGTGTGGGCTGGCGACGTTGCTGGTGTCGAAGAGTGGTCACGTTATGTGTGCGAAGGTCGGGTTCCTCCACGCCGACGTCAACAAGCGGCTGGTGGATTTGATTGTGATGTCCAGCTCGATTTGCGCCGGGCTGCTGCTGGCGTTTTGCCCGGTCATGTGGTCGCAGGCTGTCATCGCCGAAGTCTACGGCCTGAACGCATTCTGCCTGCTGGCGTGTCTGGTGGTGTTGTACCGGTGGAGCTTCGAGCCTGAGAAGCGATGGCGATTGTATCTGGCTGCGTTCATTTGGGGCGTTGGACTGACCGCGCACCAGACGCTCGTGCTACTGACTGTCGCCTTCCCGACGTTCATTTGGTTTGTCGACCGGAAACTCGGCCGTGACGTGCTCGTGCCAATTCTGGTTGTGATTCTCGGCGGAGTCGTCTGGTGCATCATCCAACCCGATGGAATGTTTCGAGAGGGACCGTTCTCGGCGGCGGTGCTGCTCGGCGTGGGAATCGGCGCGGGGGTCTGGCTGTATTTCCTGTGGCAGGAAGGGCCGGGTCTGATGCGGCGCTGGCCACAGGTACTGGCGGTCTACTTTGCGGTCATTCTCGGTTTGTCGCTGTACAGCTACCTGATCCTCTCGTCTTCCACCAACCCGCCGATGAACTGGGGACACTGCAGTCAGTTGGAAGGGTTCAAGCATCACTTCACGCGCGGCCAATACGAGAAGGTGCACACCGAGCGTACGGTCTTCATTCCTCCATCCGGGGACTCCAGATCTTTCTGGGCTCAGCTGAACATGTTTTGTGACGATTTGCAGGGGCAGTTTAACATTGTGTACGCGTTGCTCGCTTTGTTTGCGTTGTTCTTCTACCGCGATCTCGGCGAACAAGATCGTAACTGGCTTAAGTTCTTACTCATAGGGTTCTTGTTCCTCGGTATCGGTTTCATTTTCCTGTCCAACCCGACTTCCGAAAAACAGAAGCTGTTCACGGATCGCGTTTTCTTCCTGCCGTGTCACTGCATCTACGCCTTGTGGATCGGCTACGGCCTGATGCTCGGTCTCGGCTATCTGTTCACGCAGAAACCGGCCTGGCAGACGATGGCCGTTCCGGTTGCGGCGGTCGTCTTGTTATTGCCAGCTGCATCTTTCTTGCGGAACTGGAAAGACCAGGAGGAGCTGGGCCACGATTTTGGGTACCGATTCGGGTACTACATGTTTAAACCCGGCGGCAACTACCCGGACATGGATCGCGACGCGGTGTTGTATGGTGGAACCGATCCTGGACGCTTTGTGCCCACGTATATGATTTTCGTCGAAAGCTTTGCGCCCCCGTCGGCTAAGACGCACACCGCGAAGTGCCCGGGCAGCGGCACGTTCGACCGGCGCGACGTCTACATCATTACGCAGAACGCGCTCGCTGATTCGACGTACATGGCGTACATCCGCGACCACTATGATTACAGTCGTCCTACCCTCAACGACCCGAAGACGCTGGCCGACCGGGGTCCCGTTTTCCGCGCATTGTTGAGGATGGCCTGGGACCCACTCTGGCGCAGCAGCGTTTATCCCAAGGAGCCGATTTGGATTCCCTCCGAGAAAGACGTCCAGACGGCGTTTCAACAATACGTCGAGGAACTCAAGACCCGCCCACCCATGGCGGGCGAGGACGTGAAGGTCGAAGGCGGCCGGGTCAGCGTCCAAGGTGTGGCCGGCGTCATGGCCATCAACGGCATCCTTACCAAGAACATCTTTGATCACAACAAGGACAAGCACTCATTCTACGTCGAGGAAAGCTACGTCATCCCGTGGATGTATCCGTACATGGAGCCATACGGGATCATTCTGAAGATCAACAAAGAGTCGCTCGCGGCGATCACGCCGGACATGGTGACGCGGGACACGGCGTACTGGGATGCCTTGTTCAAAGACCTGAGGGACGATCCGAAATTTCACCGCGATGACGTCGCGCAAAAAACGTTCTCGAAACTTCGTTCCGCCATCGGCGGCCTCTACGCACACCGGCGCATGATCAAGGAGGCGGAGTATGCCTACCGACAGGCGATCGAATTGTGTCCCGAGAGTCCCGAAGCCAATTTCCGGCTCGCGCAGCTCTTCGTCGAACTGGGTCGATTCGATGACGCGGTCGGCATCCTCGAAGGCTACCAGAAGTTAGACGCCTACAACGTCAAGATCCGCGAGGCGATCAAGCAGATCAAAGGCATGAAGGGGCAAGTGGAAGAAACCCGCCAGATCGAGCAGCAACTTGCCGCACAGCCAAACAACTTGCCACTGGCCATCCAGCTCGCCAAAGCCTATGCCGCCCGGCAGCGGATCGATGTGCTCGATGGCCTGGTCAATCAGCTCGTGAACCATCCGGAACTCCCGGAAGCCGATTTTCTGCAGTTGATCCATCTGTACGTGCCCATCAACCGCGCGGACCGCGTGCTCTCGCTGTTGGGTCTGTTCGTACAGCGCTACCCACAGAATCCAGTCGGCTGGTACAACCTCGCCTGCGTGGAGAGCCTCCGCAACAATTGCGCGGAGGCAATCCCGGCACTGGAGCACGCCTTGGCGTTTGACAATGCGCAGGGACAAATCCACGCGCTGGCGCGGCAAGATTCAAAGCTGAACAACTGCCGGCGCGACCCGCGATTTCAGCAAGCAGTTGAGCAACCCGATGCAACCGCCACGACTGGCTTGCCGTTTAACATCTCCCGCTAGTCGCCCAGCGGTAGGACCAGCTTAACACCGACGAACGACTCCGACGCGATCTTCAGTTTGACGTCGGACTGGAAGCGGGCGCCTTGTATCGCGTCCCACCACAGGCTTCCGCTGGTCGAGCGCGGTGATTTCGACGGGGTGACCGGCAAGCCGAAATCTTCCAATCCGTAGTTGAATCGCAACGCTTCTTCCGCGCTGAGGATTATCTCCTGCATGGTGAACGTCGCCCGATCGAGACGGTACTTCACTTCCTGCAGCGAGCCCAACACAGGTGAGTCGAGTCGCTGCTTGACGCCGAACTCGGCTTCGAATCGCTCCCACCGGTCTGCCGAAGTGACCGGTCGCTTATGGGCAGCGTTGGCCAACATGTTTGTTGCCGTGACGGAACTGCGTTGGGTGGTCTCATCGCTCGGGCCGGTCGCGTCAGCGAGCAGGGAAGGCGGCACGTAATCGACGAGACGGTCCGACGCCGCACCGGTACTTGCCAGTGCGAGCGTCAGAATGGCCAACGTGAGCCGATGGTGGATTACCAACATTGTCCCTGACTCCCAAAACAACATACTCCGTGCCAGCGAACAGTAAAGCTGGCGCGAGCTGTGCTTAGAGAATTATCAGGCCAATGAAAGGGAATACGACGAATGCCAACCTCCAGCGCCGGGACATCCTGCAAGCGCTCAAGCTGGCAATCGTCGAGGGTGCAACGTGGCGCTACGAGGATCTGATCGCGCTGGCGGAACGGGCAGGCGTCACCGACGAGGAAATTGACAGAGTAGCCCATGAAGCACTCCAAGCCCTGTTGGACGGCGCGGAGATGCCATTGACGCCACGGCAGTTAGCACACGACTGGCCGGCGGCTCAAATTCGTCACTGACCTGCTCAAAATTGGCCACCGTTTCGCTTGATTCCGCCCGGTGCGCATGTTAGCGTCCCAACCTTTGCCAGACGCACAACCAGACGCCAGAGGAACACCTACTCGTTATGAAATCATTTGTTGCGCTCACCGCCGCCCTGAGCCTAAGCGCGTTGAGCTGCTTGGCCGAAACCAAACCAGAATCATCTCCCGCCGCGCACAAGCCCGATGAAGTTCTCGCGCGCGTGGGCGATCATCCCATCAAATGGGAAGAAGTCGACGTCGCAGTCACCGCCTTGTCCCAACAGTTTGCCTCCTATGGACGGAGCGTCTCGGAGGCACAAATCCCGTCATTGCGCTACGACGTGCTCCAACAGATGATCACCCACGAGCTGGTCCTGCAGGACGCTCGCGGCCACGAACCCGCTGATCTTGACGAGCAGGTCAAGAAACAGGTCGAAACCATGAAAGTCCAGCGCGGAGGCGAAGAAGCATTCAACACCGCGCTGAAGGAAATGAACCTGACGCCGGCTAACTTCGCCCGGCGCGTCCGTGAGGACATGATCGTCAGCGATCGCATCCGACACATCTCCGAGGCGCAGGTGAAAGTCACACCCGAGGATGTCCGCAGCTTCTACGACAACAACCAGGAAAAGTTCAAAATGCCCGAGCGCGTCCGGGCTAGCCACATTCTCATCCAAGTGCCGCAAGACGCGACAGCGGAGGTCAAGAAGGGGAAGCGCACCCAGATCGAATCGGTGCAAACGATGTTAAAGAATGGCGACAAGTTCGCCGATCTTGCCAAGAAATTCTCCGAAGACCCGGTCAGCGCCCGCAGCGGGGGCGACCTCGGGTTCTTCGGCCGCGGCCAAATGGTGCCCGACTTTGAGGCGGTTGCCTTCGGGCTTAAGACCAACGAAGTCAGCGACATCATCACCACCAAATTCGGCTACCACATCCTGTTGGTGACCGACCACCAGTCTGCCGGCCTGCGCGGTTTCGACGAGAGCAAAACGGACATCGAGAAATACCTGCGCTACAACCAGGGTCAGGAAATCGCCGCCAAGCACATCAAGAAACTGCGCGATGCCGGCAAGATCGAAGTCCTCTTGCCCAAGCCCGAACCGGTGGCCGCAACGCCGGCACCAACCGTGGCCGTCAAACCAGTCAAGCCTTCACCGACGGTCGAGACCAAGCCGGTCGCCGCCCCCAAGCCCTGAGCCGGTCGCGGTTCAGTTGACGGTGTGCGCGGAAGTTTCATAGACTGCGCCCGATGAAAGATCCGGGCCTATGTTGATCATTCTGCTGCTGGCGACGCTGCTGCTGTTGCTGCTCAATGCCTTCTTCGTGTTGGCGGAGTTCGCCAGCGTGAAGGTCCGGCCCACGCGGGTCGAGGAGTTGGTGGATGACGGCATTGCGCGGGCGAAGGTGCTGCAACACATCCAGCATCATCTCGATGAATACCTGTCCGTCTGCCAGGTCGGCATCACGCTGGCCAGCATCGGACTGGGGTTCGTCAGTAAACCGGCCTTCCAGCAAATCGTCACGCCGCCGTTGAGCTGGCTGGGCCTCGGCTCGCCGGCCGTGGTCGAGGCGGCGGCGGTCGTGGTCGCCTACATTCTCGTGTCGTTCCTGCACATCCTGCTCGGCGAACTCGTGCCCAAATCCATCGCCATCCGGCACGCCGAAGCCAGCGGGCTGTGGATCGCGCTGCCGTTGCGCGCGTGCCACTTCATCTTCTACGTGCCGCTGGTCATCTTGAACGGCAGCGCCAACGCCGTCCTCCGGTTGCTCGGGTTCAGCGCGTCGATGCGCGACCCGACGCACACCGAGGACGAAATCCGCATCATCCTCGAACGCGCCCAGAGCAGCGGGGCGTTCTCGTTCTTGCGCCTGTTGCTGATGGAAAACATCTTCGACCTCGGCGAACTGAAGGTCAAAGACGCCATGCGCCCGCCTCGCGTCGTCAAGTCACTTCACGTCGCCGCCCCGTGGGCCGAGAATCTCACGACCATCCGCGAATCCAAATACTCGCGCTTCCCGGTACTCGCCGATGACCAGCCCTTGCCGCTCGGCATCGTCCACGTCAAAGACGTCCTCCATGCCGAATTGAACAAACAAGACGCGCCCGACCTCAAACCGATCCTGCGCCCGTACCTCAAAGTCACCGACGACCTCCCGCTGGAAGCGCTGCTCTCCCAACTCCAGCGCCTCCGCCGCCGCGTGGCCATCGTCGTTGACCGCAAAGGTCAATGGGTCGGCTTCATCACGCTCGAAGATGTGATCGAGGAAATTATCGGCTCGGTCGAGGACGAATTCGAAAAGGAACCGCCCTTGTTCCTCGCCGACACCATGAACGTCCACCGGATCCTTGTCGGCCTGACCGCCACCGACATCACCGACGCCATCCCGAAAATCCTCGCGCGGATCGACCCCGCCGAACTGCCCTTGCCGCGCGAGAAAATCGCCCGCGCCGTCCTCGACCGCGAAGCCGACATCAGCACTTACCTCGGCCACGGACTGGCCGTGCCGCACGCGCGCCTCGAAGGCATCGAACGCCCGGTCGTCATTTTCGCCCAATCCGCCGAAGGCATCCCGGTCAAGGGCACCGGCGAACGCATCCATCTGCTCTTCATGTTGCTGACGCCGCTGTCCGCGCCGCATTTCCAAGTGCGCCTGCTCGCGCGCATCAGCGGCCTGATGCAAAGCGAATATGTCGTCGAATGCCTGCGTGAAATCCGCGACCCGGCGGCCCTCTTCGAAATCATCCGCGCCGCCGACCCGGCCATCCTGAGTTGACGTGCCTACCGGCGGCTCGCCGCTCGGCATCATCACCATCGAAGACATCGTCGAAGAAATCGTCGGCGAAGTCGAAGGGTAGGGCGCGATTGCCACGAACACGGCTTCGCGGCGCCTCGTAGACTCGGCTGTCCGGACGCGCCGCATCTGTGAGCGCCGTTCTTCCCGGTGTGTCTGAATCGTTCAGCAAATAGAAAGGTCATGGTAGTTCTCCCTGCAATGTGAACAACTCAAACAAGGAGAACCGATCCATGACCCACAGGAAGCATAGCATCGACGTGACCGAACTGAAACAGATTGCCCAAGACCAA
>CAZMKD010000040.1:0-33691 GCA_964566575.1 uncultured Verrucomicrobiota bacterium
GAGCCTTTTGGATGTCCGCCATGATCTCAGCGATGCGTTGTTCCTTCTTGAGGATGTCAGCAGCGAGTTTTTCCGGCGGGAGATGTTCGAAGTCGTCTTTGGCGTTGGGGTTCTTGATGTCTAGGTTGAAGCCGTTCTCGACGATGCGCTCGGCGGGGACGCGCCAGGCACGGTCGTTTTCTTTGCGACCGGAACGGGTCGAAGACCCCCACCACGCAGCACAGTCGGCAAATTCCTCGAAGCGGAGCGGCTGTGTCTTCGTGTAAGTCTTGCGGCCTTCCGGTAACGATTGCTCGTAGTACCAGATTTCCTTGGTCGGGCCGGTACGGTCGAAGAACAGGAGGTTGGTCGGGATGCCGGTGTAGGGAGCGAAGACGCCGTTGGGCAGGCGGACGATGGTGTGGAGGTTGAAATCGGTGAGTAATTGTTCCTTGAGGCGGGCGCAGACGCCGTCGCCGAAGAGCGTGCCGTTGGGCACGACCATGCCGCAGCGTCCGCCTTTCTTGAGCGAGCGCATGATGAGTTGGAGGAACAGCAGCGCGGTTTCGGAGCAGCGGGTGGCTTCGGGGAAATTGAGTTGGATGCCTTTTTCTTCTTCGCCGCCGAAGGGCGGGTTGGTGACGATGATGTCCACGCGGTCTTTGTCGCCGATCTCGTGGAGCGGTTTGATGAGGGCGTTGGAGCGGCTGAGGTTGGGGCGGTCGATCTCGTGGAGCAACAGGTTCATCATGCCGAGCAGGTAGGCCATCGGCTTTTTCTCGACGCCGCGCAGGGTGTGATACTGGAGCTGCTCGCGCTGCTGCTTGGTTTTGACCTGTTGTTTCAGGAGTTCGTGGGCTTCGACGAGGAAGCCGCCGGTGCCGCAGGCGGGATCGAAGATGGTGTCGCCGAGTTTGGGCTGGACCATCTGGACGATGAACCGGATCACCGGGCGCGGGGTGTAGAACTCGCCGCTGTCGCCCGCCGAGTCGCGCATCTCCTTGAGCATGCTCTCGTAGAGGTGCGCCATGGTGTGGATGTCGTCGGCGGTGTTGAAGTTGATGGCGTTGACGAGGTTGACGACGTCGCGCAGGAGGTAGCCCGAGCGGAACCGGGTGAAAGTCTCGCGGAAGACTTCAGCGATGACCGCCCGCTGGTCGCGTTCGCCGTTCGTGCCGACAAGGCCGCGGAGGTGCGGGAACAACTCGTCGTTCACGAACTGCAGCAACTCGTCGCCGGTCATTCCTTTGTTCGGATCGTAAGCCCAATCGCGCCAACGGAAGGGCTTCCGTATGGCAGCCCGGTAGTTGTTCTCGGTGATCTCGCGCCGCTGTTCGAGGTCGTCGAACGCCTTCAGGAACAGAATCCACGAGAACTCCGGTATCCGGTCGAGGTCGCCATTCAGCCCCGCGTCCTTGCGCATGATCTGCCGCGAAGAATTGATGACGGAGGAGAGGCGAGCGGCGGGGGTGGTGGCAATTGATGGTTTGGATTTCATTCCGTGTCGTTTCTAGTCTGTCACCCTGAGCTTGTCGAAGGGTCTCTGTCGTACCGGGGAAACGACTGAGATTCTTCGCTACGCTCAGAATGACAAATGGTGAAACTCATTCCTCGTACAACATTTCCTGCAGTTTATTCACCGCAGCTCGCAATTTGTCCGCGCCACCGAACAGTTTGGCAATCTCGACCGGTGTTCCCTTCTCTGAGATCGGCGGCACTTCGAGGATGTGGAGGTCGCTGAGTTGGTCAACGCCGTGATCATTGTACTTCTCCAGCAACAAACCCAACACTTCGCGGGCCTCTGGTTTCAGATAGTCAAACGCGTCGAGCTTGCCTTTGCGGATGCGCTCCGCGCGTTCGCGGCGGCTGCGGAGCGGCCCGTTATAAGCGACGTGAACGAGCAGGTCGAACGGGTCGGCGTCGGGCAAGTGCGTGACTTCGGCGAGATGGGCGAGCTCAATCCCCCGCTCTTTCAGCGCTCGAATGATTTCCTCGCGTTCCTCGGCGTCCGTCCACTTCGAGCGGAGTTTGGCGACCGATGGATAAAGTTTGCGAACCTGTTCGCGAGTGTAGTCGGTGTAGCTAACGGTGCGCAGTTTCTTGCCGTGCTCATCCAACTCCAGAACCACGTCCTGCAAGACACGCACTTCGGCATTGTCCACGTAGAACTTGCGCGGCGGCCTGCTCGGCTTGGAGAATGGCCTGTAACTCGGCTTCGCGTTGGTCTTCGGTTTCGGGCGATTCTTCGACGACGATCTGCTCGCCACCGATGGTCTGACCGTTCTCGTCAATCTGTTCTTCAGTGATCGCCTCCGGAAAGCCATCGAAGTCCGGGTCGCTAAACAACCGGGTCGCGCCGGTGTAATCAATGATGGTGAACCAGAGTTTGTCCTTGTCCGTAAACAGGCGCGTGCCGCGACCGATGATTTGCTTGAAGTCCACGATGGACCTGATGGGCTTGAAGAGAACAATGTTCCGACAAGTGGGCACGTCCACGCCGGTCGTCAACATTTGCGAAGTCGTCAGAATGACCGGGACATCTTTCTCAGGGTCTTGGAAGTCGTCGAGATGTCCGCGCCCTATTTTCCCTTCGTCGGAAACAACACGCGCCACATAGTGTGGATGGTCTTTCGTCAGGTCTTGGTTGGCATTATGGAGTGCCAGCCGCATATCCTCAGCGTGTTCCTGATCCACGCAGAACACGATGGTCTTGCCGAACCGGTCGGACTTCTTCAGATACTCGGTCAGATGCTTGGCGGCGAGTTCAGTGCGCGTCAGCAAGGAAACGATGCGCTCAAAGTCCGGCGTGTTGTACTCGCCGTCCGGTATCTCACGCCCGAAGCGGTCGAGCTGTCCTTTGTCGGGTCGCCACCCGGTCGCGTCCACGTTGAGCACGACGCGATGCACCCGGTACGGCGCAAGGAAACCGTCGTCAATTCCCTTCGCCAGCGAGTACGTGAAGATCGGATTGCCGAAATAGTGGTAGGTGTCGATGTTATCCGTGCGCCGCGGCGTGGCGGTCATGCCGATTTGTGCGGCGGACGAGAAGTAATCCAGAATCTCGCGCCACTTGCTTTCGTCCTTGGCGCTGCCCCGGTGACACTCGTCCACCACAATCAGGTCGAAGAAGTCGCGCGGATACTCTTTGTAAAGACCCGGCCGCCGTTCGTCGTCCACGATGGCTTGATAGATAGCGAAGTAAATCTCGCGGCTCTTCGTCACCTTGCCCTGAATCTTACAGAGCGCATCACCACAAGGCGCGAACGTGCGGTCTTTGGCTTGATCGACGAGGACATTCCGGTCAGCGAGATACAGAATGCGCGTCTTGCGCCGCGTCTTCCAGAGCTTCCAGATGATTTGAAACGCGGTGAATGTCTTGCCGGTGCCGGTGGCCATCGTGATAAGGATGCGTTTCTTGCCTTGAATGACGGCCTGCACGGCGCGGTTGATGGCGATTTCCTGATAGTAGCGTGCGGCCTTGCCGCCGATCTCCTGATAAAACGGGAATAGAACGTCCTCGGCGTCCTTTGAGTTGGCGATGCCTTCCTTGCTGCAAACACGCGCCCAAAGTTCATCGGGTGATGGAAAGGCATCGAGCGGCGTCTGTTTGCCGGTGGTGTAATCGTGCTCGATGATGCCGTGGCCATTTGTCGAGTACGCAAACTTCAAGCCGAGCGTCTCCGCGTAACCCATCGCTTGCTGCAAGCCATCGCCGGGTTTCTTGTATTCAGCTTTGGCCTCGACAACCGCAAGCGGGTAATGCGGTTTGTAGCGGAGAAGATAGTCGACCTTCTTGCCGGGCTTGCGGTAGTGACTGCGGCCCAGCGTTACTATCCGGCCATCCGTGAAGTAACGCTGTTCGTTGATCTGGTCGTCCATCCACCCGGCCTTGTACAGCTTAGGGAGGACGTACTTCCTGCAGGTATCAGCTTCGTTGCTCACCGGCAATCTGCCTCGTTGGCCGCGCAGTCTAGGGCGGGTGGTGCTAACGCGTCAATCCATTCGGCGGCAGAGTGGGATTCTTCGCTTCGCTCAGAATGACAAACATAGGGGCACCTCCGGTAACTCAGGAAAAGTGACGAGGGATAGCGAAATCGTTCGTGTTGGAAAAAAGTGCTGGTTACAATTTGTCGCATGAAGACCTACAAGGCATCCCAAATTCCCGGTTTCTTTGACGTGGAACTGCGCGTCCAATGGCTCCTGGCCAAGGGCAATCCGTTGAGCCGGTTGGAGGCTGTGATCGACTGGGAGAGCTTTCGCCCGCTGCTGGAAGCGGTGGGGGACAAACCCGCGAAAGGCCCCGGCGGTCCGCGCCCCAACGATCCGCTCAAGATGTTCAAGGCGCTGCTCGTGCAACGTTTCTATAATCTCTCCGACGAGCAAACCGAATATCAGATCAATGACCGCTTGAGTTTCCAGCAGTTCATCGGCTGGACGCTGGCTGACAAGATACCGGATGCCAACACGCTCTGGGACTTCCGCGAGGCGTTGGTGCAAGCGGGCGCGTTCGAGAAACTCTTTGCGCATTTCGACCAGCAGTTACACGCGCGCGGCTTGTTGGCGCAGCCGGGCAAACTGGTGGACGCCAGTTTTGTGGACGTGCCGCGGCAACGTAACCGGCGCGAAGAGAACGCGACGATCAAGGCGGGCGCGGTGCCCGAGGCGTGGGCCGACCAGCCCGCAAAGCAGCGGCAAAAGGACATGGATGCGCGCTGGACCAAGAAGAATGCGGAGGTGCATTACGGCTATAAGAACCACATCAAGGCGGACGCCAAGAGCAAGTTGCTCGAACGCTACGCGGTCACGGATGCCAGCGTGCACGACTCGCAAATGCTGACGCCACTGGTCGAGCCGTCCGACGGCGCGGTGTACGCCGACAGCGCCTACCGCAGCGCCGAAGTGGAAGAAATGTTGGCGCAGCAACAAGTCACCAGTCAGATCCACGAACGCGCGTACCGGAACCGTCCGCTGAGCGAGGCGCAGAAGGAAAGCAATCGGCAGAAATCGAAGATTCGGGCGCGGATCGAACACGTCTTCGGCTACATGAGCCAATCGATGAAAGGATTTTACCTGCGCTACATCGGGAAGCGGCGCAACGCGGGGGCGATTGGGTTGATCAACCTGATCTACAACCTAGCGCGTTACGAACAAATCGTGCGACTGAAGTTACTGCCGCTGCCGGCCGCCTGAAAAGCGAAGATCGAGACAACGACCGACCGACAACCAATCAACGCCAGAGGATCAACCGTCATGAAAACACAACCGAAAGGAGCCGCCATGAACACAGCCACACCGAAAATCGAACTTCAACAATCAACCCCGCACCGAAAAGCAGTTTCCGGAGGTTCCCATAGGAAACATCAACCGTCAACAATCGAGAACATCACTTCGGCCTCGCTAACGACTTCGCCGGCGACCGTGCACACGCCCTTGGCCTTCGCAATCTTGCCGCGCGACTTGCCCATCTCCACCTCGATGATGAGCTGATCGCCCGGCCGGACAGGCTTACGCCACTTGACGTTGTTTGCGCTCATGAAGTAGGCGACCTTGCCGGCGTTCTCGCCGCCCTTGAGCATGAGCACGCCGGCCACCTGGGCAATCGCCTCCAACTGCAACACGCCCGGCATGATCGGGTGACCGGGGAAATGCCCTTGGAAGAATGGTTCGTTCATCGTGACGTTCTTCAAGCCGGTAATCTTCTCGTCGCCTTCGATCTTGAGGATTTGATCCACCATGAGAAACGGATACCGGTGCGGAAGGATCTTCAGAAGCTGCATGATGTCCATTGCCGATTTGGTAGGAGTTTCTGCCGGCATCGGCGGCGCAAACGGCACGGCGGTCGGCTGCTCCTTCTCCAACGCGCGCGCCAGCGCCCTGGTCAATTCGGCATTCAGAGCATGACCGGGCCGGACCACTACAATGTGCGCGGCCAGCGGCCGGCCCAAGAGCGTCAGGTCTCCGAGCACGTCGAGGATTTTGTGCCGCACAAACTCATCCCGGAACCGCAGCGGCTCGGTAGCCAGAATGGTTTCGTTGCGAATCAGCACGGCGTTTTCCAGACTGCCGCCTTTGATCAGCCCCTTGTGGATGAGGTATTGGATCTCTTCGTAGAATGCAAACGTGCGAGCTGATGAGATTTGCGTTTCGAAAGTTTCTGGCTCGATGGCGAGGCTAAGGAATTGGGCGTCGAGACCCGGCTTGCCGAAGTGGATTGTGCAACTGATCCGCAGTTGATCGCTCGGTAACGCGATGGCCAGCGAATCGCCCACCTCGACGTGCACCACTTCGCGCGGCTGAAAGATTTCCCGTTTGCCCTCCTGCGGTTGGATGCCGGCTTCCTTGACCATCTTCACAAACGGCTTCGCACTGCCATCGCCGACCGGCGGTTCGTTGCCATCAAGTTCAATCAGCACGTTATCGATCCCGTAGCCATTCAAGGTCGCCAGGACGTGTTCGACGGTGTGCACGACGGCGCCGTTGTTGCCGACGGTAGTCCAGCGAGTCGTATCGCCAATATTGCGGATATGTGGATCAATGAGCGGCTTGCCGTCGAGATCAACGCGCAGGAATTTGATTCCATGATCCACCGGGGCTGGCTTCCAAGTCATGCTGACCTTGTTGCCGGTATGGATGCCGGTGCCTGCGAACGACACCGCCCGCTTGATGGTCTGCTGCTGTTTCAGCATGGGAACGCTTGTAACATGCCCGCGACGGCGAGGCAAGCCGCGCTATTTCCTCCGTTTTTGAAGCACAGCAGCTCGGGTGCGAAGTCGCAGGGCATTCAACCGAATAAACCCGGTCGCATCGGTCTGGTTGTACGCGCCTTTGTCGGCTTCCATCGTGGCGACGTACGGGTTGTAAAGGCTGACCGGGCTCTTGCGGCCGGCCGTGATGATGTTGCCCTTGTACAGTTTTAACCGCACCGTGCCGGTCACGTTCTTCTGGCTCTCAGTGACGAACGCCTGCAAGGCTTCACGTTCCGGTGAGAACCAGAAACCGTAGTACACCAATTCGGCATACCGGGGGATAAGCGAGTCGCGCAGGTGCATGACTTCGCGATCCATCGTGAGGGTCTCGACTTGCCGGTGGGCGAAATGCAGGATCGTGCCGCCGGGCGTTTCGTACACGCCGCGGCTTTTCATTCCAACGAAACGATTCTCAACAAGATCAACGCGGCCAATGCCATGTTTGCCGCCGAGCTTGTTGAGCGTGCGCATGACGTTGCTGGGAGAGAGCTGTTTGCCATTGACGGCGACGCAGTTGCCGGACTCGAAATCCAACTCGACGTACTCCGCTTTGTCCGGCGCATCCTCGGGAGCGACGCTGAGTTTGAACATGTCTTTAGGCGGTTCGCTCCACGGGTCTTCGAGGATACCGGACTCAAAGGAGATATGCAGGAGATTGCGATCCATCGAGTACGGCTTCTTGGCGCTGGCCTCGACCTTGATCCCCTTCTCGGCGCAATACGCAAGCATCTCGCTACGGCCTTTGAACCGATTGTGATACTCCGGCAAGCGCCACGGGGCGATGATCTTGAGGTCCGGCGCGAGCGCAGCGTAGGTCAGCTCGAATCGACACTGGTCATTACCCTTGCCGGTTGCACCGTGAGCAACGGTATCGGCCTTCTCCTTCCGCGCGATTTCGACTTGCGCCTTCGCAATAAGCGGGCGGGCAATGCTGGTGCCGAGGTAGTACTGACTTTCGTAGATCGCACTCGCCTGAACCATTGGGAAAATGAAGTCGCGCGCGAACTCCTCGACGAGATCGAGTGCGTAGTACTTGCTCGCACCGGTGGCTTTGGCTTTCTTGTCCAGCCCGGTGAGTTCCTCTTCCTGTCCGATGTCCGCGCAAAATGCGACAATGTCACACTGGTACGTGTCCTTCAACCAATGTAAAATGACGGACGTATCCAATCCGCCCGAGTAAGCGACAACGATTTTCATAGTCGCGCGCTTTTTACGATTCTGGGAAGGGAATGTCACGACCAAATATCTTTCGCAGGGCTGTCATCAATTGGCGATCACCATCCACACTGTTTCGGTCAATGAGCACACCACGAATCCAGGCCGCTTCGGCACCGCGCACATCTTCGGATGCCGCATCGCCGACGTGCCAAGCCTCCTCTGCTCGGACACCCGCGGCTTGGAGGGCTGCGCGGAAGATGCGCGGGTCGGGCTTCTCTGCGCCGACTTCACATGAAATGATAATCGAATCGAAATACTGACTGAGCGCGAGCCGCTCCAACAGCGGGCGCAACCGTTGATCCCAATTGGAGATCACGCCGACATGCCAACCCCGGTCACGAACCGCGCGCAAGGCCGGCAGCACATCCGGATACACGCGCCAAGCATCGGCCTCTGCGAACGCCTCGTAAAGCGCAATGAAATAGTCTTTGTTTTCATCGTGCCCCATCGAGGCCAACGCGCGCTGCACCAGAGTGCGCCACCATTGTTTGTCGGATGTTGTGAGCGGACCTTGTCTCAATTCCCCCCACGCAGTGCGAAACGCTTGCTCCATCGCTTCGTCCGTTTCCTCGATGCCGTAGTTCCGGCCGACGCGCGCGTAGACGGCGCCAACGGAGGGCCAAGGACGAATCAGCGTGCCGCCAACATCGAAGAACACTGCTCGGGTCACTGCAACACCATCTCGCGAGCCGTCGCTGCGTGTCGCGTCAGCCCCAGTCGGTCCATCGCCTCGCCGACCAGAAACAATGAGCCGGTTATCAAAATCACATCCGCCGCCTGACTAGCCGCCACGTATGCGTCCGTCACGTTGTGTGCGACGGTTACGGGGATATTCGGATGCGCCACGCGGCACAACCCGGCCAGCAAGCCGGGATCACAGGTTCGCTCGCTGTTAACCGGCACGCAGAAAATTCCCGTCGCGAGCGGCGCGAGGATTCCGCACATCTGATCGTAATTTTTATCGCGCAACACGCCGAGGATCAAGTGGACGCGTTTGCCGGGAAAATGTTCGCGCAGCGTCACGGTCAGATGAGCAGCGGCGTCGGCGTTGTGCGCACCGTCCAGCACGACTGGCGGTTGGCCGGCAACGACTTGAAACCTTCCCGGCCAGTGTGTCCGCGCGAGACCCTCGCGCATCGCCACTTCACTGATCGGCAATCCGGTCGCCTTGAGCGCTGTCACGGCGGTCGCGCAATTGACGACTTGATGCCGGCCTAGCAGTGGCGTCGCAAACGCCGTATCCGCTCCAACGACCGTTACTGGAGATTGCAGCAGCGCGGCTTGTCCGCGGATTACGGCCAGCGCGTTGGCGTCGGTCGTGGCGGTGACGACCGGGACATGAGGTTTGATGATCCCGGATTTTTCAGCGGCGATCTGCGCCAACGTCTCGCCGAGATACTGCATGTGGTCGAAGGCGATATTGGTAATTACCGAGACAACAGGCGTGACAACGTTGGTGGCGTCGAGCCGCCCACCCAGACCGGTTTCCCAAACGACCATTTCGACGCCTTGCTCCCGGAAATACTGGAGAGCGATGGCCGTGACGGCTTCGAAAAACGTTGGCTGCCGGAACTCAGGATGCGAGGCGACCTCGTCGAGCACGGGCCGCAGTCGCTCAACGAGCCGCACAACATCGGCTTCGGCAATCGGCCGCCCATCAATTTGGAAACGCTCGCAGAACGAGACGAGATGTGGCGAGGTGTAGAGCCCGGTCTTGTAGCCCGCGGCGGCGAGCACGGCATGGCACATGGCGGCTACGCTCCCTTTCCCGTTCGTGCCGGCAATGTGGATGAAGCGTAGCGAGTCCTGCGGGTTGCCCATCCTCTCGAGCAGGTAACGCATGGTCTCCAAGCCGAGCTTCTGCCCGAAGAGACGGATGTCGAACAGGTATTCGATCGTCTCGGCGTACGTCATGCCGCTTTGAACTTACGCTTGCCGCGACCGGAGAAGTAATCGAGCAGCTTACCGAGCTGCTCGCGCAATTGCTTGCGATGGACGATGAGATCGATGAGACCGCGGTCGCGGAGGAATTCGCTCGTCTGAAAGCCTTCGGGCAACTCCTGCTGAGTCGTTTCCTTGATGACCCGCGGTCCGGCAAAGCCGATCAGCGCTTTCGGTTCGGCAATGATCATGTCGCCGAGTGATGCGAAGCTGGCCATCACGCCGGCGGTGGTTGGATGCGTCAGCACAGAAAGGAACGGCAGTCCGGCCTTGGCGTGCACCGCGAGCGCTCCGCTGGTCTTGGCCAGTTGCATCAAGCTCAAAATTCCTTCGTACATTCGCGCGCCGCCCGAGGCCGAAATGATGATGACCGGTATTTTCGATTCCGTAGCTTTCTCGATGGCACGGGTGACTTTTTCGCCGACTACCGAGCCCATGCTCGCACCGAGAAAAGAGAAATCCATCGCCGCCAGCGAGACGTCGTGGCCGTTGATCTTGCACAGGCCAGTCTGCACAGCGTCGTTGAGGCCGGTCTGGCGTTGGTAGGTTTTGAGGCGCTCGGTGTAGGCGGCGACGCCGGTAAATTTTAGTACGTCCACGCTGACCAAATCGGCATCGCACTCCTGCCACGTGCCCTCGTCAGCCAGCGATGCGATCCGCTCGCGGGCGGTCATGGTGAAGTGGTACTCGCACTTCGGACAGATATTGAGGTTGGCCTGCAGCTCTTTGGCAAAGACCATTTCGCCGCAATCTTTGCATTTCACCCACAGACCGCGGGGAATATCACGCTTCTTGGTTTTGGTCTCGGTGATCTTCGGCTTTTCGAAGACGTCCATGGTTCACACTCCTCGGGCGACCGTTAACGCAATCACGTCTTCCGCACCCTCTTTACTAAGGACTCTAGCACAACTGTCCAGTGTCGCGCCAGTCGTAAACACGTCGTCCACCAGCACCAATCTCTTCCCCACGAAAACTGCGCCCTGCCGCGCCGCAAACGCGTTACGCACGTTGGCGCGCCGCGTGATCGCATCAAGACGGGTCTGGGTGCTGGTCTCCTTCACACGTCGTAAGTGTCTCGCCATTACCGGCACATCCACTGCCCGGCTCAGCGCCCTCGCCAAACGCTCCGCTTGATTGAACTCGCGCTGTCGTTCTTTCCGTGGATAGAGCGGGACTGGTACGATGGCGTCCACTCGCTGCCAATCGATCCAACGCTTGCCGGCGGTGGTCAACCAATCGGCCAGATGCTGTTCGAAGTACATTTCGCGATTGTACTTGAACCGGTGGATGCAGTCGCGCACAACGCCCTCCGCCCGACACGCCGCCACAGCGCGAGAGAAATGCAGTCTTAGGTTCGTGCAGTACCCGCACTCGAACGGCTCGTCCAGCTTGCCGGCAAACGGCAGCGCACAACGTTGACAGAATGGTGGCTCAATCGGCCTGGCCTTTGCCAGGCAAGCCGGACAGATCACGCCGCAATGTTCCTCCGTGAGTGCCTCCGCGCAAAACTGGCAATTGCGCGGGAAGACGAGGTCGACAATGCGCCCTAGCCACTTCACGGCTGCAGCGGTTTGAGTTTTCTCCAGCAGACCCATAACACGAAAGCTAATACGGGCCAGACGAGCACGTTGTCCACGAGGCTGGCGCCGTTTGTGAGCCTGGCGTAGGCCTTTAGAGTGAATACCCAACCCGCATGAATACCCATCGAAACATACAATCCCCGCGTCCGCGCAAACGCTGCCCCGAGGATTCCGCCCGCCAGAAGCAATGTGACAAAGCCCACGGCCACGCCCGGCGCCCGCCACGAGAGCGTGAGCACTTTACCGAGATAGACAAAGCCGCTGAGCCAGTTCACTGTGTCCGCTGCCACACCGGCACCTTTGGGTTTGAGGAAATGCACAGCCGAGTACACGGCGCTCGTTACGAAGATTGCGACCGGCACACTCAGGCTTCGCTGCAGCGCGCCCTGCAGTCCGCCACGGAAGAATGTCTCCTCGATCACCGCCACCGCGATCCCAGCAGCAAGAAAGCCAAGCCAATGCCCAACACCGCTGGCCGGCACAACGATCGAGCGGGACCCCATCACCACCAGTAATGCACCTGCAACTGACAACGAAACGATCCCGATTAATAAGCCAAGCAGGACGTGTCGCCACCATGCCGAGGTGTGGAGGTAGCCGACTTCACGCCAAGACCGGATACCAAGCGCTCGCAAGAACGGCCAGAGGCCGACGACAGCGACGCCGAGCATGACGCGATTAAACACACGACGGAACGGGACATCCGTCAGGTATGGATGAACGAGGCGGAACAACCACGGGGCAAGAAGCGCACCGACCACCACGACAGCGGCAGCGTAGACGAGGATGGCCTTTGCAGCTCTCAATTCGCAGGCTCGACCCGCTCCTGCAGCGCCTTGACTTTGGCGTCGTGCCGATCAGTCTCGAGTGCTCCGGCATCATCGGTGAGTAGATTCGTCCATGGTGGAGTGGAATTGGTCGGGCCGCTTCTGAATTGCTTTTCCAACTCGAGTTCTTCCGCGGCCTTTAGCAAACGGCTGCGGCGGCGCGCCTCGGCGACCGCTTCGGTGTCCGTGCGCATCACCACCGGTCGAATGAATATAATCAATTCGTTACGAATCTTGCCGGTGGTCTTGCTCTTAAAGATCTGCCCGAGAAACGGGATATCGCCAAAAAACGGAACTTTGGTCTCACTCACCGATTTGTTCTCTTTGATCAATCCGCCCAAGGCGATCGTGCTTCCGTCTTGGACCGCCACCGACGACTTCGCTTCGCGCTTGGAAATCGTCGGAACGGGCGTTCCATTCACTAGTACTGGAGCGCCAAAATCGTTTATCTTTTGTTCGATATCCATCCGGACGTAGCCATTGGGATTGATCCGCGGAGTGACCTTCAACTCGATGGCGGCATCCTTGTATTCGATGTTGGAGTTCAGTTGCCCCGTGGCCAATGTGCCGGTATTGCCGACAAGGGATGAAATCTGCGAGACCGGGACCGGGACCGATTCCCCGACCAGAATGCTGGCCTCTTGATTGTCCATCGTTTGGATCACCGGCGTGGACAGCACTTTACCTTTGGAAGTCCTCGCCAGCGCGTGGAGGACCGCGTCGAGCTTCAGATTCTGAAAGGTCGCGAAGTACGTCAACCCACCACTGCCCGCGAAAGCCGCGGCCGACGGAAGATTGCTGATGAGAGCACTCGTCAGATCACTGGCCTTGGGGAGTTGGATGGGAGCCGTCCCCCCGGTTCCTGAGACACCGGCCTGGGAAACCTGTCCCTCATCGAACAACCGCTTGAAGAGGTTCACACCGACATCCAATTCATTGTTCAACGTCACCTCGGCGATAATCACTTCAATCTGCACCTGGGCGACCGGCGAATCGATACTCTTGATCAACTGCTCGATGCGCAGCATGTCTTCCTTGGTGGCCATGACCAGCAACGAATTCGTCCGCGGGTCTGGCAGGATGCGCACGCTTTGCGCGAACTGCAAAAAGCCCATATCTGCCGCGCCCGCACCGGCAGATGACGAAACAGCAACCGGCGGCGGCGGCACTGCCGGGCGCGTCGTGCTTGAGCCGGTCGTACGTCGGGAAGTGGTCGTGGGCGTGCCACCGGAAATCAGCGAGTTGATCAGGGATGCGGTGTCTTCGGCGGTCGCGTAATCGAGCAAAATCACCTTCATCGTGACATCCGGATCAACCTTTGAGTCCAGCTCTGCGATGATGTCCTCAAAGAACTTGAAGTTACTCGGCCGACTGAGCACGAAAATCTTGTTCGTCCGTTCATCGGAGGTGAGAATCACCTTGCCCTCGACAATTGATTCCTCTGACGCAGGGCTGCCGCCCGTGGCCGCGGCTGGCGCCCCCGGGCGAACCGGCTGCCGCACCGGCTGCCGCGCCGGCTGAGGCGTCGGCTGGCCGGGCGCGCTAGCACGCGCACCCATCTGCTGCGTTTCCGAAATGATGGCCTGCAGCCGTTGAACAACTTCCGCTGCTTTGGCGTGCTCCAGCACAAACACCCTCGTCTCCATGCGCAAGGCCGAAGGAACGTCGATAAACTTCACGATTTCCAACATCTGGTTGACGTTCGCCGCTGTTTCGGTAATCAAAATGCACCCGGATTTTGGCAGAGGAATGATCTGCCCGTAGGCATGCAGGTAGGGCTGTATCGCGCCTACAACGTCCGTGGCCTCGGCATATTTGAGTGGAATCACCTGCGTCATCAATGTGTCCGCCGACGGCTGGGATTTGCCTTCACCGCCGAATGGCAGGCCTTCCTGTTTTGCGGTGGCGATCTGAACCACCTTCATGAACTTCTCGCCGAACGGGATGACTGCGATGCCGTTGATCGCCAGCACGGTATCTAGCGCCTGCCGCGCTTCGTCGATTGTGAGGTCGGACTGGCTGCGAAAGTAAATCACCCCGGCCAGGTTCGGCGCGGAGATGATGGAGCGCTTGGCCAGATTCTGGGCGTAATATTCGAGTACCGCTTGCAGCGGCGTGCCCTGAAAATCAATTACGCCCACCGTTTGTTTCGCCGGCGCCTTTGCCGGCACCTGGGGTGGCGGGCGCTGAGGTTGAGCTGGGGTGGCCGGCGTCGGAATGACTGTCGGCGCGGGCTCTGCCGTCGATGCGGGACTTGGCTCCTCCGGAGAGGCCGTCGTTTCCGGTGCCACATTGCTCTCGGTGTCGGCCGTCGCTGCCGGTGCCGCATTGCTCTCGGTGTCGGCTGTCACGTCTTGCGCGCCGGCGGTACTCCACGAGAGCACCACGATGCAAACAATCCCTACGATTAGTAAAATCTGTCTCATCAATTTCCCCGTCGGAACGGTATCCTTCGAATGGTTGGTGGCGGTGCAGTCGCGGGTGCGCCCGGCGGAGGCGCGCCCGGTGCGGCGGCCACAGTCGGGCGGTCTTGGAATGTCAACGTCCCCGTCTCCAGCCCGTTTTGGAGTACGAGTTTTGGTGGTTGCCGCTCAATCCGGAGCACCTTGACGCCCGGATCAATCGCTTCGCCCTCGGCGCGGAAATACGTTCGATTGCCTTCTTTATCCAGGATGATCGCCTGAACCGCGCCATTGCCGGAATTGGATACTACCAAGCCGCCCCAAGTGAATCGAGTCATCCAGTTGGGAGTCGGCTCCGCCGCGCCGGACAGCACCTGCCCGAACGGCGAGCGGTCGATGATCGGCTGATACCGTGCGAAATTTACTGTTTCGGTCGCCCCAGCAACGCTGCTGATCAGGCCGAACCCAAGTATCGCGTGTAGGATCATGATGCCGGTTTCTCCGTGGCGGTGGCGAGTGCGCGAATCTGAATGTCGCACCGCAGGATGTTGGAGTTATCAGCCTTAGCGGTGACAGCAAGGCTCTCGACCGTCATGAATCCAGAAGCCGTCTGCAAACCATACAGAAACTTGACGAGTGATTCGATCGTGGACTCGAAGTTGCACTGCACCGGCAGGTCGCGATAGACATCGCGGGTTTCCACACGTAACATGCGTCGCGACTGAATGAGGATGCCGGCGCTGCTGCCGACTTCGTCGATCTTCTTGAGGACATCCGAGGCCGTCTCGTATGTCTGCGATTGCTTGACGTTCTTCTTGATTTCTTCGTAGCTTGCCTGCCATTCGGCCTTGCGTGCCACGGTCGCCTGCATGCCTTCTAATTCTAGCCGCTGACTGTTCAACCGAACCCGCAGCACCCGCCATTTTCCCAAGAGTGGCGCGACGAGCAGGGAATTGAGCCCCAACACGACCAACGTGATGGTGGCGATCAGCAAAGTCCGCTCTCGTTTATTTAACGCCATGAACCTCCCGTGCCCGGTGCGGGCGCCGCAGATTTGAGACTACAGACTACGTCAAACTTCGTCAAGCCAGTGCCCGGCTCGGTGCGTTCCGCTCCCGTCGTGACTTTCGAGAACAACTCGCGCTTCTCCAGACGGCTAATGTACTCGTGCGCCAGCGCCGCCGATTGCGCCTGCGCGCGCAGCGTGACGGAATCGTCTTTCTTGAACGTGAAGCCATTGAGCTTCACGTTGTCCGGCAACAGCAGGCTCACTTCCCGCAACACTTCCAGTGAGGAATACTTTGTATCGAGTTGCTTCTGCAGGGTGACGAGCGTCTTGTGCAGTTTGCGCACGTTGTCGTACTTCCCCTGCAACGCCGCGATCTTACTTTGTAGACCGGTCACCCGGGCTTGCTGCACACCCATCGCGGTCAGGAATACGAGTAGTGCCAAGACATACGCGGACGCCACCGCAATCGCGCCGCGAATCACCGTGCGCCGCAGCTTGGCCGCCCGGCGGCGCTCACGCCATTCCTCCGGCAGCAAGTTCAACCGGATGGCTCCGGCTCGCGCCGTCTCCATGCACACGCTCACGCTCGGCGTCGGCGCCGAACCGTTACTCAGAAACTCGGCCGACGCGCCCCAGCCCCGCGCCAACTCCGCCACTCCTTCGCGCAACGTGTCGCTCCACGTGGCAAACATCACCCGGCCCGTCTCGGCCCCGGGATGGTCCACTTCGGTGGCAACGAGCGTGCGTTGGAGTTCCTCGTGAATTGCTGTCTGCGTTTCCGCTTCGGCAATTCCGTGCGATCCGAGCACCAGCGACCGGAGCGCGACGAGATTGCCACGCGAGTGGATGATGATGTTGGTGGCCGATGGGCTGACGAGTACAAGCGCATTGAGTTTGTCGTCGCGCGGGAGCACTTCGCGTCGTGACAATTCGCGGAAGACCGCCAGCGCGTCTACGCACACGACCTCGGCGGGCAGCCCCGCGGCCTCCAGCGCCGCGACGCGCTCGTTAACAGCCGTCTTGCTGGCGACAGCGAGCAGCAGGCGTGTTTCACCGCCGGTGGTTTCCAACAGTTCGAAACTGTAGACAACATCCTCGGCCGGCAACGGTGTGAGGTTATCGATTTGCAGGTCGAGCATCTGCTTGAGTTCGCCGGCATCGGCAGTGGGCAGTCGCAGCATCTGGCAGAACACGTCCTCGCCTCCGACGGCGGTAATGATACGATGTGCGCGCGGGTCAACCTGCGCGCGCAATTGCTGCACGGCGGACCCGAATCGAGTCGACGAGTCGACGCCTTCTTGCGCTGCCGGTAATGGTGCCGAGGTTTGCCGGTCGATACTCAATCCGGTCGCCGACGGCCAGGCAGTCGTCAGTTCGAGAGTCGTGTCCCCGAAGAACACAGCCGCCCATCCGCGCGGTTTTTGGAAGACCGGCTTCATGAGCCGCCTCGCGATTCGTTCCAACTGACGATGACGCAGTCGCCGCCTTGCCGGTGCAGAACGGCGTTGATGGTGCGTTTTACGCCGCCGCATTCGCCGGTGCTTTGAACACGGAAGAACGTCGAGCTGACCGTCGCAATTACCGCTGTCTTGGAGCCGCTGGCGCCGAGCAACCCAAAGAAATCCTCGGGGGTACGAAAAGGTTGGTCGTCGTCTGTACCAGCCACGCCATCCTGTCCGTCCCGACGCGCCAAGACTACTTCAACTTGGCTATCGTCCAACCCAAACAAGGCCTGCAAGACCTGAGCCGAGGCGGTGTTGACGTTCACCTGTCCTGAAGTGGTTGTCGTCAGCAAATCCTTCAACCCGGGATGTTCCGGCTCGTCCTCCTGCTCCGGCGTGCCTTCGAACATCTCTCGGGTGATGCCGCGCACGAGCAGCAATTCCTCGACGCGATCCAGTGGGCCGTCCTTGGCCCGGTATGGTGGTGCAAGCTCGCTGTAGTAATCATCCTCCGCCCCGTTGAGATGGTGAAGGTCATTTTCGTCGATCCAATCCAAAACGGAATCGACAATGACGTCGCTGTCGAGGGGATCGACGTCGAGAACTTCGAGGAGCAGCTTCCACTCATCCCGATTGAGTTGATTCACCGGCAGCTTGCACTCCTCATCCGTGACAATCACGTTAAATTTGCCGTCACCGAGTTCGTGGTTCACGTACAGCTCCTCATTCGTGGCCCATGCTTGGCCGAGCGAATCGAAGCCCGCGTCGGTCGGCGATTTCTCGTCGAGGATCAGTTGCATCCGTGCCACTTCGATGCCCGACCGTGCCAGCATCTCCGCCTTCAGCTCCTTGCGACTGAAAGAGGCCACTTGTGTCTCGACATGCATTCTGAAAGCAAACCCGCTAATCAGCAAGGACAAAACCATGATCACCCACATGACCACGATCATCGCCACCCCGTCGGTTCGGGCTGTCAAGCGCGGGTTCATTCGGTCTCCGCGGACGGGACCAAAGGGAGCGGTTCAGGCGGGCCTTTGTAGTCCTTGGTCTCTTGCGACATGGCCTCGCCCATCTTCTGGAGGGTGTACTGCGCGATGGGAAGATCGACTGCGCGGGTGACGATCACGGGCGGCGTGCGCCCGTCGTTCGCCCCGAATGCGACGGTGTACTCGATGGCGGCCGGTATGAGTTGGGGTTCTTCCCATGTCTCCGCCCATCCGCCGCTGCGAGGGTCCCGGTAACGCACTGCAAACCCGCACACGTCGGCGGACAGGACATGGTTAATTGGGTCCGGTGCTCTCTCCGGTTCGAGCGCGGGAGCGTTCGCCATCATGAGACAGGACTTGCCGCGCGCGTCACGCCCGAGTGAAATCGTCACGCGACGCATTCCTGAAGCCATGGTCTCGCTGGCTGGGAGAAGCAAATCCGATCCGGTAACGAAGCTGACCGAGTTGCCGGTCTGCGCGCTGTGCTGCCCCTCGATACCATACAACATCTCTGCCGAACTGAAAAAGACGGCTGACTGGGTTAGTTCTGCCAACGTCTCCATCACGATGCGTTCGCGCTGGAGACTTTCGGTGACACTGGCGCTGCGTTTCCACCCACTGAGGCCCGCGCTCCAGGTGACGTACACGGCTGTCATCACGGCAGCCAGGATCGTGATCGCCAGCATGATCTCCAGCAATGTAAACGCGGCTGTCTGTCGGCGCTTGTTCATTGCTGTTTCTGGGGCAGGTACTTGTATTCGACGATCGAATCACTGGTGAGTTTGCTGCGTTCCCACCAGTAGACGGTAATCGTCTGTTTCCACAAGAATTCCGTCTCGGTCAACTCGAGTGCACGCGTCCAAGTATAGCCGGGGTAGTCCTCGAACTTTCCCTCTTGGTCGAGGTAATCGGTCGGGCGCTCGACGCGAAACTCGTAGCTCTTGTTGACCAGCAGATTCTCCGCAATCGTGTAACTCTGCACCGTGCGGGCAGCCGCCAGACAGCGGTTCAGGCTCTCGATCAGCGCAAACATCGCGATCGCCACGAGGGCCGCGGCGAAGATGACCTCGAGCAGCAAGAAACCGCGTTGATTGTGTGCGCGCATCACCGGACTGGATAGGGTATTGCCTGGCATGTAATCGGATCGAGTGTTGCCCCCAAGCCGCCGCGCTCCACCCCGCGGAACACCACCGTCAGTGAATCACAAGTGCCATTCGGATAAAAAGTGGCTTCCACCAGTCTTCCCTGACGATCTGACTCGTCGACCCGCTCAGCCGAGACAATCGTCACGCGTTTCGGCAATTCGTAGACTTTCAACGTCTGCTCGTCGCCCTCCTCGCCCTCGCCAACCATGGCGGTCTGAGTGACCCAAAACACCTGCCGCTCCAAATCCATGTGTAACGTCGCCTTTCGCTGTTGCGTCACGGCTTGCACCCGTGCCAACTGGCACGTCGTCGCGAACGTCCGCGCAGTTTCCGCGAGGAGCTGGCTGTTGTAGGAGCGAACAAACGCCGGCATCGCCACCGCCACGACCAACGCCAGGATAAACACCGCGATGCTCAACTCGATCAGCGTGAAGGCGTGTCGTGGCCGCATGTGCTCACTGCCAGTTGCCGACATCATCCTCGTCGCCTTCGACGCCGTTGGGGCCGGGAGAGTACAGGTCGTAGCCGCTCGGGATCTTGACGCCGGGATTCTTGTAGATGAAATCATGCGCCCACGGGTCCTTGCGAATCTGCGGCGGGTCGAGGTATGGACCTTTCCATTCCGATGGCGCCGGCGGGGTTGAGGGCTGCGTGATGAGCGCTTGCAGTCCTTGTTCCGTGCTGGGGAAGAATCCATTCTGCAATTCGTACAGACCCAGAGCCGTCTTGTAGGCATTGATCTGACTACGGCACGTTACATCCTTTGCCTTCGCGCCCTGGCCACCGAGTTTGACGACCGCCACGCCGACCAACATGCCAATGATGATGACCACCAGCAGGATTTCCAACAGCGTGAATCCTGACCGGGACTGAAGTCTCGTTCTATTCATTTTGTTCTCCTCGTCTTACTTTCCGATACCGGACGTGATGTCGAACACGGCCATAAGTATGCTCAACACGATCGAGCCGACCATCAACGCCATAAAGATAATGATGGCTGGTTCGAGCAGCGTCGTGAAAATCTTGATCTTGTGCGCCAGCTCCTGTTCATACATGTCGGCGATGTTCTTGAGCGCCGGCACGACCTCACCGCTCTCCTCGCCCACCGCCAGCATGTCCAGAAGCAACGGTGGGAACACCTTCCCTTTCGCCAGCGGCTGCGACATGCTCGTACCGTCGGTCACGCGCGTGCGCGCCTCACGAATCTCGTTGGCGATGATCCGGTTGGTCATCGTGTCCTCGACGATCTGCAACGCCGTCAACACCGGCACGCCGTTATCCAACAATGTCGCCAGCGTCCGCGCAAACTGCCCGAACGCGTTTGCCTCCACGATCCCGCCAAAGACCGGCAACCGTAGCTGCCACGAATCGAGCCAAAGCCGACCCTCGGGAGTGCGCGCGCGTTGCCGGATGATCACCACGACCGCGACAATCGCCGCCGCGCCGATCCACCAATACGACGTGAACGCGTCGCTGATCGCGATCAACACCCGCGTCGGCAGCGGCATCGTCGTTCGCATCTCACGGAACATCACCACGAACCGCGGCACCATGAAGGTCATAAAAAAAATAATCGCGCCGATACCGGCACACACGACGATGATCGGATAGATCAACGCCCCAACCACCTTCTCCTTGATCTCGCCGGCTTGCTCCTGGTGTTTCACCAAACGCACCAGCACTTCGTCGAGCGTACCGCTAGCCTCACCGGCTTTGACAAGGTTGATGAACAGCTTCGAAAAGAGCCGTGGATGCCGGGACAACGCACTGGACAACGTCTCGCCTTGCACAATGTCCTTGCCCAGGCTGCCAAGGATGACGGAAACAGCTTTCTTCTGCGTGCGCCGTTCGAGCACGCCCAGCGCGTCGCTCAACGACATGCCGGAACGCAGGAGACTGGAAAGCTGCTGGGTGAACAACATCACATCCCGAGACGAAACCCGGCTCCGCAAGCCGCCGCCGACCTTCGCCTTCTCGGCCTCGGACTCCGTGACATCGACCAGCAAAGGGAAATAACCACGCCGGCCCAGTTCCGCCAATGCCGTGCGCCGGTCACCTGCGGCGAGAGTGCCCGACACGAGCTGCCCGGCCTGAGTCTTCGCCTTGTACTGGAAGGTGGGCATCGTTGTTTAGACAGGACGATGGCCGGTCACGCTCAAACTCACGTGGCCGACAAATCCTCGTCTTCCTGGGTAACTCGCCCGACCTCTTCGACGGTCGTGATGCCGAGTTTCACCTTTACCCAACCATCATCGCGCAGCGTCTTCATGCCATTGGCAATCGCCAACTGTTTGAGCGCGGTGGACGACGCCCGTTCGATAATCAGCGGTCGCAAGTTCTCTTGCATGACCAAAATCTCATAGATGCCGCACCGGCCCTTGTACCCCGTGAACCGGCATTCCTCGCACCCGCGCCCTCGATAAAACATTGTCTTGCCGTCGCCCACCGGGAAGCCGATTTCACGCAGTAATTCGGCGTCGGGCCGGTATTCCTCCTTGCATGCCTTGCAAATCGTACGCACCAAGCGCTGCGCGATGAGCGCCTCGACCGACGAGCTGACAAGAAACGGTTCAATGCCCATGTCTTGCAAACGCGTGATGGCGCCGGCCGCGTCGTTGGTGTGCAAGGTCGAAAACACCAAGTGGCCGGTCAGCGCCGCACGAATCGAGATCTCGGCCGTTTCCAAGTCGCGGATTTCGCCGACCATGATCACGTCCGGGTCTTGCCGCAGGATGTGCCGGAGACCGCTCGCAAACGTGAGGCCGATGTCCGGCTTGACGTGCATCTGATTCACGCCGGGCAACTCGTACTCGATCGGGTCTTCGATGGTGATGATGCGTTGGTCAATGGAATTGATCGTGCTAAGAAACGCATAGAGTGATGTGGACTTGCCGGAGCCCGTCGGGCCGGTCACGAGGATGATGCCGTGGGGCAATTCGACGAGTTTGCGGATGATCTTCTCGTCATCGTGGCTGAGGCCGAGATGTTCCAGCCCGAGGAAAATGCTGCTGCGCGTCAGCAAGCGCAAGCTGACGCTCTCGCCATACGCCGTCGGGATCGTCGAGACGCGGACGTCGATCTCCGCGCCGCCGCTGCGGACGTTAATGCGGCCGTCCTGCGGCAGACGACGCTCGGCGATATCCATGTTGGACATGACTTTGATGCGCGAGATGATTGCCGCTTGGAAACGTTTCAACTGTGGCGGCACCGGTGTCTGATGCAGCACGCCGTCCACGCGGTACCGGATGCGCAAATCGTTTTCCATCGGCTCGAGATGAATGTCGGTGGCGCGCTCCTTGAACGCCTCCCAGATGATCTGGTTGACGAACTTGACGACGCTGGCTTCCTGATCGCCGCTTTCGAGGTCTTCCTTCGTGATCTGCTGCGGTGCGTCGAGATCGAGGACGTTCTTCTGGATCAACTCATCCAGCGTCTCGGCGCCGACGCCGTAGTAGCGCTTCAACGCCTTGGCGATGTCGGCTTCCGTGCAGAGCGCCAATTGGACGCGGCACTTGGCGACCAGGCGGATCGATTCGAGCATGGCGAGATTGAATGGATCGTTGGCGGCCACCAGCAGCGTCCCATTGTCCGCGCGCATCGGCATGATATTGTGTTGGAACACAACTTTCGTCGGCACTCGGACTTGGGCCGCAGGATCAATCTCCTTATCGGTGATCCGCGTGAAGGACAAATGCAGCGCCTGCGCCAGCGCTTCCAACAACTTTTCTTCGGCCACGGCACCGGACTTGACGAGGGCCGCCACGAAGGACTCGCCGGGCGTGCGCGGGGCCGCCAGAAGCTCGGTTATCTTGGGATCGGAAAGAAGCCCCGTCTGGGTCAGCAATTCACGTAGATTGTGTGGCAGCGGTGTTGACACATGTGGAGTTTAGAAGAGGCCTCCAATACTGTCAAGGAGGCGCCCAAGAAAGCTCGTTAGGGTGTGGGCTCGAAGTTGACGAAGCCGGTCTGGTTGACGCCAAGGAAGAAGCCGGACCCGAAGTTCTGCTTCTGCAGCACCGCGCCCTTGAACGGCACAGTCCCACCGGTGCCCGCGTGCTGGAACTTGCCGTTGAACAAACCGGTCGGCCCGATGATCTTCATCGTCACGTTCGTGCTGACGACGCCGTTGGCGGAGGTAACGGTCACCACGGTCACGATCGGCGTGGGCACATTTCCTTCGCCGATGGTCACAATCGCGTTGTCCACACCGTTCGACAACGTCAACACACGCTGACCGGGCGCGGGCGGTGTGTAGAGTGAGCCTACCATGAAGACATCGTCCACAAACCCTGCCGGGAAGAATGCGGAGCCCGCCACGGCCGGCTTGTGCCAGTGCAGCGGCGCTTCGAAATCGCTGACGCCGACGGCGTTGGTATGTGTGACCCAGCCAAACATGCCGCCCAACCCATTGTAAATCGGCACGTACATCGGCCAGGTGCCGAACTTCGAGATGGGCACTTTCTGTTTCAACTTCTGCCCGTCGCCCGTGTAGCCGGCCAGGCCGACCTTGCCGGGCGATTTGATCAGGACGACCGCGTAGCCGTCGCCTAGTGGCACCCCTCCCGAATGAATGTCGGCCGGCACCAACGCTGTGAACCGCCGGCCGGAGAGCGGCGATGGGCTGGTCTTGGTCACATCGCGGTTGGCCAACAGCGATGCGTTCGTTCCGCCAATCGTGGCCTCACCGATCACCTGCTCCGACCCGCTGCTGTCGAGGTGCAACGCCAGAGTCATCACGGGCAGCCCCACCCGCGCGACCGTGGTCGTAGCGTTACCGAGTTGATTGAACGTGCCGGCGAACTTGGTCTTCGTCTTGCCCTGCTGGAATGTCCCACTGAACGCGCCGGAGGTGGCAATCTTCATGACCACCAGCCCGCTGTTCTGGAACGTCGGCGGATCATCCATGCTCAATCCGTAGTAGCTGCCCACCAGCCGCACGAACAGATTGGATTCCACCACCCGGATCAGATTCGGTTTCGTGATCGTGTCTGACCCGCCGGGACCGGTCACCTGCAGGCTCACCGTGAAGTTGCCGGGAACGGTGTACTGATGCGACGGGTTTGTGGCGGTACTCGTCGCGCCATCGCCAAACGTCCACAACCGGCCGGTAGTCGCGCCGCTCGACGCATCCGTGAAATTGACCGTCAACGGCACCAGCCCTTCGAGCGGCGTCGCCGTGAAATCCGCGACAGGGATTGCCGCCGCTGTGCCGATCACCGGATTGGTCGAGCTGCCACCGTTGGCGCTGTTGAACACGACCGCGTTGGTGAACGTGCCGGGAGATGTCGGGATGAAACTGACCACCACATTGATCGACGCGCCGCCGGCCAGATCAAAGGTGTTGCCGGCCACGACCACAAACGGCCCGGCCGTCACGACCGCGGTGCCATTGCTCAACGGCGTGTCGCCGGTATTGGTGACGGTGAACACGCCTTGCACGGAGGTGTTGACTTCGATCGCCCCGTAATCGATGGATGGCGGGGTGACAACCAGATGCGGCGGTTTCGTCACGCTGATGAGATCCGGTTTCGTCTTGGTGCTCGTGCCGAGCGGGCCGGCCACAATCAACTGCACCGTGTTCGTACCGGACATTTCAAACACATGCGTCAGCACGGTTGCCACCGTGGTCGTGGTCGCGCCGTCGCCGAAGTCCCAGAACCGGTTGGTAATCGTGCCGGTGGACGTATCGGTAAACGTCACCGTCAGCGGAGCGTTGCCGGCGGTGGGTGCCGCGTTGAATTCGGCGCCGGGGGCGACGGCGCCGACGCCGGTCACAGCGTTTGTCGAGACGCCGGCGTTGCCGCTGAAAATGACGTTGCCGTTGAACGTGCCGGCAGAGACCGGCGCGAACGCAACCGACACCGTGCCCGTCTTGCCCGGCATCACTGCGAACGGGCTGCCGGCCTGGATGGCAAACGGGGCCGTGGTGGCCGCGGTGCCGGTCAGGTTGAGGTCGCCATTGTTGATGACGGAGAATGTCAGCACATTGGTCGCGCCGAGTGCCACTGGTCCGAAGTCATGGCTGGCCGGCGTAATCTGCATCGCGGGCGGATTCACCGCCACAATGTAATTGGGCAGCGTGTTGGTGTGCACGCCGAGCGGGCCGCTGACAATCAAGCGGACGGTGTTGGTGCTGACGTTCGCATAGGTGTGCGTCAACGTCGTGGCTAGAGTGTTGGTCGTCGCGCCGTCGCCGAATTCCCAGAACCGGTTGGTGATCGTGCCGGCCGAAGTGTCCGTAAACGTCACCTGCAACGGCGCCGCGCCATTGGTCGGAGAGCCGGTAAAGCTGGCGATCGGAACGACGGCGCCGCTGCCGGTCACTGTGTTCGTCGAAGCGCCGCCGTTGGCGGTGTTGAAAATGATCGAGTTGGTGAAGCCGCCGACCGCGACCGGACTAAACCGGACCACGACATTGGTCGAGCCGCCCGCCGGCAAGCTGAACGGACTGCCGGAGACAATGCTATAGGGCGCGCCGACGGTCGCGGCGCCGTTGCTGACAGTGCTGCCGCCGCCGTTGGTCACCGTGAAGACGCCTTGCGTGAACGAACCGTTCGCCGCGAAGCCGAAGTGCAGAGCGACCGGGCTTACACCGATCTGGCCCGCGGTCAATCCGACACCGACCAGTCCGTTCGTGGAGGCGCCGCCGTTGCTGGTGAACACGACATTGCCGTTGGCCGTGCCGGGGCTGGTCGGGATGAAGCTGACCGAAACCGTGCCGGTCCCACCGGCCGGCACGTTGAACGGACTTCCTCCTGCAATCGTGAATGGCGCGGCGGTCGCGGCGCTGCCGGTCAGATTCGTTTCGCCGGTATTGATGACGTTGAACGAGAGCATGTTGGTCAGCCCAAGAGTCAGCGCGCCGAAATCGCGGCTGGCGGGGGTGACGACCAATTGCGGCGGCGTGAGCGCGCGGATGTAGTTCGGCCGCGTGTTGGTGTTGACGCCGACCGGGCCGCTGACGATTAATCGCACGGTGTACGAGCCCGGTACGCTGTAGGTGTGCATCACGGACGTGGCGGCGGTGTCGAGAGTGCCGCCATCGCCGAAACTCCAGGATCGATTCGTAATCGTGCCGGAGGACGCATCGGTGAAGGTCACGGCAAACGACACCACGCCGGTGGTCGGAGTGCCGCTGAAGCTGGCGCCCGGCATGATGGCCCCCTGCCCGCTCACCGGATTGGTGGAGACACCGCCGGTGCCGTCGAACACCACCGCATCGTTGAACGAGCCAGCAGCCGATGGTGTGAAACTCACGGCCACAGTCGTACCGGCAAACCCGGCCAGGTTAAACGGACTTCCCGACACGACGGCGAATGCGCCCGCGCCGATGTTGGCCGTGCCACTCAACGCTGAGCCGCCGGTATTCGTGACGACAAAGCTCGCCTGCATGGTCGTGCCCGTGGCGAGCGTTCCGAAGTTCAAGTTGAACGGGCTCACGACCATCTGTCCCGGTGTCAGGCCCGTGCCGGTCACCGTGTTGGTCGCCGCGCCACCATTGCTGGTGAAGATCACCAAGTTGGTGAAGCTGCCGGCGGCAACGGGGCTGAAGGTGACGTTGACCGTGCCGGTCAGACCGGCGGGCACGCTGATCGGGATTCCACTACTGACGCTAAACGGGCCGCCCACCGTGGCCGTGCCGGTCAGCGTCTGCCCGCCGAGGTTGGCCACCTGGAATGGCAGCGTAAATGTCTGGCCGACAGTGACCGCACCGAAGTTCTGGCTGGCCGGGCTGACTGAAATCTGCGGCGGGAACAAAATGTTCACGCTTCCGCTGGTGATGCTGGGGAGCGAAAGCGCCAAGCCGTCGGTATCGTCGGCGCTGGCGTTGGAGATGGTCAGCGAGGAACTGCTGCCGGGCGCGCCGACCGCATTGAAGTTGATCCGCGAAACCACGATTGTCCCTGTCGGCGAAGTCGTGCTGAAGGTTTGCTGGTGGATGTAGCGCACCTGACCGGGCACGGTGGTGTTAATCGTACCGGGCCCCGCCGCAAATTCACTGTCGCCACCCTGCACGCTGACGAATTGCGCGACATTGGTGTTGAAGATCACCGTCAGGGCGTAACCACCCAGCGCGCTTGCGCCGCTGTTAATGGTCAACGGGACGGAGAAGCTTGCGCTTGCGCCGACGTTCGTGCTGCCCAACTGCATTGTGGCCGCCTGCGCGACAGTCACGATCAACGCCAAACCGAGTATCAGAATGAGCCGTTTCATGGTTTTCACTGATTGATGAATTTGCCGAAGGACGCGACGCTATTGGTCGGTGTCGCCGCGACGCTGACGGTGCCGGTGCCCAAGCCTCCGCCTGCCGGCACCACCGCCTTGATTTCATTCGGACTGATGACCACCACGCTGCTTAACGCCAGGTTGATCGGCGCGCCGATGGTCACGCCCGTGACCGTGTTGGTCGGGAAGCCGACGCCATAGATGGTGACCGCGGTGGGCACGTTGTTGCTGCGCGAGCCGGGAAGGATCTTCGTCACGATGTAGGAGCGCAAGCCAGCGGCTTGCTGGTTGATCAAGAGCGCATCGCCGGTGCCCGCCGCGCCATCCTGGTTCACATCGCCGTTGGCATAACCGGCGCCGAGGAACACGACGCTGTTGGTTAAGCGCAAGCCGGCGGCCACTTGATTGAGCAACAGCGAGTCGCCCGTGTTGACTGTGAACGTGCCGTTGACGTCGCCCGGCGGATAGACGAGCACGGTGACCAACGCGGTATTGGTGCTCACGCCCACGGGGCCGGTGACGATAAGCGTCACGGTATTGGTACCGGCCACGCCATAGGTGTGCGACACGCCGGCCGCCGTCGTGGTCAGGCTCGATCCGTCGCCGAAATTCCAAACGCGATTCGTGATCGTGCCGCTCGAGCTGTCGGTGAATGTCACGTTCAACGGCGCAATGCCGTTGGTCGGGCTGGCGCTGAAGCCGGCCAAAGGCACAAACGCTCCGATGCCGGTGACCGGGTTGGTCGAGCTACCGGCATTGCCGCCGAACACGACTTGATTAGTGACCGGCCCCGCCCCGACCGGGATGAAGCTCACATTGACCGTGCCGGTCTGATTGCCGGCCACAAAGAACGGGCTGGCGCTGCTGACCGCAAACGGTCCCGCCACGGCCGCGGTGCCGGTCAACACTCCTTCGCCGAGGTTGGCCACCGTGAACGCGAGCGTGTTGGTCTTGCCGACGGCGAGCGTGCCGTAATCGCGGCTGGCCGGGCTGACGGACAACTGCGGCGGTTTGACCGCGACGATCAGGTTGGCCTGCGTGTTGGTCCTCACGCCGACCGGGCCGCTCACGATCAACCGCACGGTGTTGCTGCCAAACACGGTATAGGTGTGCAGCATCGAGGTCGCCAGCGTGTTGGTCGTGCCGCCGTCGCCGAAGCTCCAGTTGCGATTGGTGATCGTGCCGCTCGATGTGTCGGTGAACGTGACCGTCAACGGCGTGAGACCGGACACCGGATTGGCGGAGAAGCTGGCCGAGGGAACGATCGCGCCCGTGCCGACCAACGCATTGGTCCGAGCGCCGCCGTTGCTGGAGAAGGTGACGCTGTTGTTGAATGTGGCTTCCGTCAGCGGCGCGAAACGGACAAGCAGATTCGTCGAGCGGAGGCCGGCCACTGTGTACGGCGTTCCGCTCAGGATCGTGAACGGCCCCCCGGTAATCGCCGCCGTGCCGCTCAACACCGATTCGCCGGTATTGGTGATGACCAAACTCAACTGCGCCGTCGTGCCGGTCGCAATCGTGCTGAAGTTCACAGAGGCCGGCGTGACCGTGATGCTGGCGGGCGTCAGACCGGTGCCGGTCACAGCATTGGTCGAAGCGCCGCCATTGCTCGTGAAGATGGCGTTGGCGCTGGCCAAGCCCGAGATCACGGGACTGAACGTCACATTCACCGTGCTCGTTGCGCCGCCGGCCACGCTGTAGGGCGAGCCGCTGCTGATCGCAAACGGCCCGGCCACCGTCGCGCTGCCGGTCATCACGAGTTCACCCAGGTTGATGACTTGGAACGACAACGTGTTGCTCTGGCCGATCGTGACCGAGCCAAACGCCTGGCTGAGCGGGGCGACCGCGAGCTGAGGCGCTTTGTTGGTGACGATGATGTAATTGGCGCGAAGCAAGGTGTTCGTGCCGCCGATGCCGGAGACGGTGAGGACGACGCTGTTGGTGCCGGCCAGCGGATACGTGTACTGCACGGTGGTGGCGAGCGTGTTGGTGTTGCCGCCGTCGCCGAACGTCCAGAATCGGTTGGTAATGTTGCCGGTCGATGTGTCGGTGAAGGTGACCGTGAGCGGATGCAGTCCGACGGTCGGGCTGCCGGTAAAGGCGGCGACCGGAGCGGCGAGGATGTTGACGGCGCCGTTGTTGGTGCTGGTAATCGGAAGCGAGAAAGCGTCCGTGTTGTTGGCGCTGGGGTTCAGGATGGTCAAGGGGGCGGTGTTGCCGCCGGCGCCGATCGCCGTGAAGCTGAGGCGCGAGACGACGACCGTGCCGGTCGGGGATGTCAGACTCGTCGTCTGCTGGTGGACGTAGGTGACTTGGCCGGCGGTGTTGGAGTTCACGGTGGCCGGCGGCGACGAGAATTCGCCGTTGCCGCCGAGCACGCCGGTCAACTGGAGCAGATTGGTGGGGAAGCTGATGGTGACGGTGTAATCCCCCAGCGCCGACGTGCCGCTGTCGACGGTCAACGGCATGGAGAAGTTATTTCCATTGCCGACATTGGTTGTGGTCAAGCTGATGGTGGCGGCCAGTGTGTTGGTCGCCAAAATCACAGCCGTAAGTAGCAAGCTCATTTTCATTGGTTGATAAACCTCCCGAAGGTAATGACGCCGTTGGTCGATGTGGCCGCAACGCTGACGGTGCCGGTCCCAAGTCCGCCGCCTGCCGGCACGACGGCCTGGATTTGCTCGGCGTTGAGAACCACCACATTGTTCAAGGTCAAATTGACCGGCGGTCCCAGGGTCACACCGGTCACGCTGCCCGGGAAGCCGATGCCGTAAACGGTCACGGCCGTGGGCACGTTGCTGCTGCGCGAAGGCGGCAGGATCCTGGTCACGACAAAGTCGCGCAACCCGCCGGCCTGCTGGTTGATCAGAAGCGCGTCGCCCGACGTGACCGTTCCGTTTTGGTTCACATCGCCGTTGGCGTAGCCGCCGCCCGAGAATGCCGGACTGTTGGTCACGCGAGATCCGGCGGCGACCTGGTTGATCAACAGCGAGTCGCCCGTGGTGACCTCGAACATGCCATTGACATCGCCCGGCGGAAACGCCAGCACGGCCACGTAAGCGGGTATCGCGCTGGTGCTCGCACCGGTCGGACCGGCAACAATCAAGGTCACAGTGTTCGTCCCGGCCGCACCATACGTATGCGCCACGCTGGTGGCGGTGGTGGTCAACGCGAAGCCGTCGCCGAAGTTCCAGAAGCGGTTGGTGATCGTACCGGCCGATGTGTCGGTGAAGTTCACATCCAGCGGCGCCAAACCGTTGGTTGGGCTGCCGCTGAAGCTGGCCGCGGGCGTAAATCCTCCGATCCCCACCACGGGGTTGGTCGAATTGCCGCCGTTGCTGGCGAAAACCACATCGTTACTGAATGTGCCGGCCGACACGGGCGCAAAGCTGATGTTCACCGTCCCGGTCGCTCCCCCAGCCACGTTGTACGGGCTGCCGCTCGCGACCGCAAACGGAGCTGGAACCGCGGCCGTACCGGTCAGCGTCGCGGCGCCGGTGTTGATAACGGAAAACGCGAGTGTGTTCGATTGTCCGACCGCAACCGGCCCGAAGTTGCGGCTGGCCGGGCTGACGGCCAATTGCGGCGGGTTGATGCCGACGATCAAGCCGGTTTGCGTGTTCGTGCTCGCGCCCACCGGGCCTTGCACGATCAAGCGAACCGTGTTCGTCCCGGCCACGGTGTACGTGTGCGCCACCGAGCCGACGTTGAGGTTCGTCGTCGCGCCGTCGCCAAAACTCCAATTGCGGTTGGTGATCGTGCCGGTCGACGTGTCGGTGAAGGTCACCGCAAACGGCACGACCCCATTGGTCGGCGTTGCGCTGAACGACGCCGTGGGCACGACCGCGCCAGTGCCGGTCGCCACATTGGTGGAGTCGCCGCCGGTGCTGGTGAAGAAGACGTTCGTGGTGAAGCTGCTCGGACTCGGCGGTGTAAAGCTGACGACAACATTGGTGGACCCGCCGCCGGCCAGTGTGAACGGGCTGCCCTGTACAATGACAAACGGCGGCGCCACGGCGGCGCTGCCGCTCAGGCTCGAGCCGCCGGTGTTGCTGACGGTGAAACTGGTTTGCGCGGTCGTGCCGGTCACAATCGTGCCGAAGTCCAGGGTGTTGGGACTGACGAGCATCTGCCCCGGTGTCAGGCCGATGCCGGTGACGCGGTTGGTCGAGCCGCCACCGTTGCTGGTGAAGATGACGTTGTTAGTGAAGCTGTCGGCGGCTAGCGGCAGGAAACTCACGTTGACGGTGCCGGTCTGGCCCGGCGCCACGTTGTAGGGGCTGCCGCTCGCCACCGCAAACGGTCCGGCAACCGTCGCCGTGCCGGTCAGCGACAGATCGCCGGTATTGATCACGGAGAACGCCTGCACGTTGGTCTGGCCGATGACGACCGAACCGTAATCGCGGGTGGCCGGGCTGGCCACCAGATGCGGCGGATTGAGCGCGACGATGAGATTGTTCTGTGTGTTCGTGCTGAGGCCGACGGGCCCGGTAACGACCAGGCGCACAGTGTTCGTGCCGGTGGCGTAGGTGTGTGCAATGGATGTGCCGACGATGTTGGTGCTCGCGCCGTCGCCGAAATCCCAGTTGCGGTTGGTGATCGTACCGGTCGAAGTGTCCGTGAACGTCACCACCAGCGGCGCGGCGCCGGTGCTCGGCGCGGCACTGAACAACGCCAGCGGCACGACTGCGGCAGTGCCTGTCAGGACGTTAGTCGAGTTACCGGCGTTGGCGGTGGTGAAAATCACATTGTTGGTGAAACCACCGGCTGCCACCGGCGCAAACGCCAGCGTCACGTTCGTCGAGCCGCTTGCCGGCACGATGAACGAACTGCCGGCCACGACCGTGTACGGTCCGCCGGTCACTGTGGCCGCGCCGTTGGTGACTGCCGTGCCGCCGGCATTGCTGAGCACGAAAACCCGTTGCGAAGTCGTTCCCGTCGCTATTGTCCCGAAGTCCAGCGCGGTCGGACTGACGGCCAGTTGACCCGCCGTCAACCCGACGCCGGTCAACGCGTTCGTCGAGACGCCGCCGTTGCTGGTAAACACCGCATTCGCGTTGAACGGCCCGGCCGCCGCGGGCATAAAGCTCACGTTCACCGTTCCCGACTGCCCGGCGAGGACCGTGTACGGACTGCCGCTGCTGACCCCAAACGGCGCGGGTGCCGTGGCTGTGCCGGTCAGCGTCTGGTCGCCGGGATTGGTCACAGTGAATGACAGCGTGTTGGTCTGGCCGATCGTGACCGGACCGAAATCTCGGCTCGAGGGGCTGACCACCAACTGCGGCGCATTGACGACGACGATGTAGTTGTTGCGAGTGTTCGTGCTCACCCCGACCGGTCCGCTCGCAATCAACCGGACGGTGTTCGTACCGGCGGCCGTGTAACTGTGCGTCAGACTGGTCAAGGTCGTGTTGCTGGTCGTGCCGTCGCCAAAATTCCAGTTGCGGTTGGTGATCGTGCCGATCGAGGTGTCAGTGAAGGTCACCGCCAATGGCGCAGCGCCGTTGGTCGGCGCGCCGGTGAAATTGGCGCTAGGCACATTGGCGCCGATGCCGATCACGGTGTTGGTGGAGTTGCCGCCATTGGCCGTGGCGAATACCACGCTGTTGGTGAATCCACCGGAGGCCACCGGGGCGAATTGCACAACGACATTGGCCGAGCCGCTCGGCGGCAACGTAAACGGGCTGCCGGAGACGACGGAGAAAGGTCCTCCGGTCGCCGTGGCGGTGCCGTTGGTGACTGTCGTGCCACCGGTATTTGTCACGGTGAAGACCGCTTGGGAATTGGAGCCGGTGGCGACGTTGCCAAAGTTCAGCGTCGCCGGGCTGACGCCAATCTGGCCCGCGGCGATCCCGGCACCGGTCACGCTGTTGGTTGAATTGCCACCGTTGCTGGCAAAAATCACGTTGGTGTTAAACGGGCCGGTGGTGACCGGGATGAAACTGACCATCACAGTCCCGGTCTGGCCGCCCGCGATTGTGTACGGAGTGCCGCTGACGACCCGGTAGGGCGCGGCGGTGGTAACCGTGCCGCTGATCGAGAGATCGCCGATGTTGATGACCGAGAACGACTGCGTGTTGGTCTGGCCGATGGTGACGGCGCCGAAAGGGTGACTGGCGGGGCTGATGACCAATTGCCCCGGCGCCTGGGCCACAATGAGGTTGTTCTGCGTGTTGGTGTGCACGCCGAC
>CAZMKD010000041.1:0-3220 GCA_964566575.1 uncultured Verrucomicrobiota bacterium
GTATATAAGAAAAAATTAAGTCAATAATAAAATTTTAGATTTCTAACAATCAAATATATATTGTAATTGAACGTAAATAATAAAAAACCATTTAAACAAAAATTGAAAACGGGTGTGGCGAAATTGGCAGACGCGCTAGATTTAGGTCCTAGTAACTTTTGTTTTGAGAGTTCGAGTCTCTCCACCCGTAATTTAATAGATTTATTTATCTAATTTACATTACAATTAATATGCTTCCTTTTACACTTCAACAATTACGGATTTTAAAAGCAGTTGCAACGGAGAAAAATTTTACAAAAGCTGCAGAATTGCTATATCTTTCTCAGCCTTCATTAAGTAAACAAATTAAAACGTTAGAAAAAAATCTTGGTATTAATATTTTAAACCGAGAAAATCACAAGATTTCTTTAACCGAGAATGGAACCGTTTTTCTACAATACGCAGAAAGAATTTTAGCACTATGTGAAGAAAGTTGTCGTGCGATAATCGACTTGAAAAATGGAGAAAGAGGTAATTTAACAGTAGGAGCAAGTCAAACAATTGGAACTTATTTAATGCCTAGAGTATTAGCATTCTTTGCTCAAACTTATCCTCAGATAAATTTAAATGTTCAAGTAAGTTCAACACGAATAATTGCAAAAAATCTAAGGAATAGAGAAATTGACATTGCTGTTGTAGGTGGTGAAATACCTGAAGAATTAAAAAAAAATCTTAATATTGAAGATTTTGTTGAAGATGAATTTAGTTTAATTATCTCCAAATCTCATCCTTTTGCAGAAAAAAAACAAATTACTAAAAAAGATTTATATCATTTAAATTTTATAACATTAAATTCTAATTCAACAATAAGAAAATTTATTGATACTAGATTGACTCAAAATCAAATTGAAATCAATCAATTAAGAATTATTATGCAATTAAATTCAATTGAAGGAATTAAAACCGCAGTTAGCTTAGGATTAGGGGCCGCATTTGTATCTTCCTCTGCTATTGAAAAAGAAATTGAACTAAAAACAATTGAAATTTTAAAAATTGAAAATATTCGGATTACCAGAACTTTATCTATTATAAGCAATCCCGAATGTTATAAATCGAAAGCTTTTAACTTTTTTTACAATGAATTAGCAAAATTAAAAGGTGACTTACAAAATTAAAAGATAATTCTAAAAAAGTTGACGGTTTCAAAAAAAGTTTAGTATTATAAGTTTAAATAAAAATAAATTAGTTTACATTATGAAATATGCAATTGTCGAAATTAGTGGTAGACAATTTTGGATTGAAAAAGGGAAATACTATGATTTCAATCGAATTCCTACTGAACTAGGCAAAGAAATTAGTTTAAACCGTGTTTTATTATTAAATAATGATGGTAATATTCTTATAGGGAAACCCTATTTAGAAAGTGTAGAAATAAAAGGAAAAATATTAGAACATTTACGTGGAAAGAAAACAATTGTTTATAAAATGCGACCAAAGAAAAAAACAAGAAAAAAACAAGGCCATAGACAAGAAATCAGTAGAGTTCTTATTGAAGATATTCTAGTAAATTAAAATAAAATAGTAAATTAAAATCAATTAGGAGTTAGAATTATGGCACATAAAAAAGGTGCTGGTAGTACAAAAAACGGTCGAGATTCAAATGCAAAAAGACTTGGTGTAAAACGTTTTGGTGGTGAAAAAGTACGTGCTGGAAATATTTTAATTCGTCAAAGAGGAATGAAATTTAAGCCAGGTTTAAATGTTGGATGTGGAAAAGATTTTACTTTGTTTGCATTAACTGATGGAACTGTAGAATTTAGTATCAAAGATACAAGAAAGAAATGTATAAATATTGTAGATAATAAATAGAAATATTTAAATAATTTAACATGTTAAATAATCCCTTTAACAAGAATTCACTACTAAATCAATATCAAAATTTAGTTAGTCAAATTAATATCTTAGAAGATAAATTTGGAACTTTAACCGATAGTGAATTAAGGGCTAAAAGTTTGATATTAAAAAAACAATATGAAATAAAACAAAATTTAGATCCGTTAATTGCTGAATCTTTTGCACTAACACGTGAAGCAAGTCGTCGAATTTTAGGACTCAGACATTTTGACGTTCAATTAATTGGTGGACTTGTTTTAAATGATAAAAAAATTGCAGAAATGAAAACTGGGGAAGGTAAAACGCTTGTAGCAACTTTACCAGGATTTTTAAATGCATTGACGAAAAAAGGAGTTCATATTGTTACAGTAAACGATTATTTAGCTAATCGTGATCAAGTGTCAATGGGTCAAGTTTATAGATTTTTAGGATTAAATACAGGTTTAATTCAGGAAGGAATGTCAACAATTGAGCGAAAAAAAAATTATGCGGCTGATATAACCTATGTAACAAATTATGAAGTTACATTTGATTTTCTTCGTGATAATATGGCATTAAACACAAACGATCTTGTTTTAAGACCTTTTAATTATTGTATTATTGATGAAGTTGATTCCATCTTAATCGATGAAGCTCAAACGCCTTTAATTATTTCAAATAATACTCGAACACCAATCGAAAAATATATCGTGGCTGCAGAAATTACAGAGTATTTAGAATTAAATACTCATTATCAAATTGATGAAAAAAATAAAAATGTTCTTTTAACTGATGCAGGTAGTAAACAAATTGAACAGATTTTAAGCATTCAAGATTTATATGATCCACGAGATCCTTGGATACCATATATAATTAATGCTATTAAAGCAAATACGCTTTATTTTAATAATGTTCATTACATTATTCAAAATAATAGAATAATTATTGTAGATGAGTTCACAGGCCGAATAATGCCAGACCGTCGTTGGGGTGATGGCTTGCATCAAGCTATTGAAGCAAAAGAAAATTTACCAATTCGTCAAAAAACTGAAACCGTAGCTAATATAACATATCAAAATTTCTTTTTATTATATCCTAAATTATCTGGAATGACCGGAACTGGGAAAACAGCAGAAATTGAGTTTGAGAAAATTTATAATTTATCTGTAAGTAATATTCCAACAGCACGTCCAATTCAGAGAAAAGATTTACCAGATTTAATTTACAAAGATCAATTTTCAAAATGGAATGCAATTGCTAAAACTTGTAATCAAATTCATGAAACAGGGCAACCTATTTTAATTGGAACGACTACTGTTGAAAAATCTGAAATGCTAGCACAGTTATTAAGTGAATATAATTTATCTTA
>CAZMKD010000042.1:0-3636 GCA_964566575.1 uncultured Verrucomicrobiota bacterium
TCAACCGGCGCAAGTCCGCCTCGCGGGGAAAACTGTTCTATCGTTTGGCACAGCAGGCGGTTCAGGTTTCACCGGTTCCATTCGATTCGCTCCCGCATCACAAGCGGTAGTAGCTGGTGGAGTCACGTACATAGCCCTAAAAAGCGTTGACTCGACGTGATTCTTGGTGCTATACGCAGCGCAGTCTAATGCAAGGAGGACGTAGTAATATGATGGCGATTTCACATAGATTTCTTGTGTTCGCAGTCGGCGTTTTGGTGTTGGCCGGGTGCGCGACCAAACAGAAGAACCTGCAGCCGATCAACGAGCAGCAGAAGACCGAGTTTCTCAAGGGCCTCGAAGTGGTCGAGCAACCGGCGCTCGAACCCGAGTGGGCCGATTTCGTGAAGGAGAGGTACCCGAACTGGCGGCAGCACTATTGGGTGGACCGCGGCCAGTGGGGCAATCGTGGTTACCTCGTCGGCAAGCCGACGGCTGAGGCGGAGCCGGTCGTCGAGGCGCAGATTACACCTTTGCCGCCAGTGACGCAGGTGCCGGCCATCGTGGAGAGCGAACCGCCAAAGATCGAGCAGGCCGACCGGCCAACGAAATACGTCGTCAGGAAAGGCGACTCATTGTGGAAGATTGCCGGCAGGGTCTATCACAACCCACTGAAGTGGCCGAAGATTTACCGGGCCAACAAGGACAAGGTCAAGAACCCGAATCGGATTCATCCCGGCCAGGTGCTGATCATCCCGTGGGACTAGCGGTGAGTTGCAGGGGGCTGGCAGATGAGGTATCGTGCCGCGTGAACCGGGAGGCTAATCTCTAGCTCGCATGGCCAGCGAGACCCTTCATTTCGACAACGCCCGCTTGGCGCAATCGCTGTACTGCAACGAACCCAAAAACCTCCGGCTCGTCGAAGACCTCCTCGGTATCCGCGTCAGCGCCCGCGAAGACTGGATCAACATCGAAGGCGAGCGCGAGGGGATCGACAAGGCCAAGCAACTGTTCTCGGAACTCCAGCGCGCTATCAATGGTGGCACCGCGCTGCGCCGGGCCGAATTCAGTCGCGCCGTCAGCACCGTCTTGCGGGGCGAACCGCTGCGGATGCAAGAGTTGAACGAAGGCCGCGTCGAAGTCTCCAAACGCAAACGCCCCATCGCGCCGAAGACCATCGGCCAGAAGAATTACATCGAGGCCATCCGCAATCACGATGTCGTCATCGGCATCGGCCCGGCCGGCACCGGCAAGACCTATCTGGCGATGGCGATGGCCGTGAACGCGCTGCGCGACGAAAAAGTCCGCCGCATCATCCTCTGCCGGCCCGCCGTGGAAGCCGGTGAGGCACTGGGCTTTCTGCCGGGCACACTTGAAGAAAAGGTGTCGCCGTACCTCCGGCCGTTGTACGACGCGCTCTACGACATGATGGATCCGGACGAGATCCAGCGCAACACCGAGCGCGGCGTCATCGAGATCGCGCCCCTAGCCTACATGCGCGGCCGTACGCTCAACAATGCGTTCGTCATCCTCGACGAAGCGCAGAATGCGACGAGCGAGCAGATGATGATGTTTCTCACGCGTATGGGATTCGACTCGAAGGTCGTGATTACCGGCGACATCACACAGGTGGATTTGCCGGGACACAAGACCTCCGGATTGATCGAGGTGCAGGACATCGTCAAAGATATTCCGGGCCTGGCGATTGTATATTTCGACGAGAAGGACGTCGTGCGCCACGAACTCGTCCAGAAGATTATCGGCGCCTACGCGAAGTTCAAAGAGGAACGCGAGCGGCGCCGGCAACAGTCCGGTAACGGCAAGCCGTGACCGTCGAAGTCCGCAACCGGCAACGCCGGCCAGTCAACACAAACCGGCTCCGGTCCGTCGCCGGATTCACTAACACCTCCACCAAGTCGCTCAGCATCGTCCTGGTCAACGACCGGCAGATGGCCGCGCTCAATCAGCAATATCACCACACGCCCGGGCCGACCGATATCCTGACGTTCGATTACGGGGATGGGCAAGCCGAGCTGATTATTTCCGTGGATCACGCCTTCACCCACGCGCGCCGGTATCGCACGACGCCGGCGCGTGAGCTTGCGCTCTACGTCATCCACGGTATTCTGCACTTGCATGGCTACGACGATCGCACGCCGGCCCAGCGTCGGCGAATGCGGGTCGCCGAGCGGCGGTTGCTTGCGAGATTTGCTCGTTCCGGCTAGAATGCTCGGGTGATGAACAACAACCTTTGGCCGTCCCTGCGCAAATCCTTCTTTGCCGGGCTTGTAGTGGTTGTGCCTGTGGCTGGCTCGATTGCCATTCTGTTAGGGCTGTTCAATTGGGTGACCGACTTCCTCTTGCCGCGCACGCTACAGACGCATCGCGATTCGTTTTTCTACCGGGTGCTGGCACTGGCGGTATTTGTGCTGCTCGTGACGGCAGTAGGCTGGGTGACACGATTGGTTGTTGGTCGGCGCGCTGTAGCGCTGGCGGAGAAGGCGATCGCGCGGGTGCCGCTGTTGAACAAGACGTACGGGTTCATGAAGGAGATCAGCCAGACGTTGTTGTCGGGCCAGAAAACGATGTTTCAGCGGGTCGTGTTGGTGGAGTATCCGCGGCTGGGAGCGTACACGATTGCATTCGCGACCGCTGAGGCGCGCGGTGAGGCCCGGGAACGGACTGGCCGCGCTTTGGTCAGCGTGATTTTGCCCACACCGCCGAATCCGACAACGGGCTACCTGGCGTTGTTTCCACGCGAGCAGGTTGTGGACTTGGAGATGAACGTGGCCGACGCGATGAAGATGTCGTTCTCGGGCGGCGCGGTCGTGCCGCCGTATCCGGCAACGGATGCGAAATGAACAGCTTCTGGAAATCGGCACGGAATTCTTTCTTTGCCGGCTTGGTGGCCGTGGTGCCCATTGCCGGATCGTTAATCATCTTGCTGTGGTTATTCAACATGGTGACCGACGTTCTGCTGCCGGGATTCGCGCGCGAGCAACTCGAAACGCTTCCGTATCCCGAGTTTCTCTTTCGCGTGTTGGCGCTGGTGATCTTTGTCGCGCTGGTGACGGTGGTGGGATGGGTGACGCGGCTGGTCGTGGGCAAGCGACTGCAGACGATGATGGAGACGCTGCTGGGACGCGTGCCCCTGCTGAACAAGGTCTACGCGTTCATGAAAGAGGTCAGCCACACGATGTTGGGGGGCAAGAAGACGATGTTTCAGCGGGTGGTGCTGGTGGAGTATCCGCGGGCGGGTCTCTATTCGCTGGGATTTGTGACCAATGAGTTCGGCGGCGAGGCGGAAGCCAAGACCGGCAAGGGATTGATCAGTGTTTTCTTCCCGACCACACCGAACCCGACGAGCGGTTGGCTGGCGTTGATCCCGCGGGACGAGGTGCTCGCCCTTGACATGAGCGTGGCCGAGGCTATTAAGATGATCATCTCGGGCGGGACAATCGTGCCGCCACACGTTCGAAAAGTCGAGGGCGGAAGGATGAAGGATGACGCGCCGCCACTCCCGAAGTAGCCGGTGATGGACCCGGAACGTGCACAAGGAGTGGTGTTGCGCGTGCAGCCGGTCACGGAGTCCAGCCTGATCGTGACGTGGTTTACCCGCGAGTTCGGCAAACTCAAGACGTTGGCCAAAGGCGCGCG
>CAZMKD010000043.1:0-17449 GCA_964566575.1 uncultured Verrucomicrobiota bacterium
GCCTTATATCTTTTCTTTGGCCTGCTGAATGAAGCGATGCACAAAGTTCAAGTAATCCCGCGATCCAGGACTGTTCCCTTTTCGAGTCTTCACTGAATCCTCCACTGTCTCAAGCGCTTTGACCCATTCCGATATTCGCAATGGTTCAAGTTGTGTCGCACCATCTGCCCCAGTCACTCGCTCCAAGATGTCGTCAGGGGCTTGATAGATGTTGTCGATGAGCACGGCCAGTATCTTGTCACGTTCACTGGCTTCAGGAATGTCAGGCTCTTCACCCGCCACCTTCTTCTTGGCTTTGATGAGGGCGGATCGCACTTGGGAATCATTTAACTCCAGCCCCTTGCTTTTGGCCTCATCGTCGGCCAAGCAGATCATTTTCTCAATCTGGAAAAGCAACCCTGCATAGAACGGGTCCTTCATCCTGTCGGTCGGATTATGTTTCATAGCGCCTCGGGTAGAACTCCCAACTCCTTGGCGCTCACAAGAAGATCCCGTCCTGAAGAAGCGCAAGTCGCTGGCGAACAGAGCCTCATTCTGCGTTATCCTTTGACCCCGTCCCGCTGCATCAGGACACGGCGGAGCTGGCTCTCCGTTGTGTTCGGCCACTTCAGTTTGCGGAGATGCCGGTTGATCTTCTCTCGGTCGAAGGTGTCGGGGTCGAACGGCCTGCCGAGCCAGTCTTTCATCGATTCGTGCTCCTCGTGTCCGGGGTCGCCGAGGATCTTGAGCAGGTCGCTGTAGCCCGAGGTACCGCCACAGTCATCCGGTGGGCAGGCGCGAGCGCCAGCCAGGCATTGCGCGATCCGTGCCGTCGCCGGATCGGGGGGCAGGATCTTTTCGACGACGATCAGATGCTGCCAGGAGTCGCCGAAATCGTATTCGTAACCCAACACGCTCTTCGGCTTTGGGGCGACCTGCTGGAGCGTGGCTTGATTTTCGTCCAGGACTTTCGGGCTGTCCTCATAATCGTCGTGGGCACAACTCGGGTTGGAGAAGGTTTTCGTGCCGACCATGAACTGATGCAGATGGCTGTTGGTCCAGCCCATCGCCACCTGGATGACGGCGTGCAACCAGCCGAGGGTCGCGTCGCCAGGCACTTGGAGCCGTCGCCAGACCGGCGGTTCCACGTCGTCCAGGGTGATCTTCAGGTGGTAGATGTTGCCACGGGCGACGGCAGACAGGCGTTCAATGGGGAGAATCATGCGCGCAGAATACGCCGCCGACCACCACCGGGCAAGGACGGCGGAGAATCACCCCGCCGCCCGCAGCAGACTGTATGGCTGGATGTCGGCCAGAAACTGGCCTTGCCGTTCGGTGGGTTTCATTCAGAGCTTACCGTCAAACGCCTCCGTCAACAACCGATCCAGTTGCCCGGTCAGGTACAACGGCAATGACAATAGTTGCACGGTTCTCGTCTCCGTTCCCGGTAATCGCACTTCCTCCAGCACCGGCGGTCGCAGGTGAAACCGCACCGCCCGCTGCCGCCCTTTCTCCTGCAAGAACTGGAACAGCGACCGCAGCGTCCCGGTCTTGCCCGCCTTGACCTCGACCGGCAGGATCTCCTGATGCCGGCTGATGACGTAGTCCACCTCGGCGTTGGCGTTCTTCGCTTCCCGGCTCCAGTAGAACAGTTGTGGATCTTCAAACGGCAACCCCGCCGCCAGCAACTGCTGCCCCACATACTGCTCCGCCTGCGCCCCTTCGTTGACGGTGATCAAATCCTCCGCGCCCACCAAGTCCAGCCCGCACAGCCGGTTCGCCAGCCCGACATCGAGAAACAGCGCCTTGAAATGGCGGTCGTCCCGTTCCGCTCCCAGCGGCAGCCCGTTTGCCGCCGTGCGAAACACCGGGTGAATCATCCGGCTCTGCGCCAACAACTCAAATGCCCGGCGCACGTCCCCTGACCGGTCGTCACGGCTCACGTTCACGAACTTCACTTTCCGCCCCACATTGCCGGCGACGTGCCGGTAGGTCGTCCGCATCAACTCGTGCAACCGCCGCGGCCCGTACTTCGCAAAATCATCCTGCACCGTCGCCACCAACCCCGTCTGAATCCGCTGCACCTCCAGCAAATCCTGCCGCTCGGCGTAGGCCCGCACCGCCTCCGGCATCCCGCCGACAAAAAAGTACCGGCGCAACAATTCGAGGAACTTCTTCTCCAGCGCCGCGCTCACCGGCTCACCCACCTTGACTCGACCCAAATACTCGACCAGTGCCGGCCCCTCTAATGCCGCCACGAACTCTTCAAACGTCAGCGGTTGAAGATGCAGATACTCGATCCGCCCCACCGGCATCGAATGGGAAAAATCCCGCAACGCAAAATCCAACAGCGACCCGGCGGCAATGACATGCAGTTCCGGCAGCAACTCGTGGAAATAGCGCACCACTCCCAGCGCCGGTGGACACGCCTGAATCTCATCGAGGAACAGCAGCGTCTCACCCGGTATGATTGCCCGTCCCTTCACCAACGCCAGTTCCTCCAGCAGCCGCTTGGGGTCTGGATTGGCAAACAGCCCGTGCAAATCCCGCTCCCGCTCCAAATCCACCGTCAACACTGACCGGAAATGCTCACGCCCCCAGTGCTCGACCAGGTAAGTCTTACCCACCTGACGTGCACCCCGCAGCACCAACGGCTTGCGACCAGCCCGTAGCTGCCAATCCGATAGGAAAACCTCTGTCTTACGCTTCATCATGGTTGGATTTCACCACATCTGACACCAAAACACCATTGGATTCCGTCATTTATTACAAAGATCGGTCGAGTGACCCGGTTGACGGAAGGTCACAAACCACATTCCCGCCAGCCGTGATGAGCGCGGTGATTGCCGAGGTATTCCACAGAAGGGCGAAGTTTGGACGCGGGATCGAATTGGAGATGGCGACCGACAAAGGATGTCAGGCGGAGCGGTTCCGGGCCGTTCTCACAGAAGCGGCGGGCGTTGACGATGACCCGCAAATCGTTGTCGGCGCTCCACAGCCCTTCATCAAACATCCAGTGGGCAGTCTTTGAGAGCGCCAAGCCATTGCTGAGGTCGTCATTCTGGGTTCGCGCCCACTGCTCGATATGGGCGGCATCCACCACCGCCGCGCCGTCGTCCGTGACGCACCGTACCCGGTCAGGGCGCAGGTGTACCGGTACTCGACCACCACCCGCACGGCAAGGCAGGCATGAATCACCGACGCAGCACTCTATCGGCACACGGCCTGGCAAGGCTCCAGAATTGGCTATGATGCTGCCGTAGCTCCGAAACCGCAGCATGAGTCCGGGGGGCTGCGCGTAAACGACCTGCGGCTGGTGCAGAAGCAACTCGGTCACAGCCGCCCCTCGATCACGGTCGTCTATGCCGACGTCTGCGACGAAAAGGCGCGCCCAGGAGTGGCGGTGATGGAGCAGTTGGCCAAGCGGACGATGAAGAAGCCCCGCGTCCGGCGGACATCGACTCCGTCCCGCTGACGGCTCCGGCCGAAGTCGGCACCGGCATCTGGATCCCACCTCCCCGAGCGGACCTTGGATGCGCCATCGCCGATCGCTTCTGAGGCCAGGCCGAATCTGCAGCCTCAATAGGTGTCGCGCACTGAATGGCGGCGCAACCGGGGGCGGAAGGACGGCGCTGTATAATCCCATCATGCGCGCCATCGACCACCACAAGAGCGGATGCCCGACGGACACTTCGATGCCCGCTGCTGTCGGGCCGCCGGGAATCAGCGGCGACCACCCGGCCCTCGCCGACGGGCGCGCCTACAGCCGCATCGGGCGCACGGACCGGCAACAGAAAGCCGCGGTTGGCTCCGACGTCCCCGCTGCTCCCCGTAAGCCACCGAACGTGCTTGGCCAACCGGGCAATTCTCTGCATGAGGGTGGGCCGGATGAACTCATTACCCAGATCGGTGCCGCCATCGATGCCGGTGACCGGCAACTGCTGGTCGTCTTGGCCCGCAAGTTGGTCGACGAGCCACACGCACAAGACGGCGACAATGGAAATCTGCTCACGATTGCCGAGGTCGCCCACGACCTGCGTGTATCCATTCGCACCTTGTGGCGCGTCCTGGGAAGTGACAAGTACAAGTCATTCCCCAGGCCATTCCGCGTCGGGCGGTCGCTCCGGTGGCAACGAACGGACATCGAGAGATTCATGGCGCAACCCAGCACCCGCCGTTGACGCATTGCCCCCGGTGTCACCGTGATCTGCTACGTCTACAAGCGAAAGGGTCGTCGGACCTGGCGGGGTCGTTACAAGCTCGCCGGGCAAGAACGCATCACCGAGGTGCCCCTCGACATCGCCGACCGGCAAGCCGCGGAGCAGAAACTCCTCAACATCGTCCGGGACTTGGAGCGGGAGGCGGCCGGCATCATCCCGCCCAAGTCGCTGCGGGACGCGGCCCAGCGCGACCTCGCCGATCACCTGCAGGATTTTGTCGCCGACCTGGAGGCCCAACGTTGCTCCGTGAAGCACGTCAACAACATCCGATACCGAGTCAGCACACTGATTCAGGAGTGCGTTTGGCGATGGCCCTCCAATGTCACCTCGGATTCATTCGTGACCTGGCGCGCCAGGCAGACTCACGCGGCCAAGACCCTGAACGACTACCTTGGGGCGGCGCGGGTGCTCGTCAACTGGATGAAGGACAAGAAGCGCGTGCTCGAGAACCCCTTGGACGGCGTCGCCGAGATCGACACGAGAGGGCGCGAGACCCGCAAGCGCCGGGCGTTGACCGTCGCCGAGATGGTCCGGTTGATCGCGGTGGCTGGCCCACGACGGGCGGTCTACTTGATGGCTGCCCACACGGGGTTGCGACGCTCGGAACTGGGCGCGCTGATCTGGGACTTCCTGAAGCTCGACGCGCATCCTCCGCATCTCCATCTGCCGGGCGAATTCACCAAGAACGGCGAGGCCGCCGTCCTGCCGCTGCATCCCGATGTCGTCACTGTCCTGCGCGAGAGGAAGGCGGCCGGTGCAGACGACAACGATCCCGTGTTCCCGAGAATGCCACGGATCGAAAGATTTTGTCGGGACCTCAAGAAAGCCGGCATTCCCTATTTCGACGCCCAAGGTCGCGTCGCGGATTTCCACGCGTTGCGGAAGACGTTCGACACGCATCTGCAGTTGAACGGCGCGTTGCCGCGCGTGACGATGGAGTTGATGCGCCACAGCGACATGCGGCTGACGATGAAGACCTATACCGACTCTGCGTTGCTGCCGGTCGCCGAGGCGGTCAACGCGCTGCCAAGTTATCTGACCGGCGAGACCGACCCGGCCTACAAATAGGGTCACACGATTTAGGCGCGGAGTGGCACAAACTGTCATTAACTGTCACAGCAAGGGGAAGGGGAGCGACGAGTTTCGCCTTCGCAAAGTGCATCGGGCCAGTGACTTTGGCACGAATTGTCACGAGTTGTCGCGAAGGGTCACAAGTGGGGAATGGCGGGAGTGACGGGGCTCGAACCCGCAACCTCTGCCGTGACAGGGCAGCGCTCTAAACCAATTGAGCTACACCCCCGCGCAATGCGGGAAAGGTCGCCATGGTGGGCGCTAAAGGACTCGAACCTTTGACCCCCTCGGTGTAAACGAGGTGCTCTAGCCAACTGAGCTAAGCGCCCGCAGTCAGAATGTCTACCGCCAAAGCCCCGTCTTGTCAACGCCCATCCCCCTCATTAGAGTGCCGATATGCCTAATGATGTCAAGACCAACGCAAGGGTCCGAAAAATCGTGACAGGCAACTGGCTGGACATCGCCCAAGTTCGCTGCCGCGTCACTCGCGGGGTCATTCACTTGCAAGGACACCTCTCCCGGCATGGGGAAGACCCACAGAGCCCGGAATCCAACGAGCCGTTTCTCCGGAAGCTCGATGAGCAATTGCGGTTGCTTCCCGGGTTCCGCGGCGTGCACTACGCCTTTGACAACTGGCGGCGTGAGCCGACCGGCCTCTGGCGTTTCATCGGACGCAAAATCAAAGGGATCCGCAAATTGGGTTAAGTCAGACATGAAACCGGTCCTTGCCATCACGCCCGAGGCAATCACTCTGAAATCGCGTATCGACGGCCGCGGAGCATTTTGCGGCGTGTCGTATTCGCAGGCTATTGAGCTGGCCGGCGGCGTCCCGTCGATCCTTCCGCTGACACGCAACAAGCGCGTTCTCGACCACTTCCTCAAGAATTGCGACGGCTTGATGCTGTCCGGCGGGGGCGATGTGAATCCCGCGCGGTACGGAGCGCGGCTCAGCGCGGCCGACAAGGCGTCGCTTTCCGGCGTGGACGATGTGCGCGATGAAATGGAAACCTATCTCCTCCGCACCGCGGCCCGAGCCGATCTACCGGTGCTCGGCATTTGCCGCGGCATCCAGATTATGAATGTCGCGTTTGGCGGCACGCTCATCCCGCACCTTGCCGGGCATCGCACTGCGCAACCGGATGCGCTCGCACACCGGATCGAGTGGATGGCGGACGGGAAATTGCGGCGCGCGCTGGCCGGGTGCGACCGGGTGAACACCAGCCACCATCAAGCGGTCGATCAGATTGCTGAAGGATTCGAAGTTGTCGCACGAGCGCCGGACAGTGTGATCGAAGCGATGGAGAAACGGGGCGCGCGATTCTTCTGCGCTGTGCAATGTCACCCGGAACGATTGGTCGTAGTCGCGCCGCGATTCCTGCGGCTGTTCAAGGCGTTGGTCGCGGCGGCGCGCTAGCTCTTCCCCGGGGCCGGCTCGGATTCGGGTTGCTCGGGAGCCGGTCGGCTGCGTTGCCGTCCAAAGGTGACGCCCTGATCACGGATCAATGTGCTGACCCAGGCTTGGAACAGGGCTTGCCGGTTCTGCTGGAGAACACGCTGTGCCCACTTGGCTTTGTCGTTTTCTACCACGGCTGGATCGGGTGGTTGCCGGCTCTTGAGATGGAAAACGAGACCGCCACTGATGGTGGGAATGAACTCGCTGACTGCGCCCACGGGCATGCCGACTGTCTCCTGCTGGACGCGCTGGGCTGAGGGCAGTTTCAACTGTTCATCGGTCAAGCTGAAGGCCGGCGGGGTTTCGAATTGAATTTTCAATTCAGCACAGGCGTCAGCGAAGCTCTTGCCGGACGCGATCAGCTTCTTGAGTTCGTCCACGGTCACGCGCGCCTGCCGGACGGTGGCGTCGTATTTGTGGACGCGTTGGAGCTGATCGATGACTTTGTCCTTCACTTCGTCGAACGTCGGGACGATGCTTGGTTTGGAATCGACGTATTCGAGCACGTCGTAGCCATCCTCGCCGGCCACAGGATCGCTGGTGGGCGAGTCTGGGCTGAGCGCGAACGCCTGTTGGGAGAACGCGACGTTGGATGTTGAACCGACGGGGTTGTCATACATTCCAAAAAACTCGGTTTCCTTTGACACGACACCGAACTCAGTACTGATGGCGGAGAAGCTCGGGCGCGCGCCGCCGGGTTTGGGCACGAGGCGCACGGAGAAATCGGTCGCGCGATCCGCGGCTGCGCGGTCGGCGCGGAGTGTCAGCAGATCTTTGTGCGCTTCTGACTTCACGGCCGCGAGTGTCGGGGGCACGCTGTTGGTGCCGGCGTACTTAGGTTTGTTCCGTTCGAAATACTCTGCCACCTCGTCGTCGGAGAGCTTGATCGTCTTCTCGGCGTCCGTGGTACTAAAGTGTGTATACCGGACTTTGACCAGTGCCGGCGTGCGGAAACTTTCCTTGTTTTGGTCGTAGAACGCCTGCGCCTCTTCGTTGGAGACGGTGATGGGTTGGGTGTAGTCGGCAGCGTTGAAATGCGCCATCTCGACCGTCACGCGTTCGTGCAACGGCGTGAAGACGGAATCCACCTCGGCCGGTGTGGCTGTGGCCGGGGCGGCGATCAACTGTTCGAGCTTGGCGCGCGTGAGTTCCTCGCGCATGAGTTGTTCGTAATGCGTCTCGCTGATGCCAAGATTGTTCAGGTAAATCGTGAAGCGCCGGTAACGGTCGGGATCGAACTGGCCGGCCTCGTTCAGGAGCATCGGCTGGTTGCGAATGGCCTGAACCAGTTCGACGTCAGCGATGCGAATGCTCAGCTCCTTCGCCTTGCGCAACATCACCATGCGCACGACGGCCTCCTGCGTGAGACGGTCTTCCATCTCGGATGTGCGCTGGGGCGCGCGGCCGGAACTGATGATGTACACCGCCGTGATCGCATTGCGTGCTTCCTGAAACTCGTTGGCGTCCACCGGCTTGCCGCCGATGGTCGGCAAATCGGAGGGGAGGCGACGGTTTGAGGCGCTGGTGGTCGTGAACAACGCGACAAAACTCGGAATGATCAGGAGCAACACGCCCGCCATGATCCATCGGGCGTGCTTCCGAAACTTTTCACCGTGCGCAATAAACATAAGTGTTTTCCCTCAAGAAAAGCCCTGTGAAGATACCCGCCACCGCTCCCATCGTCAAATGCCAAAATTATTGCTAGAATTGGCGAAGAATCAGATGAAGATTGTCGCCGATCCCAACATCCCCTACGTCCGCGAAGCCTTCGGGTCGCTCGGCAACGTCACGCTGATACCGGGTCGTGAGATTGCCGCCGCAGACGTTCGCGACGCCGACGCATTACTGGTGCGTTCCGTCACGCCGGTCAACGCCGCCTTGCTCGACGGTAGCCGCGTCCAGTTCGTGGCCACGGCAACGATTGGGACGGATCATGTGGATACAGGATATCTGGATATCCGAGGTATCGGTTGCACAAGCGCGGCCGGCAGCAATGCGAACTCTGTGGCGGAGTACGTCGTAGCGGCGCTGCTAGAATTAGCCCGCCGGCACAAGTTTCGACTAAGCGATAAAACTCTCGGCGTCGTCGGCGTCGGCAATGTTGGCACGCGCGTCGTCCGGTATGCGCAAGCGTTGGGGATGCGTGTCTTGCAAAACGATCCGCCCCGGGGATTGCCGGAGTTCGTTTCGCTCGTCCGAGTCCTCAGGGAGGCTGATATCGTGACCGCGCATGTACCGCTGCTGGAAACGACGCGGCATATGTTTCATCACGAGAATCTGGAGCGCTTCATCCTTCTCAACACGGCTCGTGGGGCGGTCGTGGACAACGGGGCCTTACTGAAAGCCATCGACGGCAACCGGATTAGCAGCGCGGTGCTCGATGTGTGGGAGAACGAGCCGAACATTTCACCCGAGTTACTCGATATCATCGATCTTGGCACGCCGCACATTGCCGGTTACAGCTTCGATGGCAAGGTGAATGGCACGCGGATGATCTATGAAGCTTTCTGCCGGCATTTCAACCTGCCGGCGACCTGGCAGCCAAACTTGCCGGCCGGACCGCGGATTGAAATGAGCGCGAGCAGTGGCGAGGATGACGAAGATGTCTTGCGGAAAATCATCCGACAGGTCTACGACATCACCGGTGACGACGCAGCGTTGCGCTCGAATGTCCGCAACTTCGACAAGCTCCGGGCCGAGTACCCCATGCGGCGAGAGTTTCGTAATATAGAATTGGTGTTACGCGGCGCTGCTAGCCGACTCCAAACGACGCTCCGCACGCTTGGCTTCCGTCTGTGACAGCGTGGCGCAAGTGGCACACTTCGCGAGGCTAGGTTGTGCCATTGTCCCATCAGTCTTTTTCTCCCGCCATTGTCTCACAAGCACTTAGAGTGTTGGCATACGCATAGCTAAGTAGTTCGGCGGAGATTCTTACTCATGGCGAAAGTTCTCGGTATTGACTTGGGCACGACCAACTCGTGTATGGCCGTTATGGATGGCGGTGAGCCGGTCGTCGTCCCGAACGCAGAAGGTGGACGGACGACGCCGTCTGTCGTGGCGTTCACGAAGTCCGGCGAGCGACTCGTCGGCCAAGCGGCCAAACGGCAAGGGGTCGTCAACCCGAAGAACACCGTCTACTCGATCAAGCGCTTCATGGGCCGCAAGTACGAGGAAGTCGAACTGGAGCGCAAGCGCGTGCCGTTCGAAGTCGTGCGCGGCTCAAACGGCGATGCCCTCGTCAAAGTGATGGCCGGTAGCGAGGAGAAAACTTTCAGCCCGCCGGAAATTTCCGCGATGATTCTCGCGAAGATGAAAGCCGACGCCGAAGCATACCTCGGCGAGAAGATTGAGAAGGCTGTCATTACCGTACCGGCCTACTTCAACGACGCGCAGCGCCAGGCCACCAAGGATGCCGGCAAGATTGCCGGACTCGACGTGCTGCGCATCATCAACGAGCCGACCGCCGCATCGCTGGCGTACGGACTCGACAAGAAGAAGGACGAGCACATTGCGGTGTACGACCTCGGTGGTGGCACGTTTGACATTTCACTCTTAAACATCGGTGATGGCGTCTTCGAAGTCCTAGCAACCAATGGCGACACCCATCTGGGTGGGGACGACTTCGACGAACGCGTGATGAATTGGATCATCGATGATTTCAAGAAGGAGACCGGCGTTGACCTAAAGAAACAAGCCGACGCGCTCCAGCGCATCAAGGAAGAATCCGAGAAGGCGAAGATCGCTCTCTCCAGTGCGATGGAATACGAGATGAACCTGCCGTTCATCACCGCCGATGCCAGCGGGCCGAAACACATCGTCAAGAAATTGACTCGCGCGAAGCTCGAACAACTCTGCGATGAGTTGATCGACCGGACCATCAAGCCGGTCGAAGCCTGTCTGCGCGACGGCAAGCTCGACATGAGCAAAGTAGACGAACTGGTGCTCGTCGGCGGCATGACGCGCATGCCGAAGGTGATTGAGATTGCCGGCAAGCTTATCGGCAAAGCGCCGCATCAGGGCGTGAACCCAGACGAAGTCGTTGCGGTCGGCGCCGGCATCCAAGGCGGCGTGCTGACCGGTCAGGTCAAGCAGGACATCGTGCTGCTCGACGTGACGCCGTTGTCGCTGGGCATCGAGACACTCGGTAATGTGTTCACGGTTCTCATCCCACGCAACACGACGATCCCGACGCGCAAGAGTGAAATCTTTTCGACAGCGGCCGACAGCCAGACAACCGTCGAGGTCCATGTGCTGCAAGGCGAGCGCCCGATGTCACGCGACAACAAGACGATTGGCCGATTTCATCTGGCTGACATTCCGCCCGCGCCGCGCGGTGTGCCGCAGATTGAGGTGACGTTCGACATTGATGCGAACGGCATCCTGCATGTCTCGGCGAAAGACCTCGGCACCAGCAAGTCGCAGAAGATTACGATTACGGCTTCAAGCGGATTGTCGAAGGATGAAGTTGAGAAGATGAAACACGAAGCGGAGACGCACGCCGACGAGGACAAGAAGCTGCGCGAGAAGGTCGAGTTGAAGAACCGTTGCGATGCGCGGGTGTACGAGACCGAGAAGCTGATGAAGGAGCACAAGGAAATCATCTCGGACGATCAGCGCATACAACTCGACGGGGCGATTGAAAAGGTCAAAGAGGCGTTGAAGAATGACGACGCCGACGCGATGAAGAAAGCGGAGGAGAAGTTGACCGAAGTGTGGCATGCGGTTTCGTCGGACATCTACGCTAAGGCGCGTGAGAAGACGTCAGCCGCCGGCGCGCAACCGCCGCCGAGCGACGAACCGAAGACGGAAAGGAAACAGAGCGAAGTCGTGGACGCAGATTTCGAGATGGTGGACGAAGAGAAGAAAAAGTAATGCAAGTCTGTAGCCGAAGCGTGAGCTTCGGCCGCAGCTTACGCTGCAGCTACAGTAGAACTTAAACCAACAAACCGAAGGAGTCAGGAAGACATGAACGTAAAACCATTGGGCGATCGAGTGCTCGTGCAAGCGATCGAACAAGACGAAGTAAAGAAGGGCGGGATAATCATTCCCGACACCGCGAAAGAGAAACCTCAGGAAGGCAAAGTCGTCGCCATCGGCACCGGCAAGCGCGATGACAACGGCAAGCTCATTCCGTTCGAGGTCAAGAAGGGCGATCGCGTGCTGATCAGCAAGTATGGCGGCACGGAGATCAAAGTAGATGGCAAAGATTATTTGATCATGCGCGAGGACGACATCCTCGGCATCATCGAAAGCTAAACAGAAAAGGAGTGATTCATCATGGCTGCAAAACAATTGTTGTTTGACGAAGACGCGCGCAAGGCGCTGCTGCGAGGCGTGGAGAAGTTGAGCCGCGCAGTGAAAGTTACACTCGGCCCGAAGGGCCGCAATGTAGTGCTCGACAAAAAATTCGGTTCACCCACGATCACCAAGGACGGCGTGACCGTCGCCAAGGAGATCGAGTTGGAGGACGCGTACGAGAATATGGGCGCGCAGATGGTGCGCGAAGTCGCCAGCAAGACCAGCGACATCGCCGGCGATGGCACGACCACGGCTACCGTGCTCGCGGAATCCATTTACCGGGAAGGTCTGCGCAATGTAACGGCGGGCGCAAACCCGATGGCGTTGCAGCGCGGCATCCAGAAGGCTGTCGAAGCTGCTGTCGAGCACCTCAAGAGCATCAGCAAGAAGGTCAAGGACCGCAGCGAAATCAGCCAAGTGGCGACGATTTCGGCCAACGGCGACAAAACCATCGGCAACATCATTGCCGACGCGATGGACAAAGTCGGCAAGGACGGCACGATCACGGTCGAGGAAGCCAAGTCGATCGAGACCACGCTCGACGTCGTCGAAGGGATGCAGTTCGACAAGGGTTACCTCTCGCCGTACTTTGTGACCAACGCCGAGACAATGGAGGTCGTGCTCGAGGACGCCTACATCCTCATTCACGAGAAGAAGATCAGCAGCTTGAAGGACATGCTGCCGTTGCTCGAGAAGACCGCGAAAATCGGCAAGCCGCTGTTGATCATCGCCGAGGAAGTCGAAGGCGAAGCGCTCGCCACCCTCGTCGTCAACAAACTGCGCGGCACGATCCAAGTCGCGGCCGTCAAGGCGCCCGGCTTTGGTGATCGCCGCAAGGCCATGATGGAAGACATTGCCATCCTGACCGGCGGCAAGTTCATCAGTGAAGACCTAGGCATCAAGCTGGAGAAAATCGAATTGGACGACCTCGGTCGCACCAAGAAACTCGTCATCGACAAGGAAAACACCACCATCATCGAAGGTGCCGGCAAGCACAACGATGTCCAGGGCCGGATCAACCAGATCCGCCGCCAAATCGAGGAAACCACCAGCGACTACGACAAAGAGAAGTTGCAAGAGCGGTTGGCGAAGTTGGCCGGTGGCGTCGCCGTCGTTCACGTCGGTGCGGCGACCGAGACCGAGATGAAGGAAAAGAAGGCACGCGTCGAAGACGCGTTGCACGCGACCCGCGCGGCAGTCGAGGAAGGCATCATCCCCGGCGGCGGCGTGGCGTTGATCCGCTGCCTCGACGTGCTCAGCGGCCTCCGGCTCAGGGGCGACGAAGCGATTGGCGCGCAGATTGTCATCCGCGCCATCGAAGAGCCGTTGCGCCAGTTGGCCAACAATGCCGGCGAAGAAGGCTCGATCGTTGTCCAGGAAGTCAAGAGCCGCAAAGGTTGGGAAGGCTTCGACTGCGAGAAGATGGAGTACACCGACATGGGCAAAGCCGGCATCATCGACCCGACGAAGGTCACCCGGTCCGCGCTGCAGAACGCGGCCAGCATTGCCGGTCTGATGCTCACGACCGAGGCGTGCGTCACGGAAGTGCCGGAGAAGGAAAAGTCAGCCTCGATGGGCGGCGGCCACCCCGGCATGGGCGGCGGCATGGACTACTAAGTCGTTTCACAGCACAGGCGAGCGAGGGGCGGGAGCGATCCCGCCCCTCTGCGCCTTCAAAATTGCCGCTTGTAATTGGGTGGCGTATCGTTGAAAGTCAGGGACTTCTCGCGCATGAAGAGCAAATACTTTGAACTGGCCCGACTACAAATTCCGAGTCCCGAAATTCTCGTCAATGTTGTCTCCAAGCGCGTCCGGCAATTGATCCAGGGCAACCGGCCCCTCACGCTTGTGGATCCGAAGATGGACTTAGCCGACATTGCGCTGAAGGAAATCAGCGAGGGCAAGATCGGCTACGAAGTGCCGACCGTCGACGAGAGCGTCGAACCGCCGGCCAAACCCGACTGACCGGGCGGCCATGCGGCCGACCATTCACAACCACAAAGGTCCTCGCGATTATTTCATCGGCGAGACCTTCGAGGCCGGCATCGAACTCAAAGGCGTCGAAGTCAAATCCCTCCGCGCCGCCCGCGCCTCCATCGACGACGCCTTTGCCCGCGTGGAGCGCAACCAAGTATGGCTCTACAACGCCCACATCCAGCACTACGAGTTCGGCAACCGGTCTAACGTCGACCCGCTCCGTCCGCGCCGGTTGCTTCTCCACAAGAGGGAAATCGACCGTCTGACCGGCCAGCTCAACGCCAAGGGCATGGCGCTGCTGCCGTTGCGGATTTTTTTCAACGCTAAAGGCCTCGCCAAAGTCCTACTCGGCGTGGGCAAGGGCAAGAGCCAGATCGACAAACGCGAAACGATCAAACGCAAGACCGCGGATCGCGAAACCCTTCGCGCCATCGCGGACCGCACCAAACGCAGGAGTTCATCATGAGCGGGAAAACAGTGACTGTCGCCGTAGTATGCTTCGCGACCGGGCTGCTCGCCGGGTCTGTCTTCTTCCGAATGACTCCAGCACATCAGCAGCCGGCAGCATCGAAGCCAGAATCCACTTCGAAGATGACGGCTCCACGCTTTGACGCGCCAACAAGTTCTCCGAGCGCGGACGTTCCGTCCTCTCCCACGAAAACCGGCACCAACGTTGCCTCTTCCCGAACGCAAACCGGCGCACTCGCGAATTTCGAAGCCGCGCTGCGCAACACCCGGTCGCGTTGGGACCTCAGCGCGCTATATCGGGCGTTGGACGGACTCGACCCCAGCCAATACCGCGACGCGATGAACGCATGCTTGAAAGCGACGGACTCGATGTCCCGCTTCGCCGCCCTCTATGCCATCGGCGCGCGCTGGGGGAAAGTCGATCCGCAGGAGGCGCTGGCATTTTGCGAGACATTGGGCAGCTCCCAGCAACGCGCACAGGCGATTGCCAGCGTACTGTCCGGTTGGGCGGAAAAGGATGCGTCCGCCGCCATGACCTACGTGAAGCAACTTCCTGCCGGCCAAATGCGCAATCAAGCCGTCACCGCCGTGGCCTCCGTCGTCGCCGCCCAAGATCCGCAGTCGGCCATCGCGTTCATGAACAGCCTGCCCGCCGGCCAGATTCGCCAAGGCCTGATCTATTCCGTTTTCAGTCAATGGGCCAATACTTCGCCTAACGACGCTGCTGCCGCCGCGCTCCAACTCAGCCCGCGTGATCGCGACCAAGCCGTCGGTGTCATCGCCTCCGCGTGGGCGAATCAGGATGTCCAGGCCGCATTCGTGTGGGCCAACGGTCTCCTCGCCGGTACCACCCGCGATCAAGCACTTCAAGGCGTCGTCCGTGCCTATGCCGCCAAAGACCCGCAAGCCGCCGCCGAGTGGGTCCTCCAATTGCCGGCTGGCACGACGTACAACCAAGCCGTCGCCAGCGTCGCTTCCGCGTGGGCGCAGTCGGATGCCACCGCCGCCGCGGCGTGGCTTCAGTCGTTACCGGACGGAGTCGCGAAAAACCAAACTCTCGACAACGTCTTCTGGCAAATCATGTCGAATGATCCCCAAGCCGCCGCCGATTTGTTGTCCACGATGCCGGCTACTGAGGCGCGCAACAGCCGGTACCAGCGGCTTGCCCAGCAATGGGCGCAATACGATTTGCCCGCCGCGCTCGCGTGGGCGAAACAGCTTCCCGAAGGTCCCGCCAAACAAAACGCCCTCCAAAGCGTCAGTTCCCAATGGGCAACGACCGATCCCGCCGGGGCCATCAACTTCGCACTCAGCCTGCCGGCCGGCTCACAACAGGACAGCATCCTCGGCAGCATCGTCTCACAGTGGGCGATCAAAGACATCGACGCCGCCCGCGCTTGGATTGCGTCGCTTCCCACCGGCTCGACGCGCAGCCATGCAACTACGTCGCTTGTCTCGATGTGGGGCAACTCCGACCCGAAAGCCGCTGCCGCGTACGTCCTCCAACTTCCTGATGGCAACGACAAGAACAACGCTGCCTCCTCGCTCATGTGGAATTGGACGCGCCAAGATCCACAGGCAGTCGCCGCTTGGCTCAGCCAATTCCCTGAAGGTGACACGCGCAACAACCTCGTCAGCCAACTGGCCGGCAACTGGGCGCGGAGCGATCTGGCCGGCGCGGGTAAGTGGGTTGAAAGTCTTCCCGCTGGCAAGCCGCACGATCAAGCCGTTCAGTCCCTCTCGCAACAAATCTCGCAAACCGACCCCGTCTCCGCCGCGAAATGGGTCGATACGATTCAGGACGAGAAGATTTGGCAGAACGCGGCGCAATCCGTCGCTTGGAGCTGGCTGCGCGTCGCCGCCGACGCCGCCAAGAAATGGGTCGCGCAGTCGCAGTTGCCCGAGGAGTTCAAGAGGAACTTCGCCAACCAGAAGCCGTAACGTCAGAACAGTCGTATCACGGTCTCGCGCCCATTCAGGTCCAACGTCACCCGGTCGCGCTCGACTTTTTTCACGACTGCGCCATCGACGTAATGGCCGTCGTAGACGACGTGGCCATTGATCACCGCGCCGTAGGCATCGCCCATTTTCATGATGCCGGTCAGCTTGAAGCGCGGATCGTTCTCGGTCGCACCGGCCGGCATCGGCGCGCTGGACGAGGCTTGCGCCGGCACAGCCGCGGAGGGTGGGGCGGGCACAACGACGCGCGTCCCTCCATCAGAAACTGTCAGCGTTGGCTTTGCTTCGCGTGGGGACACATTCTTCACCAGCCACACGATCGCGACAATGGCGACGACCGCCACACACGCGACGAGAACCGTCACTAGCGCCGGCCAGCGTTGTGGTGCTGGCGCGAGTTGCACTGGTGGGGTGGGTCGCATGGGTGCGACCGGTCTCGGTTCAGCCGGCGGCACTCCGGACTTGCGACCTTTCTCGCGCTCGGCTTTCTGCAGTGCCTCGTAAACCAGGCTCATTGCACACCAACCTTGAGTTCCTCCGCCACCGGCTCGCCTTCGAGGTCTTCGATGGCGCGTTGGACAAACCCGGCATCGATGGCAAAACTTTCACCGATGTAGCCGGCCATCAGCGCCTTGTCGCAAATGACATTGATCAGCCTCGGAATGCCGCGCGAGTAACGACGGATCAACAGCAACGCGCCGTCGGTCCACTGAATCCGCCCATCGCCCCCGGCCACTTCGAGGCGGTGGCGAATGTACTCGCCGACTTCCTCCCAAGCCAACGGCGGGATGTGATGCCGCAAGGCAACCCGTTGCTTGAGCTGCACAAGATCATCGCGCTGCAACAGCCGGGAAAGCTCGGGTTGGCCCACCAAAATAATTTGCAGCAGCTTCTCCTTCTCGGTCTCGAGGTTGGAGAGCAACCGGATCTGTTCCAGCACGCGTGGCTTGAGGTTCTGGGCCTCGTCGATGATGAGCGCGACGTTGTGATTCGCGGCGAGTTCGCGCAGCAAAAAGGCGTTGAT
>CAZMKD010000044.1:0-17343 GCA_964566575.1 uncultured Verrucomicrobiota bacterium
GGCGCGGCGGAAGCCGCCGCAAGGGGGTAGGTCGCCACTACACGCCGTTTGGCAAGCGCCGGCGACGAAATCCTGAGCAATTGCGACGGCCACCGCCACGAAAAAAACGAAAACCCGGTCCGGTTGCGGGAAAGGGGCTAAGTGGAATCGTCAGCGCCGGTTCGGGGCAAAGCGCGGCGCAGCCGTACCGGCAGTCAATCACGTGCTTGCGGCGACCGACTCGCCTTGGCATGGGGATGCATAATAAACAATGCTGTGCTCCGCAGTGCTGGAAGTTGTGCACCGATCCGCTATACTGACCGCCGCATGCCATCCAATCGCACGCTTCAGGAGTTAAATACTCGCGCACAGCCGGCTGTCGCCCACTACTGGGAGACGCGCACGTCGCAGCGTCGCCGGCAGGAGCAGACGGGACGTACGGATCAAGGTTTGCGGAGTGCCGTCACCGGTGGCGCACAGATGGACGGGTTTGTTGACCTGTTCACCGACCTGATTGCTGACGCCGGTATTCCACGTGAGTTCATCTTCCGTAAACGAGCGGTGGAATTACCGGGGTTCTTTCGCCCGACGAAGGAGTGGGATCTTCTCGTGGTGAAGAACCGCTCACTGATTGCCGCGATCGAAGCCAAGTCACAAGTTGGTCCTTCCTTCGGCAACAACTTCAACAACCGCACGGAAGAAGCAATGGGCAGCGCCCTCGATTTGTGGACGGCGTTTCGCGAACGCGCCTTCCTAAACAGTACACAGCCGTTCGTCGGATACTTCTTCATGCTTGAGGACTGCGACGCGTCGAAGCGCCCGGTCACCGTGCAAGAACCGCATTTCAAAGTCTTCCCCGACTTTCGCGGCGCGTCGTATATGCGCCGCTACGAAATCTTTTGTCGCAGGCTGGTACTCGAACGCCACTACACCGCGTCGGCGTTTCTGACTTCGACAACCGAGAACGGACTGCGCGGCAGTTTCGACACGCCCGCCGAAGACCTCTCTCTGGAACGATTCGCCAAAGCTTTAACTACTCACGCCGGGGCAGCGGTCTGACCATATGGAGCAGACCGTTCACAGACTAATCAACGGCGACGCTCGCGACCTCTCGTTCCTGCCGGACGAGTCGGTGCATCTCGCGGTCACCTCACCGCCCTACTGGAATCTGAAGCGCTACGCCGAGAATCCCGACCAGCTCGGTCATATTCAGGACTACGAAGCGTTTCTGGTCGAGTTGACGAAGGTTTGGCGGCACGTGTTCCGGGTTCTCGTGCCCGGTGGCCGGCTAGTCTGTGTCGTGGGCGATGTTTGCGTAGCCCGCCGGAATTTCGGCCGGCATCTGGTGTTCCCGCTCCACTCCGACATCTGCGTTCTCTGCCGGCGTCTCGGCTTCGACAATCTGAACCCGATCATCTGGCACAAGATTTCCAACGCGGTCTTCGAGGCCAACACTTCCAGCAAGTTCCTCGGCAAACCCTACGAGCCGAACGCGATCATCAAGAACGACATGGAATTCATCCTCATGCAACGCAAGCCCGGCGGCTACCGGCAGCCGACCAACGGCCAGCGCGACGCCAGCCGCCTCAGCAAGAAAGATTTTGACGCGTGGTTTAAGCAAATCTGGAACGTCACTGGTGCCTCGACCAAACATCATCCCGCGCCGTTCCCACTCGAAATCGCGTTGCGCCTTGTGCGGATGTTCTCCTTCACCGGTGACACCGTGCTCGACCCGTTCTGCGGCTCCGGCACCGCAATGGTCGCCGCTCTCAAAACCGGCCGCAACAGCATCGGCGTCGAGATCGAGCCCGAATACTGCCGCATGGCCGTCCGGTATCTGAAAGCCGAGAACTCCGATTTATTTGCCCCCGCCCGGCTTCAGTTTGAGAAAGCTACCGCCACCGAGAAGGCTTGCATGGTCGCCGAGGACAAGGCTCTGTACACGGTGCATCCCGCAAGGAAACGGTTGGAATGAGCCTCACCCGCTTTCGCTCGGGCGGTTTCCGCGAAGCCAACTAATTTATTGTCGGCGGCGGGGTAATTTGCGATAAACCGCGCGCTTTGGAGGCGATGTGACCGAGACGGAAGTGTTGGGTGTTTTCCGGGAAACGAATGCATTGCTCGACGGACATTTTCTGCTCCGGTCGGGCTTGCACAGCCGGCAATACTTCCAGTGCGCGTTGGCGCTGCAATATCCCTGGCACGCTGAACGGCTGTGCGGGGCACTGGCCGCGAAGCTTCACCCCGCTCCAAGCGGGGTCAAGGATACCGGGGCGCAGACCGTCGTGTCGCCGGCGATGGGCGGGCTGTTTGTCGGACACGAGGTTGGCCGGGCGTTGGGACTCCGGCATGTCTTTGTCGAGAAGAGCGCAGCAGGCTCGCCCCGCTCGGAGCGGGGTAAACTGGAGTTGCGGCGGAATTTTCAGATCGCGCGCGGCGAGAAAGCGCTTGTGGTCGAGGACGTCGTCACGAAGGGCGGCCGGGTGCAGGAGACGATCGAGATCGTCCGGAAACACGGCGGCGAAGTCGTGGCGGTCGGCACGCTGGTGGACCGGTCGGAAGGCAAAGTGAATTTTGGCGTTCGCTTCGAAAGTCTGCTACGATTGCCGATCGAAACGTTTGAGCCGGCGGATTGTCCAATGTGCAAGGCAGGCCAGCCGGTCTTGAAACCAGGTTCATAAATGGTAGGGGCTGACCGCCGGGCGGCCCGTTTCGACGACACGGCGCGCCCGGCGGTCGCGCCCTACCGGTAGGCAGAAGAAAGAATTTATGGTTGGTTGGATATTAAAGAAAATTGTCGGTTCAAAGAATCAGCGCGAGGTGAAACGGCTGTGGCCGCTGGTCGCGCGCATCAACGAGTTCGAAGCCGAGTACCAGAAACTCAGCGAAGCCGAACTGGGCGCGAAGACCGTCGAGTTCAAGCGTCGGATCGAGGACGGCCGGCCGGCGCGGGGCATCCCGGCGTTGCTGGCGCAGGCGCGGAAGTTGGAAGGGGAGTTGCGCGCCGAGGACGCGAAGCCGATCCGCCGGCAGGCGTGCGACCTTGAGCAGCAGATTCTCGACGAGATCCTGCCGGAAGCGTTCGCCGTTGTGAAGAACGCTTGTCGGCGGTTGTGCGGTCGCGAGTGGCCGGTGCGCGGGCGTCCGTACACGTGGGAGATGATCCCGTTCGATGTGCAACTCATCGGTGGCATCGTGCTGCATCGCGGCAACATCGCGGAAATGGCCACCGGCGAAGGCAAGACGCTCGTCGCCACCATGCCGTTGTACCTCAACGCGCTGACCGGCAAGAACGTTCACCTGATCACCGTCAACGACTACCTTGCCGCGCGCGACTCGGAATGGATGGGCGAGATTTACAAGATGCTCGGTCTGACCGTCGGCTGCATTCAACACGACCAGCCGCCGCACATTCGCCGACAGATGTACCAATGCGATATCACCTACGGCACAAACTCCGAGTTCGGTTTCGATTACCTGCGCGACAACGGCATGGCCACCAGCGCGGAGACGCAAGTCAAACGCGGCCACTTCTACGCGATCGTCGATGAAGTGGACTCGATTCTCATCGACGAAGCGCGCACGCCGCTCATCATCAGTGGCCCGTCGACGGTCTCGACGCATCAGTACGACAAGTACAAGCCGCAAGTGGCCGAATTGTACCGGTCACAGACGATGCTGTGCAACCGGCACGTCAACGAAGCCAAACAAATGCTCGACAGCCGCGATGGGGAGAAAAGCACCGGCAAGCAACTCGATGTCGAAGAGAAGGCGGGCCGGTTGTTGCACCTCGTCAAGATGGGCATGCCGAAGAACAAGCAACTGCAGAAAATGATGGAAGAGCCAGAGATTCGGAAGATTCTCGACGAGGCCGAGTTAACCTCGCTGGCCGACTCCAGCAAGAAGGAATATCTCGAACGCAAAGAGGAATTGTTCTTCACCATCGACGAGAAACAGCACGACACCGATCTCACCGAGAAGGGCCGCAAACTTCTCAGCCCGAACGACCCGGAGGCATTCGTCATCCCGGACCTCGTGACCGCGCTGCAGGAAATCGACGCGCTAGAGGTGCCGGAAGAAGAGAAGGAACACCGCCGGCAACGCACGCAGCAACTCTTCGACGAACGCAACGAGAGGATTCACAACATTTCACAGTTGCTCCGGGCCTATTGCCTCTTCGAGAAAGACGTCGAGTACGTGGTGCAGGAGAACAAAGTGCTCATCGTGGACGAATTCACGGGCCGCCTGATGCCGGGGCGGCGCTGGAGCGATGGCTTGCACCAGGCCGTCGAGGCGAAGGAAGGCGTGGCCATTGAACGCGAGACGCAAACGCTCGCCACGATCACGATTCAGAATTATTTCCGGCTCTATGACAAGCTCGGCGGCATGACCGGCACGGCGGAAACCGAGGCGACGGAGTTCCAGAATATTTACAAGCTCGGCGTCATCGTGATCCCGACGAACCAGCCGTGCATTCGCGACGACGAAAACGATGTCGTCTACAAAACGCGCCGCGAGAAATACAACGCCATCATTGACGAGATCGAACAACGTCACCGCAAAGGCCAGCCGATGCTCGTCGGCACGGTCACCGTCGACGCCAGTGAAGTGTTGTCGCGCATGCTCAAGCGCAAACAAATCCCACATAATGTTCTCAACGCGAAGTTCCACCAATCGGAAGCCGAGATTGTTGCGCGCGCCGGTCAGCATAGTGCCGTAACCATCGCGACCAATATGGCCGGCCGTGGCACGGATATCAAACTCGGCGACGGCGTGGCCGTGGCGGGTGGTCTGCATGTGATCGGCAGCGAACGCCACGAAGCCCGTCGCATCGACCGGCAGCTTCGCGGTCGCTGTGCCCGGCAAGGCGACCCAGGCAGTTCGCGCTTCTACGTTTCGCTGGAGGACGATCTGATGCGGTTGTTTGGCAGCGGCCGCATTGCCAGCATCATGGAAAAGCTCGGCATGAAGGAAGGCGAAGAACTCGAGCATCCGTTGCTGAACCGCTCCATCGAGACGGCTCAGCGCCGCGTCGAGGAACACAACTTCTCCATCCGTAAGCGCACGCTCGAGTTCGATGACGTGATGAACAAGCAGCGCGAAGTCTTGTACGGATTCCGCAACGAAATTATCAATGGCGACGATCCGCGGCATTCCATCTTCGACATTATCGAAGAGGTTGCCGGGGCGCGTGTCGCGGAGTTCTGCCGGGAAGACCAGACACCGGACGAATGGGATTACAAAGGACTCATCAAGTGGGCAAACTTCGCGTTCCCGATCGGCCTCCGGCAAGACCAGCTTGCCCCGCTCGAAGCGGGGCGAGCCAGCAAGACCGCCGACGAAGTCCGGCAAGTCATCGTCGACAAGGTCAAGAAAGCCTACGACGCGAAGGCGGCCAACGAAGATCCGAACGCGCTGAAAGCCATCGAGCGGCTCATCGTCCTCAACGCGCTCGACCGGCTCTGGCAGGAGCATCTGTACAACATGGACCAGCTCCGCAACGCGATCGGCTTGCGCGCGTACGGCCAGCGCGATCCGTTGGTCGAATATAAGGCGGAGGCATTCACGATGTTCGAAGAGATGATGGACAGCGTGAAGAATGAGATTGCGTCGAACGTCTTCCGCAGCGCCAGTTCGCTGGCCGCATTCGAAAACTTCTTACGCGCGCTGCCAATTCAATTCAGCGCGCCCGACCTCAACTCCGGCAGCGCGTTCAGTCAGCCAGGCCAGGCGCAACAAACGTCGCCGGCCCGTGGGGGCTCGGATGTGGTTGATCAAGCGATCAAAGACGCCGGTACGCCGATCAAGCGTGATGTGCCGAAGGTTGGCCGCAACGAACCGTGTCCGTGCGGCAGCGGCAAGAAATACAAGAACTGCTGCGGCAAGAACGCGTAGCAGCGCATGCAAGCCGCGCGCAAGATTCTCTTCGCTTGGCTCTTACCAGCAACGACCGGCGCGCTCTGTGCACTTGCGTTGCCACCTTTCGATTATAATGAGTTCGGTTGGGTTGCGCTGATTCCGCTACTATTTGCGGTGGAGGACTGCCGACCCAGCGAAGCCTTCCGTCGGGGGTACGTTGCCGGGCTCGTGTTCTTCGGCATGACGACGTGGTGGATCATTCACGTGTCATTGCCCGGTATGGTTGGGCTCGTTGCATTTCTGGCACTGTACTTCGGCGCGGCGGCGGCGTGGCTGTCGATGATCCGGTCAGGGTCGGATGCGGTTTGGCGCAACCTGATAGCCGCGGTCGCTGGCACGGCGGGGTGGGTGACGCTGGAATGGATGCGCGGGCACTTTGTCTTCGGCGGTTTTGGTTGGAACGGGCTGGGAGTGACGCAACATCGCAACGTGCCGTTCATCCAGTTTGCGAGCGTGACCGGCGTGTACGGCATCTCAGCGCTCGTGTGTTTCGTGAACATCGCGTTTTTTCAGACGATTCGGCGTTTCGGTAGCAACCTCGGCAGGCGCTTGCCCCGCTCGGAGCGGGGCGAGCCGGTGCGGCGATTGAGTTGGGAGTTTTATCTGGCAATGCTGTTGGTGTGCGGGGCGTTTCTGCATGGGCTGCGTGAGATGCGGACGACGGACGGTGGCCGGTCGCTCCGCCTGGCGCTGGTGCAGGCCAACATTCCCCAGACGCTGAAGTTTGATCCTGCGGAAAAACCGATGATCCTCGAACGCTACCGGTCGCTGACTGAAGTGGCGCTGCTCGCGGAACCGGAGTTGATTATCTGGCCAGAATCGGCGACGCCCGAGCCAATGCGTTACGATCCGGAGTCGTTCGCCCTGGCAACGAACTTCGCGGTGAAAGCTAACGCGCATTTGCTCACCGGCACAATTGACCTCACGCCGTACTCGACACCCTCGGAGGCATTCAACGGTGCAATCCTGGTTCGGCCGGACGGCACGCTGGGAGGGATCTACCACAAGATCCATCTCGTCCCATTCGGCGAGTACGTGCCGCTGCGGAAGATTCTGCCGTTCATGAAATGGCTTACGCCCATCGGCGACAGTTTGGAACGCGGCAAGGACTACACGCTATTCCACTTGCCGGACTTGGATTTTGGCGTGGTCATCTGCTTTGAAGACACGGTGCCGGAAGTCTATCGTGGCTTCGTGAAACGTGGCGTGGATTTCATGGTCAATCTCACCAACGACGCATGGTTTAAGGAATCGCCGGCCGCCGAAATGCACCTGGCGAACGCCGTGTTCCGCTGCCCCGAGACGCGTCGGTGGCTCATCCGCGGCACCAACAACGGCGTGACATGCGCGGTCGATCCAAATGGCGTTGTTCGGATGCGTACTGCGTCATTCACTGCGGTGGCGAAACTCTTCGTCCCGGCATTTCCGGCGGAGCGGCCCGTCACGTTCTACACCCAGCACGGGGATGTCTTTGTGGCGGGATGCGCCTTGCTCGCCGGCATCGCTTTGTTGATGCGGCGGGAAGCGAAACCGTGATGCGGGTGTGGTTGCAGCGACGCAACCTTCGTTTTGTCAGCATGGCTGTCGTGGTTGTGTGTTTCACGTTGCTGGTCGTCGCGCTGAACACCGCCCGGCATGGGCACACAATCTTTGGGAGTTTCCTGGGAGGGGATTACCCGGCGTTCTATGTGGCCGGCAAGATTCTGAATGAGTTTCCCGGCGACCGGCTCTACGACCGGGCGCTTCAGAGTCGGCTCTATCATGAACTGTTGCCGGCGGCGCCGTCGGAGCTGTCGCTGCCGTTTGCCAACCCGCCGTTCGCGGCGCTATTGTTCCGTCCCTTGGCGTTCCTGCCGTACCGGGCTTCATACATCGTTTGGTTGCTGCTGTCGCTGGCATTTTTTATTCGCGGAGTGACCTGGCTGGTGCGCGGGGAAGATCGGTGGACAGTGTTGTGGGTGGCGCTTTCATTTGAACCTTTCATCGTGGAATGTTGGATCGGCGGACAATTGTCCGCGATTGGTTTGTGCGCGGTGGGTCTTGCGTTGGATCGTGACCGGCGCGGGCAGACTTTTGCGGCTGGGTTGGTGATGGGATTGTTGCTGTATAAACCGACACTGTTGTTGTGGATCGTGCCGGCACTGTTCGTGGGACGACGATGGAGAACATTGCTGGGTATGGGCGTCACCGCTGGGCTGTTGGTGATGGGTTCGTGGCTTGCGGCGGGGTGGAACAGCTGCGTGGGTTACGCGCACTTGCTCGTCGATTATCTGAGAATGAGCGTCGCGACGCCGACGGTGTTTCGCGTTTGGAAATTCATCGATCTGCGATCATTCCTCTGCCAATGGCTGACGGGTCAAGCGGTGCTAATTATTTTCGCCGTGGTCGCTATCCCAGTCGTGTTCCTCTTGCTGCAATCATGGATGCGCGCCGACCGGCCGTTGCTGTGGGGCGCGACGCTTACCGCCACGCTGGTCGCGAATGTTTACGTGGGCATTTATGATGCGGTGCTGGTGATTCCCAGCCTGTTGCTGACGTTTGACGCGTTCGGCAGTCAGCCGCCGCGGATCTTGATAACGCTTGCAGTCTTCACGTGGATCGTGCCGTGGTTCTCACCGGGGTTTCAATTCTACACGCTGGCGCTGGCGGCGCTTTGCATTTACCAGCTTGTGCTGTTGCGCCGCTTTTCGTTAGAGTCGCACGCATGACGGCGGCCATCTTCATCGGTTGGGCGGTCGTTTCCTACTTTCTCGGCTCGATCCCGACCGGCTTTCTTTGGGCGAAGGCGCGAGGGATTGACATCCGAACCGCCGGTTCCGGCAATATCGGCGCCACCAACGTCATGCGCACCCTCGGCAAAGGCCCCGGCATCGCCGTGTTGGTGATCGATGCGCTAAAGGGCTTCGTACCGGTCTTCTTCGCCTCGCGGATTTTCGACGGCGGCAGCGATCTCTCGATCGTCTGTTGCTTGGCCGTCATTGCCGGGCACAATTGGACGTGCTGGTTGAAATTCAAAGGCGGCAAGGGAATCGCGACCAGTGCCGGCGCTTTGCTCGCGATGCTGACGTGGCCGCTGCTGTGCGCGCTGGGCGTGTGGCTGGTGGTGTTCGCCGCGAGCCGGTATGTTTCGCTGGCGTCAATCGTCGCGGCGGCGGCGTTGCCGGCGGCGACTTGGTGGTTCAATCGGGATTTAGTTTTGTTTACCGCTATCATCAGCGCGGTGGCGATCTTCAAACACAGGCCGAACATCCGACGATTGCTGGCCGGCGCGGAGAGTCGGGCGGGAGCGAAAAAGGCATGAACGTCACAGTCATCGGTACCGGCGGGTGGGGGACGGCGTTGGCGGTGTTGCTGCACGGCAACGGTCACCGCGTCACGCTGTGGGGACGGCTGCAAGAGGAAGTCGAGCCAATCTTGGTGTATCGCGAGAACAAGGCGTTTCTGCCGGGCGTGAAAATTTCCGAAGCCATCCTCGTGACGCTCGACACAAAGGCGGCGTTGCGTGGTGCCGACTTGGTCGTGCTGGCCGTGCCGTCGCACGGGATGCGGCCGATTTGCCGGCAGGTGCGTGAGCACGTGCCGGTAAACGCGGCGCTCGTGCATGTTGCCAAGGGCATCGAGAATGAAACCGGCGCGCGCATGAGTGAGATCATCGCGGACGAACTGAAGACCGACCGGGTCGTTGTGCTCTCCGGCCCGAGCCACGCTGAGGAAGTCGGGCGCGGGATTCCCACGGCTGTCGTCGTGGCCGGGCCCAATGCCGCGCTGGCCCAACAAGCTTTCATGAACGCGCGGTTTCGCATTTACACGCATGACGATGTCGCGGGAGTGGAATTGGGCGGTGCGTTGAAGAACGTCATCGCCATCGCCGCCGGCGTCTGTGACGGTATTGGTTTTGGCGACAACACGAAGGCCGCGCTGTGCACGCGTGGCCTCGCGGAAATGGCGCGGCTCGGCGTCGCGCTCGGCGCGCGGCAGGAGACGTTCTTCGGTCTGAGTGGCGTCGGCGATCTCATCGTCACAGCGTTCAGCCGGCACAGCCGCAACCGGGGTTTCGGGGAACGCCTCGGCAAAGGCGAGACGGTCGAACAAATTGCCGGCAGCACTCAGATGGTCGCGGAAGGCGTCAAGACTGCCAAGTCGGCGTGGCAGTTGGCGCAGCGTCGGGGCGTGGACGCTCCGATTTGCCTGGAGGTTCACGCCATTCTCTACGAAGGCAAGCCACCGAAGCAAGCCGTGCGTGACTTGATGACTCGGGAGGCCAAGCCGGAATTCGATTAGGTTTCGCCGGAACTTTTCCCGATGGAGCGTGTCGTATATTCTGAAGCCACCGATCGCGAGTTGGTCGCGCGGTGCCAGGCCGGCGAGGAAGCGGCGTTTGACGAGTTGGTGCGGCGCCACCGCGCGCGCGCGTTTCACATCGCCTACCCGCTGCTGGCGAACCATGAGGATGCGACCGAAGTGGCCCAGGATGCGTTTGTGAGAGTCTACCGGAACATCGGCGAATTTCGGCGCGATGCTGAGTTTACGACCTGGTTGTACCAGATTGTCGTGAACCTCGCGCGCAACAAACGTCGTTGGTGGAAACGCCGTGGGCGGCAGGTGACCGACTCGCTGGATGATCCGATTGAAGGTCAGATGGCCGCGGCCGCTGATGCTCCCGACGTCGCCGCGGCGAAGGCTGAGTTTGCCCGGACGCTGTCAACGAAGATGGCTGAGTTGCCGGAGAAGTTTCGTGAGGTGCTGTTGCTGCGCAATGTGGAGGGCATGAGCTACGAGCAAATCGCTGTGATGTTGAACTGCTCGGTCGGCACGGTCAAGTCGCGCATCGCGCGGGCGCGCGATCAACTCCGAAAGGCGATGAGTGAAGAGAGAATGTGACAACTTCAGCGCTGATCTGTCGGCGCTAATCGACGGCGAACTGCCGCCGGCAAGACGGGCGGAAGTCGAGGCACACGTCGCCGGTTGTGCAGAGTGCCGGCAACACGTGGCGGAATTGCGCCGGCTGGTGGACGGCGTGGCCGCATTACCGAAGGTTCAGCCCGAGTCACAATTCCTGTCGGAAGTGCGCCGGAAAATCGCCCGGGGTGAGAGCCAGAAAGAGCAGACATGGGTGGACACGTTGTTCCGGCCGGCTTGGATAAAGTTACCGCTGGAAGCAATGGCCATCACGATTTTGCTCGTGAGCTTGAACTTGCTGATCCACTCGGCGCCGGAAGAACATTGGCGCACGCCTCCGCAGTTGGCGAAGAATGAATCCGCCCGATCGCAGGGACTGGGAGAAGCTGAAGTTCAGGCGGACACAAGAGTGGCCGCCGTTCGCGACGAACGGTCGCCCAGTGCACCGGTCGCGACGGCGCCCGTACCGGCAGATAATGCGCCCGCGCCAGAACCGGCCAAATCGGTGACCACCACGGCTGAAGCAACGCCGGCGTTCGCACAACAAGAGTCTGCGGAGCAAGTTCCCGCCGTTGTCGCCGCGGACGGCGGCGAAGACAAACAAAGTGGGGCCACAAGCGTTTTCAGACCGCAGTTGGCAAAGGCAATGGCGAGAGTGGACGCGATTCGGCCACGACTGACACCAGCGGAAACTCTGGTTGTGCGTGACAAAACAAGCGCACCGGCGCGGCAACGCATCGAATCGCTGGTTGGCAATCTCGGTGGCCGGCTGGTTGAGGCGGACCGGATAAGCACGCAGGATGTATTGTTGACTGACCTGTTTTTAATCGAGCTGCCCCAGACAAACGTGCTGGCGTTCAAGGACGCCTTGACTGCGTCGATGGATGACCAAGCCATAACGAATCACATTTTGTTTGAAAGTGAGTCTGCGTTGAGCCTGGCAAATGCGGTCGGGGGTAAACTCGCCGGCAGCGAGTCGAATGCAACAGTGGTGCTGGAGATTCGCATTCTGCCGCCGGTGAAGTAGCGAGTCGGCCGGTTACTTCGGTGAGGCGGTGTGGTTGGCGCTGAACGTGTGGAGCTTCTCCGCCAAATCCTTGTTGTCGGGGTCGGCCTTGACGGCGCGGCGGAGAGTGTCGACGGCTTCGTCGTGTTTGCCGAGTTTCAGCAGCACTTCCGCGAGGTGGTCGAGGACGGTGGCGTCTTCCTGTGTGTCATCCTTCTTGATCAACTCGATCGCGCGGCGCAGATGCGGCAACGCTTCCTCGTACTGGCCGAGCTTGAAGAGCACCCAGCCCAGACTGTCGAGATACGCACCGTTGTCAGGGTCGAACTTCAACGCCTTTTGAATCAGTTCCAGCGATTCCTCGAGATGGACGCCTTTGTCGGCCCACATGTAGCCGAGGTAGTTGCAGGCATTGTGGTTGTTTGGGTCGAGGTCGATGGCCTTGCGAAACAACGTGGCCGCCTTTTCCGGATCACCGTTGCGTTCACACGTCGAGCCGTAGGAAAAATAGAACGCGCTGCTGGGCTTGACCTCTTCCGTGTCTTCCTTGGCAAGCGTGTCCGCGTCGGCAAACGCGGCGAGTGCGTTGGTGTAATTCTTCTGCTCGCTCTCCAACAAGCCGACAAGGTAGGGGACTTGATATTTGGTCGGGAACTTCTCCTTTGCGGTGGTCAGCGTCAGCACGGCGTCCGGATATTTCTTGAGCCGCATCTGGGCCAGCGCGATGCGGACGTAGAGTTCGAGTTGATTTGGATTCAGCACGAGCGACTGCTGGTAGTTGGCGATGGCCCGGTCGGTCCGGTCAACGTCCTCGTAGAGGTCGCCGAGGGCGTTGTAAACCTCGAAGCGTAGCGGATCACGCTTGATCAGCTCCTCCAGAGTGGCCATGGCTTTGTCCTTCTGGTCGCTGCGCACGTACATACGCCAGAGACGGTCAAGCAGTTGTTGATTGTCGGGGCGGCCCTCCAGCAGCTTCGCAAACGCGTCGGCTGCCAGCTTGTACTCGCCACTGTCGGTGTACGCGTCCGCGGCGCGTGCCAGAATATCCAAATCGCGTGGGGCGAGCGCCAGCGCGCGCTCGTAGCACTGCCGGATGCGTGTGCGATCGATCTGGCTGGTCACCGACGGCTTTGCCCGAATTGCCGCCACGAACACGTCGCCCAGTCCGGTCCAATACGCCGGGTCGCGTGAAATCTGATTGGTCAACTGGTCAACCAGCGGGGTCACATCACTGCTGCTGTCTTGTTGCAGGTACGTGTCCAGTAGCACGCGGATCGTCGGCAGATGCGTCGGGTCAAGCTTGAGAGCCTGCCGGAACGCGGCCACCGCCTTCGGGACTTGGTCCGTCGTCCGGTACGCGTAGCCAAGCAAGAACCATGTGTCGGGCACACTCGGGTTAGTGCGGGTGGACGCTTCCAACATCGCGATGGCGTTCGTGCTGTTGTGCCGGTTGAGGTAAATCTGGCCGACGCGAGCTGCCAATTGCCCATTCCGCGGATCGAGCTCGAGCGACCGGAGATACTGCGGCAACGCGGCGTCGAAATCCCAGCGAATCTCCGCCGACACGCCCACCGCGAAATGCGCCGCCGCCTCGGAGCGCCGCAATTGATTGGAGTCGAGAGTCAGCGGCGGCGATTGCTGGGGCATCGGGCCGGTCGCAGGCACGCGGGTGCGCGACTGGCCGGTCGTGCCGCAGCCGGTGCCATACAACGCCCCCGCCACCAACGCGACGGCGAAGGCGCGCGCGTGTTGCCACGTCATACGCATGAATGCCGAAGAGCGGCTAGCGATTCCGCTTCTTATGGCGCATGGCTTTAAGGCGTTTGCGCCGCTTGTGTTTATTGATCTTTTGCTTTCGTCGCTTCTTGATTGAGCCCATAGTCTCCTGTCTCGTTTAGTAAATCACCTTGTTCAAGGGATACTCGATAATACCCTCTGCGCCCGCCGCCTTCAACTGCGGGATGATCTCGCGCACCACTTTCTCGTCAATGATCGTCTCCACCGCCACCCAGTCTTCCCGTGACAATGTCGAAATCGTCGGGTTGCGCAACGCTGGCAACTGCTCAAGCAACGACTTCAACTTCGCCCGCGGCACATTCATCTTCAATCCGACTTTCTCCTCCGCCGCCAACGCCCCGGTCAGCATTAACGCCAACGTCTCGATCTTCTGGCGCTTCCAATCATTCGTCCACGAATTCTTGTTCGCTATCATCTGCGGATAACTCCGCACCAACTCATCCACAATCCGCAGATTGTTCGCCCGCAGTGACGACCCGGTCTCGGTCAGTTCCACGATTGCATCCACGAGTTCCGGTGCCTTTACTTCTGTCGCGCCCCACGAGAACTCCACCTCCGCCGTCACGCCGTGTTTCTTCAACCACCGGCGCGTCAGCTCCACCAGCTCCGTCGCGATGCGCTTTCCCTGCAAATCTTTGACCGTCTTGATCGGCGAATCGTTCGGAACCGCCAACACCCAACGCGCCGGATTCGTCGTCGCCTTGCTGTACGCAATCTCGCCGACGACGTGCACGTCGCTCGCATTTTCCGCGATCCAGTCCGCGCCCGTCAGCCCGGCGTCGAGAAAACCATGTTCGACGTACCGGCTGATTTCCTGCGCGCGAATCAGCCGGAACTCCAGTTCGGCATCATCCGTGCGCGGGATGTAACTCCGGCTGCTCGACGAGATCTTCCAGCCCGCCTTCGCCATCAACGCGAACGTGGACTCCTGCAAGCTCCCCTTCGGCAACCCAAATCGTAAAACCTTCTTTGTCTTGTCGCTCATAAAATCTTCACCTGCCGTCCATTCAACTGCAGTTTCCCGGCCGCAAACAACCGGATCGCCTCCGGTAACAACGTGTGCTCCGTCACTTGAATCCGTCGGTGCAACGTCTCCGGCGTGTCGCCGGGAAACACCGGCACTGGCTGCTGCAGGATGACCGGTCCGGCATCCACGCCTTCGTCCACGAAATGAACCGTACACCCGGTCAGCCGCACGCCATGTTGCAATGCCTGCTCCCACGCGCGCAACCCTGGAAACGCCGGCAATAACGACGGATGCACGTTCATGATCCGTCCCGCAAACGCCTCCAGCAACGGCGACTTCAACACGCGCATGTAACCGGCCAGCACGACCAGTCCTACGTTCGCCGCGCGCAGCAACTCCACGATCTGCTGCTCCAACTCCGGCTCCAGCTTCGTCTTGAGCCGGCTCGGCCCGACGAATTGCGCCGGTATGTCGCGGTGCCGGGCGCACTCCAAGATCGGGGCGTCCGCCACATCGCTGAGAACGATAACCACACGCCCGGGGATTTCGCCGCGTTCGCAGGCCCGCAGAATCGCATCGCAATTCGTGCCGGCGCCCGAACCGAGCACCCCAATCCGCAAGTTGCCGCCGCTCACGCAAGTTTTCTAAACAATGGGTGCGCAAAACACAAGCGGTGTTTCGGCGCAAGCGTCGGGTGGGCGAGCCGCTCCAGTGGTGACACAATGCCATTATGAACGACTACGAACGCCTCGCCGCGGCACGGGCGCTGGGAGCGGCGGTCGGACAGAATCCGTTGGCGTATCTGATACCGTGTCACCGGGTTATTCAAGAGACCGGTGTGATGGGCGAGTACCGCTGGGGGCGGTTACGCATGCGCTCTCTGGTGGCGTGGGAAACAGCCGTCACCACCAGCAACGATGCGGATAGCCGTAGAAGAAGCCGAATCGGTAGTGAAAATCGTAGTCGTAGTAGTCTTCCCGACGTTGCTGCGCCGCGACGTACCGGGCGTACGTGTCGAGCATGTGGTTGACAACGCGATCGCTCACGCCGTCGTTGCGCAGCCTTACGACATCATCAGAACCGAGACGGAACACAGTGCGAGTGGACTCGATCCGGCGGATGATCTCCTCATCGGTCACACCGGCTTTAACCATCGAGATGACGTCAGCTTGGGTCAGCGGTTGCGGCCGTGGTTTGGTGGCGCAACCGATGGCGAGCATGGCAAGAGCTGAAAGCACCAGTAGGGTTCTCATGACGCTGAAGCTTAGGCGAGAAAACCCTGTACCGCAAGTGGGCTAGAGCGCGGCGACCTTCCGGATCCTTTGGATCAATCTTGTCGTCGAGAACCCCGGCACAAGTGAAACGATACGAATCTTTGAGCCGATGGCGGTGAGCACCGCCCGTTCGCGCGGGTCGAGGGTCTCGGGCCGGTAGTCGCCACCTTTGACGTAGACATCCGGCTGCACGGCCGCCAGAAACCGGTGGGCGCGTTTTTCTGGGAAGATAACGACCGCGTTCACGCACGCCAGTGCAGCTAGCACGGCGGCCCGCTGTCGTTCCGGGACAAGTGGCCGCTGCGGTCCTTTCAGTTGCCGGCAGGAAGAATCGGAATTCAAACCAACGACCAGGAGGTCGCCAAGTCGCGCGGCGCGCTGCAGATAGCTGACGTGGCCAAAGTGGAGCAGGTCAAAACAACCGTTGGTGGCGACGACCCGCAATCTCTTCCGCCGGGCGTTCGCGACCCAACGACTGGCTTGGGTGAGAGTTAAGACCTTGCCACGCTCGGAGCGTGGCAAGGCGGAACGCGGCTTCGGCATCGGGTTTTGTCTTGATTCAATACTTCGCATAATTGTCCCAACGGTGAGTGACCCACTCATCCACCACCGGGAGGGATTTTGTCTTGTGGGTCTCTCCGTTGCATCGGTAGTTGAATCGCGGCTAAACGCGGGGAAGTCAAGAGAGGATTTCGGTGGGGAGTGCCATTTCCAATGGGAGAGGCCGAGCGGGTTTCAGTCAAGCTCGCTTGCGTTTCAGGAAGGCGAACAGTGACACCACACCGACGCACGCGAGCAGAAACGAGGACGGCTCGGGAACAAACTCGAAGGTGAAATTGTCCATAACGAAGATGCCAGCGTTATCATAGCCAAAGGCTGGCTGACCTCCGAAGGAGTTGAAATACAGCCGGTCAATGTTCGTGTAGCCGAATGCAAACAGAGTCGGGCTTGTCGCGCTGGCCACAACGGTTTGGTCGTACACCAAATCGCCGCCGCGAAACCCTTGCACCTCAATGTTCAGGTTGCTGTTCCAATATCCTGTCAGGTAGGCACTAAAGAAATTGAAATTGGTGCCAGGCGAATCAATCTCGGAGCCAGCGATACCGCTAGTCACATTCGACGCGGACACCATTCCGTAATAATTACCGGACAGGCCATTGGTCGGGAACCCAGGGTACAGGTGCGGTAGTATGTTGGTGAAGAGAATCGCATTATTGCAGAGTATGTTGTTCCAGGTGAGCCCTTGGTAGCCTTGGTAATTAAGTGAAAACCACGATCCAGAACCTGTTTCCTGGAGGTCGTCAAATGTAACGACGGTGGCATGACAGGGCCCTACCAGTAAGCAACTCAGTGCTGCTAAGCCCAATGCCCGTAAGGTTAGGTTGTGCTGACGGGAAGGATCTCATAAGCAATCGCTCCATGAAATGATTCATTCTTGGTCAACCGCGGCCAGCCCGTGACCGGTTGGCGCACCGCCCGCGGACAACTCCGCGCCCGTCGCG
>CAZMKD010000045.1:0-6354 GCA_964566575.1 uncultured Verrucomicrobiota bacterium
GGGAAGGGAGTTTCCGCAGCGTGGCGGAACTGGTCCGCACCATCGAGGGCTGGCTGGCGGAGCGCAATCGTGAACCACGGCGCTATGTGTGGCGAGCCGAAGGTGCCGCCATCCTTGAAAAGATCGTCCGCGCACGCGCTAAACTCGAAGAAATAAAACCAGACACTTCAAGGACAGCACAGTAGTAGTAGAAGTCACGGTCCATCTCCCGACCGGTGAAGCCCAAAGTGTTGCCCACGAGGCTCGATGAGATTACCGTACCCGAGGAATTCCGAATCGTCGTTTTCCCGAAGGCCGTGTACTCGTACGTCTCCACCACATGTCCGCTATCGTCAAAGATCGCGATCACCGAGCCCAGTGTCAATATGGGAAACAGGTCAAGTAAGTCAGTAGGCTCAGTTGTGTAGGGGCGGGGAGGCGGGCCGCATTCGCGGCCCGCGCCCCGCCCTAACTTCAATGGAAGAGGGGTTAACAGTGAGTGTGGTGCGTCGTGGCTTCAGGAACGATTCGGAATTCCTACTGAGGCTGGGGCGGTGACCCTGGGTGGAATTCCATCGTATCGAACGGATACTGCGGCGATAGAGCATCGGATTTCTAACTCTTCCAAGGCGTCACCGCCAATCGCTTCAGCGGCAACACATTCTTTTTTCAGTCAGCAGTTTGCGCCGTGTGTGGATATTGCTGATGTTGCCTGTACACCCCTGATTTTTGCTACGGAGTTACTGCAAAGCAAGCACGAGCGGAAGCGGGAACGGTCAGTATGACCGGCTCGCTTCCGCACGGAATCTGTGATAAGCGGTCTCGCATGACTCGAAACGCAGCGTTCATTGCTGGATTGTTACTGGTCGTCAGTTGTAGAGCGGCGCGGGCCCGGCAAGATTCAGTACGGTGGCGCGTGGTGGTATCTCGACAAGAAAGAAGGAATAGAATTGCAGCTCAATGCGCTTTCGAACGTCGGGTTGCTCACCCGGTTCGTCGGCATGACGACCGACTCTCGCAGTTTCCTCAGCTACGGCCGGCACGAGTGTTTCCGCCGTACACTCTGCAATCTCATGGGCCGCGACGTGGTCAATGGAGAATTTCTCCACGACATGAAACTGCTCGGGCAAGTGATCCGCAACGTCTGTTACAAGAACGCAAAAGAACTTTTTCCCAAGGCAGCTTGGAAACTTCGTGGAATCTCCATGAACTTGTTCGATCATACCCGGTGAAACCGCCGTGGTCATTGACGGCATCGGCGTCCTTGGCGGCGCAATGGCGGAAGGTCTCGCCGCAGCTGGCAGCAACGGCTGCCGTTGTTGACCGCGGTGAAGCGTGGGTCTCAGAAATCAAGAAGCAAGAGGGTGCCGCTGCGCACTTCGCCGCCGATTCCATCAACCGCGATAATCTGCATGCCGCGCACCAGCAGATTGATAAACACCTCGACGTGCCGACGATTCTTGTTAATGCTGGCGGCGGTAGCAACCCGAGTGCGACCGTTACCGACGGCATGCTCTTCGAGAAAATCGCACTAGAAAATTGGCGAACGAATTTTGACCTCAATCGCGTCGACGGCGGATTCTTGTGTCAGACGATTTGGTGCCAACTGAAGATAGGTATTGTGCTAGGCCGTAGCTTCGAATTGATTGCGCAGCGCCCAGAGACCGAGGGCAGGATTACTGATGTAGAAAATCTCCTCGCCATTTGGCAAAACGTTTTTACCGTCGTGCAGCCGTTCCGGCTGGTACCGCTTGATCATGGCATCGAGGTCGGCGGCATCAAATCCGATGGAGCAAACAGCGTCGGGATTCATCTGCGAGCCGGGGCAGTAAGTGATGCGGAACCGGCTCTCACTCGAACCGTGGATCAAATGCGCCGCGGCGCTAAGGTTGTCGCGAAGTTCGGCGTTGTTCTTCACCGCCACCAGCGTCGCTGGCGTGCCCCGGTAGCCGTACTTGCGGATCAGCCGGTCGATCTCTGGGTCTTCACCGAACTCTTTCAAGCCGGGCGCGAGGATGATGAGGTCGCCGCCGTCGGCCATCGCCATACGGGTCCGGTAGATCGCCTTGTTGCCAAGCCAGGTGCTCTTGAACTCATGCGGATCGAGGTAAACGATGACTTTTCGCAACGGCTTGTCGATCAGGTCAAGGTTCGCTTGTTGCGAGAGCTTTGCGCCGGCGGTGAATGTCGCGTCGTCGTCGCCGATGTACAACCCGCGCATCACCATGCCGGTGGCGATTTTCTGCATTACGGTGAGCACGTAGACAATCGGCAGGTCGCGCAGGAACGTCTGGATGCCGTAATTGAACAGCTTGCGCACCGGCGTGTCGATGCGCCCCATTATCCGTTCCATGCCGTAGGCGGCGCCGAGGAAGTGCGATTTGTTGATGGAATCCGGCCCGCCCGCGCCGGTCATGATGTTCTTGGTGTAATTGGCAATACCGACCACCTCGTGCGGCACGAGTTGGCCGACCGACAGAATCAGGTCGTAGCCGGCAAAGAGCTGGTTGCTGACCTCGACGCGCACATCGTAGTCCACCCGGCCTTCCGACCATTCCTGGATCAGCTTGCTGGGCACGGTGCCGACGTGCCGGATGTTGTTGCGCCAGTCGTGGACGAGGAACCGGTCGAGAGGAATCGTGTCGCCGAACATCATCCGGAGTTGCTTGTCCGTCATCGGCGAATGCGTACCGAGCGTCGGCATGATGTCTATCTGCGTTGCCGGCGCGAGCATTTCGCAGAGCAGCCGCGTCAACTCCCCGGCATCCGAGTTCAACCGGGTGTAGTCCGGCGGCAGAATCAGCACGCGACGCAAGGTCTTGCCGATGCGTTTCAGCGACTGCGCGAGCGCATCACGCTTTTCGGTCGTGGTGATGTTGTCGCTCGCGCTTCCGCGCGAAAAATAGATCGCCATCGCTCGTCTCTTCTGTCCGTTGTTTCAGATTACCGGTGCCGTGTCGGCGGTGAAACTATACACAATTCCACCGGTCCCGGCAAGAATCCGCGAAAGGTTGAACGCACGAAATTCAGTTAATCGAAAGGCCAGACCATGACAGTCCCATTCCAAGTAAATCTCACGAACAAGGTAGCCGTGATTACCGGCGGCGGCGGAATTCTTTGCAGCGTGATGGCGAAGGCGATGGCCGAGTGCGGCGCGAAGGTGGCGCTTGTGGGGCGGACGCCCGAGAAAATCCAGAAAGTTGCGGCGGAGATCACACGCGCTGGTGGCGTCGCCCAGGCCTATGCGGCCAACGTTCTGGACAAAGCCAGTCTCGAGCAGGTCCACGAACAGATCAAGGCGGCGTTCGGTCCGGTGGATATCCTCATCAATGGCGCCGGCGGCAATCACCCGAAGGGCACGACCTCGAAGGAGCATCTCACGCTCGAAGACCTCACGCAGAAGAAGGAAGGCGTGACGACGTTCTACGACCTGACGGTGGACGGCATCCAGTTCGTGTTCAACCTGAACTTCCTAGGCACGTTCCTGCCGACGCAAGTGTTCAGTAAGGATATGGTGTTGAAGAAACACGGCCACATCATCAACATCTCCTCGATGACCGCCTTCAAGCCGTTGACCAAGATCCCCGCCTATAGCGCCGCCAAAGCCGGCGTCAGCAATTTCACCCAGTGGTTGGCGGTGCATTTCTCGAAGGTCGGCGTCCGCGTCAACGCCCTCGCCCCCGGCTTCTTCCTCACCGACCAGAACCGCGCGTTGCTCACGCAGCCGGACGGTTCACCAACCGCGCGCGGCAACACAATCATCAGCCACACGCCGCAAGGGAAGTACGGCAAGCCCGAGGATCTAGTCGGCACGTTGCTCTGGCTGCTCAGCGACGACGCCAGCGGCTTCGTTACCGGCCAGGTGATCGCCATCGATGGTGGCTTCAGTGCCTTCAGCGGAGTCTAGGAGAATATGTCTGCCAAAAATCTACTCATCGCCCAGTCCGGTGGGCCGTCGCCGGTCATCAACAGTTCGTTGCGCGGCGTCGTCGAGACCGCCAAGCTGTTTCCCAACAAGGTCGGCAAGATTTACGCCGGCTGGCACGGGATTGAAGGCGTGTTGAACGAGGAACTGCTCGACCTCTCGGCGCAATGCCCGGAAGAAATCGCCCTGCTCCGCAACACGCCCGCCGCCGGCGCCATCGGCACTTGCCGGTACAAGGTGAAGATCAATTTTGCCGATGACTTTGAACGGATCATCGCTGTGCTCAAGACGCAGAACATCGGCTACTTCCTCTACAACGGCGGCAACGACTCTATGGACACCGCCAACAAAGTCGCCGAACTCGCCCACGAACGCGGCCTCGACCTCATCGCCTGCGGCGTGCCGAAGACGATCGACAACGACGTCGGCGACAGCGAGTTCAAGCTCATCGACCACACTCCCGGCTACGGTTCGGTGGCGCGCTACTGGGCGTTGCTCACGCAGAATGCCGAGGAGGAAAACCGCGGCGCATATCCTTCCGACCCGGTACTGGTGATGCAGGCGATGGGACGCAAGATCGGTTTCATCCCGGCTGCCGCACGCCTCGCCGACCCGAATCGAGAGTTCCCGCTGCTCATCTTTATCGCCGAAGCGAAGCTCACCCTCGCACAGATGGCGGAGAAGGTGAACGCCGTCGTGAAGAAACGCGGTCGCGCCATCGTGGTCATCAGCGAGGGCTGCGATGTGGGCGACCTTGGCATCAGCAAGGACAGCTTCGGTCACGCCCAGTTCGGCGCGAGCGAGATGACGGCGCAGCAGGCGCTGGTGAATTATCTCAACAAGAACAAGCTCCCGGCGCGCGGCTCGGCCCGCGGCCAAACGTACGGCACGGATCAGCGTGACACCGCGATTTACGCCTCGACCATTGACCTCGACGAGGCCTACCGGGTTGGCCAGAAGGCCGTGTTGCTTGCCGTTGAAGGTCAGGGTGGGTACATGAGCACGATCCTGCGCGAGCCCGGCCTAATCTATAGTGTCCGCTACGACAAAGTGCCGCTGCAAGAAGTCGCCAACAACGAGCGCACTTTCCCGATGGCGTGGCTCAGCGCCGATAAGACCGACGTGACCGAGGCGTTCGTGGATTACGCTCGCCCGCTCATCGGCGAAGACTGGCCGAGCGTACCGGTCATCAACGGTCGCCAGCGGTTCGCCCAACTGAAACCAATTTTCGCCGAAAGGAAACTGCCGGCGTACACCCTGCAAGGGTACAGGAAATAGGAGACACGATGGACTACGTTGCCCAACTGAAAGCGCTCCCTAAGAAGCACGACTTCTTCATCGGCATCGACAGCGATGGTTGCGTGTTCGACACGATGGAGATCAAACAGAAGGAATGCTTCTGTCCAGCGTTCATTAAACATTTTGGCCTGCAGGCTGCCAGTAAGTACGGCCGGGAAGTGTGGGAGTTCGTGAACCTCTACTCGCGCGACCGCGGCTGCAACCGGTTCCTCGCCGTCCAGAAAGCGCTCAAGCTCATCAGCGAACGCGATGTATTCGCCGAGCGCGGCATGAAGGTGACCGGCATCCCCGCGCTCGACGCATGGATCAAGGAAGAGAGCAAACTCGGCAATCCCACGCTCGAAGCCAGAGTCAAGGTCACCAACGACCCTGCGCTCACCAAAATCCTCGCGTGGAGCAAGGAAGTGAACAAGCGCATCGAGGAGACGGTGTATGGCGTGCCCCCGTTTCCGTGGGTGGTGAAATCGTTGGAAAAGATTCGCCCGAAGGCCGACGTGATCGTCGTGAGCCAGACGCCCGTCGAGGCGCTCGTGCGCGAGTGGCAGGAACACAAGATTGATCACCACGTGAACTTCATCGCCGGCCAGGAAGCCGGGACCAAGACTGAACACATCAAGTTTGCCACGAACGGCCGATACGCGCCGGAGAAGATTCTGATGATCGGCGACGCCCACGGCGACCTCAAGGCCGCGAAGGGCAACAACGCGCTATTCTTACCCATCGTCCCCGGTCACGAAGAGTTGTCGTGGAAACGGTTCTTCGAGGAAGGCGCCGAGAAGTTCTTCGCCGGCACCTATGCCGGGGCGTATCAGGCGGAGTTGATGCGCGAATTCGACGCCGCGTTGCCGGAGAAAGCGCCGTGGCAGAAGTAGACCCAAATTAACGATCAACCAAGAAACAATAATCATGACGACACCCCAATCTGACATCGGCCTCATCGGCCTCGCTGTCATGGGCGAAAACCTCGCCCTCAACATCGCCAACCACGGTTTCCCAATCTCTGTGTTCAACCGCACCACCAGCAAAGTGGACGAGTTCGTGGCCGGCCGCGCCGCCGGCAAGCCGGTGACCGGGACGCGTTCGCTGGAGGAATTCGTTGGTTCGCTCAAGACCCCGCGCAAGATCATCATGCTGGTAAAAGCCGGCAAGGC
>CAZMKD010000046.1:0-32937 GCA_964566575.1 uncultured Verrucomicrobiota bacterium
CAACAAGATCGCACCGCCGTCGTTGCTCATGGGTTGCTCGCAGGACTCGACGACGACCGGTTTGCAATAAATGTCTGGAAACAGCACAGACTGTCGGGCAAAATCAGCCATTAGGAAATCCTCCTTGGATTCAAAGCAGCCGTGTGAATACAGGGTTTCCAAAGGGTTTCCCAATTCTATTTGCGACCGACCTGACTTCCTTCACGAATAAAATGCGCTAACCCTTGGCAGGAACGGGAAAAACCACGGCGAGAGTTAGAATGAACGAATATGTGAAACAGCGAGCAGCGGCCACACGGTGGCTACACGACCGACAGAACCAAGCCCAATTGTGGGGTTGGGCAGTTCTGACCAAACATAACCCTGATCAAGAAACCATCGGGCTGCCGGACACAACGGCATTCAACATCTTCACCGATTTAGCTAGCCGCGGCCTGTTGGTCCCAACCGTCGCCAATGATAGAAGGGAAGCGTTCAGGCTCAACTTGGCGGACGATAAGGCCTGGAACACCCTGATGAACCCTCCAGGGTTCTTCAAGATTTATATCTGGCGACCTGCTGGGATCGTGTTGAAGTCATGGGTGAAATTCATCCTCTGGTTGATATCTCTCCTCATTGCCGGCTACGTCGCGTCGCTTTTCAAGTAATAGTTTTTACATGGGTCGAGGCTTGTGGCCGCCAATGGGTCAATCGTACTTGATACTGCTTTCGCTTTGGCCGTCTGGCCATCGAATCTCGATGGGCGGCGACTGGTTGCCAAGAGGCTCAATCTTCTGGATGCCCAGATATCGGAGTGCGGACGGCAATATGAGCCACCTGCATCCCACGCGCGCCACTCCATCTTTCAAATTGGTTCTCCTCCAGTACGGTCTCAGGTGCGGCTCGTTCCCGCGAGCGCGAGACGGTGTGGTTTGGAAATGGCTTTTTGCTGGTCCCTTTTGACGCCGGCTTCACTTGCGAAACGTGGCCAAGCGGAGATCGCCGAAGCGACCTAGTCAATCAAATCGTCCGCGTCCTTGATGCCGTGGTGTGCGGCAACGGCGAGCAGATCAGCGCGCGTGAAGTAGTCACGTTTGCCGTTGATGCTCATCTGGTGACGGTTGGTCCAAAACTCCCCGTAGGATTGAAGGACCAGATCATGTCAAAGGCGGGAGTCAGCCGCTCACTTTTCCGCGAAGAACGTTATCTGCCAATCAGGTGTCTGGTTACATCCATGAGTGGATGCTCGAAGGCGCTGACGTAGGCATTGAGCGTTGAGGCTTTGAGGCGGAGTTGTCGTCCGCTCTTGCGCCAGTCAGACACCGCAACAAAAACGTCATGAAGAATTTTCTTCGACTCGGTGGCTTTGAGGCCAAAGCGCTCGGCAGCGGCCAGTGCATCAGCAATGGTCGGCTCTCCTTGATCTTCGGTGATGGCGGTTTTGCTCATGCGAGCACGGTCCATTTCGGGCACGGGGTTGAGGTCGTAGGCGGGCGAGAGCGACCAGCGTCCCGGTTCGCGCATGAGGAAACCATGATTGCGAAGGTGGTCATCATAGTTGCTGGCAAGGAGCGAGAAGACCATGCGGCGCCATAATTCTCGGAGGTCGCCGGGGACATCGTGGCCGAATTGGCGGATGCCGTCGGCCAGCATGGTGTAAGCACCAAGATCACCTTGAGGCAGGCCCAACAAACTCGACGCGGAGATGAAAGGGATGCGATCCTTTCCCACGCGGTCAAAGCGGGTGATGACGGCGACGCTTTGGTTGCCCACCGGCACGAGCCGATGTTCCGCGACTCGGATGCCCGCTTGTCCGGCGAGGGTGAGTGCAAGAATTTCGCCCGCAGCAATATCCCGGGTATCGTCGGGCTTGGGAAACTTTGCGATGGCGAGTCGGTCATCGGCTAGACTGACCGCTGCCTTGGGTCGTGCTCCGCCGAGTGGCGAACCAGCGCCGAGGAGGAAGCGCAGATCCTGGGCGGTTTCGGTTTCACTATGAATTGCATCTGTGGCACGAAGAAGAGCGTTAAGGCGCACCAAAGGCGGGAGCTTGCCGCTGGTGAGGGCGAGAAATGGGCTGGCGGCATCAAGCCGGAAGCGCAGAGCGCCGATGCGCGACGTATCGTCAAGAGCAAGCACGTAGTCGATGTCGTGATACGGCTTTTGGGCGAGCACTTTCTTGCGGACGGCACGCTCGATTAAGATTCGGCCCCAACGGTCGGGTCCGCAGTCCTGAATTGCCCCAAAGAGTGTACTCCCGTGATGCGCGCCCTGTTGTAGCGGAAGCGACGTGGGGTCGATGGCGAACGCATCCGCGCGCTGGAGCCATTCGAGCGCATACTCAAATGACACGGATGAACTGCGTTCGGCCGCATGGAGACGACCCACGAGAGAGGTCTGCCCTTGCCAATCGATATGAACCTCCAATGTCATGGGCGGTGGCGGCGGATGCGCTGAGGCAGACGGCGTTCATCTAGGCTGAGAGCGAGTTCGTCGCTCCCCGGCGCGGCAAGATTTCCTAGGCGGTCGTGCAACTTGAGAATGAATGTTGCGGTCACCAATGTACCGAGCGCAACTGTCGGGTCGCCACGCTCTAGTCGCCAGAGCGTAGCGCGACTGACAAAAAGGCGAGCCGCCATATCGCTTGTGGAGATGCCGCGCTTGCGTCGAGCGAGCGAGAGATCGCGACCCAACTTACGGAGCGCACGGGCGGCTGGCAACGGGATAGAGCTAGCGTTCGACATGGACGTAGTGTCCTGTATTGCAGACGTTAAGTCAAGTAGTGTCTTGTTTATATTACACTACAGCGTTAACGACAGCAGCGCCGTATTCGTTCCACGGCTTATTGGTGTTTGCCGAGTGGTCGAATAATTCATCCACACTGCATAACCACTGTCTAAACAAAGGCAGCTATTCACGCAGCCACTGGGAGTCGAGAGGTCACAACCAAGACGCGGAAAATTCGCTGCAGGGAGCGGTTCCGCGAACCCGTGATCGAGTCTGTGATCATTTTCGCAGGCCAAGCGGCAAGCGTGGCGTTGGGGAAGAAAACGTGTTGCAATGTTTTGTTGCAATGTCGTGGCCGAATTTGAGTGGCTTCAGGCAAACGCAAGCAAACGGCCAACATGCAGCAAACCGCTGTGTCTGTAGATTTTGTGCACTCCAGTAGAAGTGAGCGAACCCAGGCTAAAAACCTCGGCGGGAATTAGAAATCCGATGCTCTATCCTACTGAGCTACAGGCGCAACCCCGATCGACGCGCGGTGCTCGGCGCGTGCTTGCAGCCAGACAGCGCCTGGCATAATAATCCAACCGCCATGACGCAACAAGCCGAAGATTTCCACCGTGAGATCGAGGTCGCCACTCAACACTACGACAAATTTGTCGTGTGTCTCGACAAGACCCCTGACGAGTTTCGGCGTAGCCTCGAATCGCTGATGAAGAAAGCCATTACCGCATACGAGACCCGCGCGCCGGGTTTTCGCCACGGCATTGCGCTGGACCGGCACGTCACCATCATCCTCAGCCAGACCGACGACGACCGGCCGCTGTGCGGCATTTACTTCAACCTCCACAGCCCCTACCGCAAGCCGGTCGCGCGCGCCCGAAGCGCAAACAATGTCAACACGGCCGCGACCAGCGTCCCAATGCCCAGCCACAAGAGCACCGTCGGTGGAGGCGTCCGCTTGAACAAATTCGTGCCGAACTGCAACCAGAACGCCACGATCATCGTCGCCGACGTCAACATCCCGCGCGCGGCAAACACCGCTCCACGCCGCACGTCTTCAACCTGCGCCTGCAACCGGGCATCAATGTAAATCAGCACCGACGCCGCCACCGCGCCCAGGATAAAAACGCCTGGAACTGCGACCCAACTGTGTTGGGTCTTGCTCAGCCAAAACAACGCCAGCGCCGCCAGCGACAATTGGCCGACCGGCAGCCAGTCCGATTTCATGAACTGCACCTTCAAGTTGAGCAACCCGATTCCAGCGGCAGCACCCACACCACCAGCCGCCACGAGATAGCCGACCTGATCGGTGCGCAGTCCCAGTGTTTCGACGGCGTAGCCAAGAAACACAACCATCAGGATGCCCATCAGAAATGCAAACGCGCCGTTCAAAATCACCAACGGCAACGCCGTCGGATGTTCGAATAGGTAAATCACGCCGGTCTTGAAGTCGCCCCACGCGCCGCGCGCCTCGGGTGATTTCGTGTCGGTTGTCGCGTGTGGTGCCATCTGGATGTTCCACAGCAATCCCACGCTGCACAGGCTCAACAACGCGTTCGCCAGCACGGCCTCCGTGATGCCAACCTTGACGGCAATCAGCCCGCCCAACGCCCGCCCGCCGATGGTCGTGGTCGCCAGTGAAATGGCGAACACCGTGTTGGCTTTCACCAGGCCGTCCGCCGGTATCAAGTTTGGCAACAACGCGGCGCGCGCCGGCAGGTAGAACGTCGCGATCGCGCCGATCATGCCGATCATCACATACACCTGCAACAGACTACGCGAGTCCACCCGGCCCCTCAGCAACGGCAAAATCCACAGCGCGATTCCCACCACCAGCAACGCTCGCAACACGTCGCTCACCATCAACACCCGCCTCCGTTGCCAGCGGTCGAGGTACGCCATCGTCAAAAACCCGAGCAGCAAACCGGGCAGTGCAACCGCGAAAAACATCTTGGCCGTCTCGACGCGTACGTCAAATCCATGCGTGCGAAACAACTCGAGCAGCCCCATCTGCATCAGCCCGTCGCCGATGGCCAACACCATCTGCGAACACCAGAGCCGGCGAAAGTTCGCGTTGCGCAGAACCTCCCGCATTACCGGTGCTCCGCGATGAACCGTTCCATGTCCTCCGGCAATGACGCCTCAAAACTCACCGACGGCTGCCGCAAAGTTAGGCGCGCCGCGTGCAGCGCATGCCGGGGCATCAACAGTTTGTCGAGCATCTCGCCTGTCACACCGTTCTCGATGAACTTCAAGTACCACCGCTCGTCCGGCCCGTAAATCTTGTCGCCGACGATGGGATGACCGAGTGACGCCATATGAACGCGAAGTTGATGAGCACGGCCGGTGCGCGGCTTCAGCCGGACCACCGTGAATTCCGGCAAGCGTTGCTCGACCGCAAACTCCGTCACGCTCGGCTTGCCGGCGGGGTCGATGACCCGTTTCGTGTACACGACTGAGTCTTTCGTGATGCCGATGGGCGAATCCACCACGCCGGTATCTTGTGCGAACTCGCCCCAACAGATGGCGACGTATTCTTTCTGGATTTCGTGGCGGAGCACTTGTTTGCCGAGACTCTTCGCGGTTCGCTCGTTCTTCGCAACTACGACAAGGCCGCTCGTCTCACGGTCGAGACGGTTCATCAGACGCGGTGTGGCGAGACCGCGCCCGCGCAACCAGCCGGCCAATGTCGGACGATCCGCCGAATGACAAGCCATGTTGCCGGGCTTGTCGACCACCAGCAGGTCGTCGTCCTCGAAGACGACGACGGGTTCGATGCTTTTGACCGTGAGCACGCGCAATGGTAGCTTCTGGCCAGACGTGGTGGCAATGAAAAGCTCGATCAGTATCGGCGATTATCTTATCCAGCGACTCTACGCCCACGGCGTCCGCCACGTCTTGGGCATTCCCGGCGATTACGTGCTTGGCTTTTACGATCAACTGGTTCACAGCAAGCTCAAGGTCATCAACACCTGCGATGAGCAAGGCGCCGGTTTCGCCGCCGACGCTTACGCGCGTGTGCGCGGCCTCGGCGCGGTGTGCATCACCTACTGCGTCGGCGGGTTGAAGGTCGCCAACACGACCGCGGAGGCGTTCGCGGAAAAATCACCGGTCGTCGTCATCAGCGGCGCGCCCGGCATGCGCGAGCGGGAAAAAATCCGCTGCTTCACCACAAAGTCCGTGAATTCGACACGCAGAAGAAGGTGTTCGAGCAACTTACCGTGGCCTCGACGGTGTTGAGCGATCCGCAGACCGCGTTCGCCGAGATCGACAGGGTGCTGCACGCGGCCTTGCGGTTCAAGCGGCCGGTCTACATCGAGTTGCCGCGGGATATGGTCACCGTGCCGGGTAGCGCCGCTCACCGGACGCGCGAACTCCACGAGGAGAGTGACCCCGACACATTGCGCGAGTCGCTCTCCGAAGCGACCGCCATGATCAACGCCGCAAGACAGCCGGTCATCCTCGCGGACGTGGAGGTGCACCGGTTCGGCTTGCAAGACGATTTGATGAAGCTCGCCCAGAAAACCAACATCCCGGTCGCCGCGACGTTGCTGGGAAAATCGGTCGTCGGCGAGCACCATCCGTTCTACCTCGGCGTGTACGAGGGGGCGATGGGCCGGGACGATGTCCGGCAGTACGTCGAGTCCAGTGATTGCGTGATCATGCTCGGCGCGTTCATGACCGACATCAACCTCGGCGTGTATACCGCGCGACTCGATCCCGCGCGGTCGATTTACGCCACCAGCGAGAAACTCTCGATCCGGTACCACAGCTACGAGGATGTGCGGTTCAAGGATTTCGTGCGCGGCCTGCTGGCGGCAAAATTGCGCCGCCGTGAACCCAAGCGCGTCCCGCGCCCGGAGCCGATGCCGGAGTTTGTCGCGCATCGCGGCAGGAACCGGATTACCGTCCGACGGCTGTTCCAGCGATTGAACGCGTTTCTCGCCGACAACACGGTTGTTGTTACCGACGTGGGCGATGCGCTGTTCGGCGCAGCCGATTTGTACATCCATCATCGCACGGAGTTTCTTGGCCCGGCGTATTACGCCTCGATGGGCTTCGCCATCCCCGCCGGCATCGGCGCGCAATTGGCTGATCCAAAACTGCGGCCACTTGTGCTTGTCGGCGACGGCGCGTTTCAGATGACCGGCATGGAACTATCCACCGCGGTTCGCTTCGGGCTCAACCCGGTCGTGGTCGTGCTCAACAATGCCGGCTACGGCACAGAGCGTCACATGCAGGACGGTCCCTACAGCGACGTGCTGCCGTGGAATTATCACCGCATCCCCGACGTCCTCGGCAAGGGCCGCGGCTTTGCGGTCGAGACGGAAGAACAACTCGACCAGGCGCTGTTCATGGCGGAGCGACACAAAGAGAGTTTCTGTCTGCTCAATGTCCATCTCGATCCGTTGGATCGATCCCCGGCACTGCAACGTCTCGCCGAGCGACTCGCGAAGAAGCTGTGATTGCCGGCAACCAACTCTCCGTCGTTCTCCCAGCCTTAGCGAGGAGACTGGGAGGACCTGCCTATCGCGCCGGCAAAGGACAAATCACTTTGTCTTTTGCCGGGCCGACAGTACACTGCCCGCAAGGATTTAACCTCCCAAGTCACAGGCAGTACGGGCTGAACTCGGGACTTTGTCTTTCGTCGCTGACTTTGTCCCATTACTAATGATAGGCAGCAAAGGAAAATAAGAGGCTTGAGTGAATCCGTTCGCGTACTTCTATTCGTTTCAGTTCGTCATGCTCTTGGCGTGCGCCGCGTTTTACTACAAAGCTGCAGAAATGGAGGATTCTTCAGGACTCCTGTGGTCGGCGCTTTCCGTCCTCGTCTTTATTTTGACATGGATCGTGCTTTCGTGGGGCTGGCTCGGTTGCTTGCTGGGGCAGGTCGGCCTTTTCACTGGTATCACAGTCGTGCGCGTGGTACGGAAGCAGTGATCGTGAGCGTGCCTATCCATTCAGTGCAGCGAACGCGGGCTAGCGCCCGCGTCGCTGACTTTTATCGTTGAGGGTGGACAAACGAGCAAAGAACCTCTACGCCGCGTCGGGTGACGCGGCCTACAAAACCCCTGCGCGTTCCAGAATCGACTGCAATACCAGCGGCGCGGCGAATTTTTCTTCCGCGAGCTTCCGCGCCGCCACGCAGTGACCGTCATAATCCGTATTGATGGCCTCAATGCCGGCTACCGCTTCTTCGAGCGTGGAGAACGTCAGCAACCCTTGGCCGGTCCGAAGATGTTGGCCGATGCCGGTGTCTTGTACAAGCGCTGGCCGGCCCGAGGCGAGATAGCAGACGGTCCGGTCACTGAACCAACCGCTGCGCGACTTGACGTAGCCGCCCTTGGCGACGCTGAATTCTGCGCGCGACTCCTGGACGTACCTACGAAAACCGTCGATGCCGCCCGCGACATCGTGTGAATTGGCCAACCGCCATCCGCCGCTGCGCAACTTCGCCAGGTCTTCCGTCTCCGATTCGTGGATCAGCAGCGCCAACTCGACCGGCTGCGCGGTCTTGCCGGGCAGTTCGATAAAGCGGAGAAATTCCTCGCGCTTCGCCCCGTAGTATTCGCCTTCCCAAACTGCTTGTTGTCCGCGCCACTGGCCAATGGTCGTGAACGGTCGCGTCGGCGACACGCTCTGCAGAGGCCAGAACTCCAGCGCGACCGGCGGCAGAAATGTGTGCCAGTGAACTCCCGGCGTCGGGATCGGGAAACCGGGGCCGCCGACGTTGAGTCCGACGCTGAAAAAGAGGTTGTGTTTGCCGAAGCACATCTCGAATTGATGCGCCCACGCCTGCGTGAACCCGGGATCGAGATCGAAGTAGGCGCGCCGCTTGATGCGGCGGAGCAGATCGTCATGCCGGAGTGCGCCGCAGAGATTGATGAGCAAATCACAATCGCCGCACAGCGCGGCGAGTTGCGGGTCGGTCATCCCCAGAACCTGCGCGCCTTCACGGAGGACAACCCAATGATCGCCGAACCCAAATCGTTCGCAGCGCGCTTGAAACTGCCGGACGAGTTCGTCGTCGGTCGCCCCGGTAATTTCCAACCAGAACGGCTCGACCCCCAGCTCGCGCAGCCCGGCCAGATAATGCAGATTCAGCCACTGCATTCCGCCGGCCACGGGATAGCCGGCGCCCCAGCCGCTCGTCACGATGACTTTCTTCATGAGCCGAGCTGCAAGTGCACGACGCGCGCGTAGTGTCCGCCTTTCTCAACCAACTCCGCATGCGTGCCGCGCTCGACAATCTGCCCGTCGTGCATCACCAGTAGCATCGTCGCGTCGCGCACCGTCGAGAGCCGGTGGGCCACGACAAACACCGTGCGTCCTTGACGGAGACGTTCGAGCGCGCGGAGCACGGCGGCCTCGGTTTCGGCATCGAGTGCGGCGGTCGGTTCGTCGAGGATCAGGATTGCTGAGTTCTTGAGAAAGGCGCGCGCCAGGGCGAGCCGTTGTCGCTGTCCGCCAGAAAGCATCACGCCGCGCTCGCCGATCCGCGCGTTGTATCCTTGCGTCATCGCGGCAATGAACTCGTGCGCTTCCGCTTGCCGAGCGGCTTTCTCAATCTCCGCACGCGTCGCGTCCGGTCGGCCGTAGGCGATGTTGTCGGCGACCGTCGTCGAGAATAAGACCGGCTCTTGTGGCACGACGCCGATTTGCTGACGCAACGTCCGGTATTGAACCGCGCGCACATCGGTGTCGTCGACAAGCACGCGACCTTGTTGCGGATCGTAGAAACGCAGCAGCAAACTCAGCAACGTGGACTTGCCGACGCCGCTCGGACCAACTAGCGCGATCATTTGGCCGGGGCGCGCTTCGAAATCGACGTCCTTCAGCACGGGCTTCGCCGCATCGTATCCGAACGTGACGCTTTCGAACCGCACGACGCCCTTGCAATGCGTGAGCGGTTTCGCGTCCGGCGCGTCGCGAATCGTCGGCTTCGTTTCCAGAATCTCAACCACGCGCCGAAAGGGCGTCAGCGCGCTCTGGATTGCCCCGGCAATACCGCTGATCGTGCTCATCGGCCCGTAGAGCATGCCGACGTAACTGATGAACACGAGCAACTCACCGATGCTCAGCCGGCCGGCCAGCACACGCTGTCCGCCAATCCAAATCATCGCCACCGTCCCGGCCGCCGTGATCAGGCCAATAACGAAGGACGACATGACTTGCATCTTCGTCATTCGCACGTTCGCGTCCACGCTCTGTGCCGCGTCCGCGCTGAAGCGCCGTACTTCATCTTCTTCTCGGGCAAAGGCCTGAATGGTGCGGATCGCGGAAATGGATTCCTGGATGACCGCGCTCACTTTGGTCTCCCGCGAGTGATACTCGGTCGACACATCGGTGAGCCGGCGATTGTAGAACTTGATCGTCAGCGCCAACAGCGGCGCGACCGCCAACGCGAGCAACGTCAGCGCGATATCGAATCGGAGCATGATCACCATCATGCCGGCCAGTGTGATGACCGATGAAATCAACGGGATGATGCCGGAGTTAAAAAGTGTCTGGATCGAAAACGTGTCCCATGTCACCCGGTAAATCGAATCGCCCACCGCGCGCTGGTCGTGGAAGACGAGGCTGAGTTTCTGCAGATGTTCGTACACACGCAGCCTGAGTTCGTGCGTCATCCGCAACCCGGCACGAACCAGATACGTCGTGCTCCACGCGCTCAGCCCGCCGCGCAGAAAATGAATCGCCAGCAATCCGAGGCAAACGATCCACAGTGCCGCCGATTTATCCGGAGTCAGCCAATGTGGCATCGGTTTCGAGCCGAGGATGTTGTCCACGATGATTTGCATCGGCCACGGCTGCAGCAAACTCGCGGCGATGCCGAGCAGTGACAACACCAGTCCCTGGATCGCATCCCGTCGTTGCGACCAGATCAACGGCCACGCCTGTCTCCAGAGTCTTGTCGGTTCAGGGTTCACGGTTCTCAGTTCTCGGTTTCAATGGACTTCGTTTCGCTGATTTCGCAGCATTCGTCCCGGCGACCGCAGCCCGTTTCCGGATCAGGCAGAGACCTGAATGCCTCACCAGTTGCACCTTCAGTCGGGAAGGTCATTGATGTCCAACCTCGTATCAAGAGGCGTGATTTCGCAGTGGCGCGAGTTTACTTCGACGTGCTTCGATGTGAACCCCAGTATCTTTTCCCACTTTCCTACCCGGAGCTCTCGGAGCCGAACAATGTCGCCGTTCCTTGCCAGACATACGTACGTGCCCGATCCCGGCGGGTCTCCTTGCACCATCAGCACGTCTCCCGGCTCATAGCTTTCGTCAGACGCATCTGAGAGGAATCGCTCATAGATTTTCTCCGGGTAAGATGCCTGTTGCAGGCCGGTCGTGAGCAAACACCGTCCCGCTCCGTCTTTCGCCGGGGCACAAACGACCAATTCCCTCGACCAATCGTACTGTCTTACCAGCTTCACAACCACTGGGGGAAAGCAGCTTTCGTTTCCAGCCAAGGGAACGAACCGGCACCGGATTGCCATCTGCCCATCGCGCCTTGTCTTCCATCCACCGCGACGAACGAGTACCACCCCCCGTTCTTCTGCCACATCGGTTGCGCCGAAGGCGTACAAGGATAACTGGAAATGCAACTCCACAATATCCGGCACAGATACCGATTGCACCGGAGTGTCGCGAGGACTTCTGGCTCTCAACATTTGGTCATATTCGACTTTGGACAGCGGCGTTTCGCCAACCCTGACCATTTCAGCGGGGTTTCCAGACTCGGGTCGCAGGCAAAGTGGGATTACTTTTTTCCTCGTGACCTTCAGGGGTTGGCGTTTCATTTATTCCTTAAAGCTTCTAGTTTTCCAGCAACCTCATCAAATCCTCGTCAATGTTGTGCTCCGCTACACTTCTTTGATGAACACCGCTATGCCGGGGTGAAAATGCCGCTTACCCTCAGTCTGTCGCGCGCTTCGTGGAAACGTCCAGGCACGTACGTCGCCCACTGCCTTCACCTTTTCGGTCCATCGCAGGATGAGCTTATCGATCTTGTCAGCATTCGTCTTCTTGACCGATAGCGCTGCAAAAACAATCGCCAAACGCTTCTGGCCGTCGAGTTCACACTCCTTGACATCATGTTCTGCCTTGCTCAGATGATGTACAATCATGGCATCATTATCCTTCTCTGCCTTTGGCCAGCAAATCTTGGCTTCAGCAATAAACTCCTCGCCGTTAAGATTGATGTACAGATCGACACGCCCCTGATATTTGACAGAGCGCTTATGAGTTCGATGCTTCTCATCGACAAATTCTTCAAAGGCGTAGTGATTTTTCCCACACTTCGAAACTGCCCCGGCAAGAACACTAACTGCAGCACGCTCGTTAAACCACCAAGGCGACTCACCGCGGTTTCTCCAGATATTGGCTATCTCTCGGTTAAGGCATATCCACTTGCTGAGTACCGGCTGTAATGAGGGGATTTCTTCGCAGTCGATATTCCCAATTTTTACTTTTGCCATATTGATCTCTCCAGTTCGTGTGCTTATCCAACCAACTCGCGAACGGTCATTTCTCATCCGCCTGACGTTCCTACCGCTTCAGCAATGCTGCCAAATCCGTCGCGTTCCAGCAACCGCAGCAAACCACGGTTGATGTCGCGCACCAACGCCGGTCCTTTGTAAATCAATCCCGTCCACACTTCGACGAGACTCGCGCCGGCGCGAATCTTCTCGTACGCGTCTGCCGCAGAAAAAATTCCGCCGACGCCGATGATCGCCAGCTTGGATTGACGGCGGAGATGCCGAACACATTCAGTCGCCCGTGCCCGCAACGGCGCACCGCTCAGACCACCTTCGGGCGGCGTGGGATGATTCACCGTCGTGTTAGTGGCGACGATGCCGGCCAGTTGATGCTTCTGAACGAGCGTTAGCGCGTCGTCCATTTGCTCGAAGGTCAAATCCGGCGCGAGCTTCACCAAGACCGGCGCATCGGCACGAACGCCGGCCAGCAATTCGTCGAGAAACTCCCAGTCCTGCAGCTTCCGTAAGCCTGGCGTGTTCGGCGAGCTGATGTTCAACACAAAGAAATCAGCGCAGCCACGGAACTTCGCGATTGTTTCTGCATAGTTGGCGGCGGCGTCGCGCAACTCGACATCTCGATTCTTGCCGACATTGACACCGACGGGAATTCGTCGCGTTGAAATCCTCGTCGCGATCCGTTCCGCGCCGTCGTTGTTGAAGCCCATGCGGTTAATGAGTGTACGCTGATCCGGTAGCCGGTGTAACCGAGGCGGCGGGTTGCCGCCTTGTGGGCGCGCAGTGACGCTGCCAATCTCGACGAAACCGAACCCCAAGGCCGGCCAGCATTCCAGGCCGACCGCGTTCTTGTCGTAGCCGGCAGCGAGTCCAACCGGGTTGGGGAACTCGACGCCAAAGACGGTTTGTCGCAGCCGGCGGTCCTCGACGCCGAAGAGTGCCTGCAGCGCGTCACGCGCAATCTGACTGCGGCCGAGTCGAGTTGCGAGGCGCAGCGCGCGTGTATGCGCAGCCTCGGGATCGAATCGGAACAGCACCGGACGCAGCAGGAACTCATAAAGCATAAAAGCAGCATGGCAAATTGGAGATTGCGTGACGATGTTTTTGTGTCAGGTTACGGGTTGATGAATCTGGAGGTGCGAAAACATATTGAGTTCGCGTCGGGCTACCTCGATTTGAAGATGTTCGAAGAGGCGATGCGGGAGGCGGACGCCGCCGTGGAGCTTGCGCCGACGGACCCGCATGCGTTGGCCATGAAGTCCGCCGTATTGTGGCAGCAGAACCGGCTCAACGAGGCTGAGCCGATCATCGCCAAGCTCGCAAAAATCAAACCCGACGACTCCGGCATCTGGATCAACCTCGCCTACATCCGCCGCCGCACACAGTCGCTCGATGCCGCCGTCGAGACTTTGCAGCATGCCTTTGATGCGAATCCCCGCGACGCGCTGGCCCATTTCAACATGGCCTGTTACCGGGCCGTGCAACTTCGCACGAGCGAGGCGTTGGAGTTGTTACGCAGTGCGTTCCACCTCGATCCGAAGTTGCGGACGCTCGCCAAGGCCGAACACGACTTCGACCAACTGCGCAAGACGCCGGAGTTTCAGAAACTGCTCACTGATAACGGTCACGCTAAGAAATAGCGGTCTCGGCTTTTGGTTTGAGCAGTTGGAGGGCGACGGCCAACAGCACCGTGTAAATCCCCAAGACCAGCGTGAAGGCGAAGAATTTGAACATCCCGCCGAGCGCGATGAAGTGCGGGTGGACGAAGTAGCCAATCCCCGCCGCCCCGGCCACGCAGGCAAAGACCGCGCCAATCGCCGGCCAGCGCCGGCATTCCAACCGAAAGAATATCGTTGGCAACGCAAAGAAGCCGGCGGCGCCCAGGAACGCCGTCCAGAAATCCTGCCGGACCGCGAGCAACGCGCCCCAGCCGAGCGCGAGTGCAATCAACACCGCCCACCAATCGAATGGCTCCAGTGTTTCGTCGTGAGTGTGGATGGCGGTGTCAATCTTGTGGCCCTTGGTTTCCTTGATGAAGAGACCGCCGACGACCAGCGTGATCAGCGAGATGGCGATGGGATAAATCAGGCCGGCATAGATCGCGCCATCGCCAAACGCGTCGCGCGTGGCGGAAGAGGCGGCCAGGGCGGTCGCGATCAGCGGCAGAAATCCGCCGAACCAGCCGTTTCCCAGATGATACGGCAACGACATCGACGTGTAGCGGATGTTGGTTGGGAAGAGTTCGACGAGGAACGCCGCGATCGGGCCGTAGACCATCGTGACATAGACGAGTTGGACGAACACGAGCGCCATTAGGAGGATGAGGTTGATTGCCGGAAAATCCGCCCACATCACGGCAGTCTGGCCGGCGGCGAGCGCGGGCGTGAAGTGGCGCATCGCCATGTAAATCGGCACATACGTCGCCGCGGCCAGCAGGCAACCGAGCATCATGATCTTCTTGCGGCCAATCCGGTCCGAAAGATGGCCGAAGAAAAGGAACAGCGGCGTGCCCAGCGCCAACGCCACCGACAGAATCACATACGCCGGCAACCAATGGATCTTGAGCGTGGTCTGGAGAAACGTCAGCGCGTAGAATTGCCCGGTATACCACACCACTCCCTGTCCCGCCGTCGCGCCGAATAACGCGAGCAGGACATACCGGAGATTGACCGGGTTGGTGAAACTTTCCTTGAGCGGATTGGTCGAGACTTTGCCGCCGCTCTTGAGTTTCGCGAACAGCGGGCTTTCCTGCATCTTCAGCCGGATGTATAGGCTGACCGCCAGCAACGCGAATGAAATCAGGAACGGCACGCGCCAGCCGACCGCCTTGAATCCGTCCTCGCCAAAGACCAACCGCGTCGTGCCGATCACACCCATGCTGACAAAAAAACCCAGCGTAGCCGTAGTCTGGATGTAACTCGTGTAATAACCGCGCCGGTCATCGGGCACGTGTTCGGCCACGTAGGTTGCCGCGCCGCCGTATTCGCCGCCGAGCGCCAGGCCTTGGAGCAACCGCAGCAACACGAGGATGATTGTGGCGGCAATCCCCCATTGTTCATACGTCGGCAGAAATCCCACCAACGCCGTCGCCAGTCCCATGGTCACCATCGTCAGCAGAAACGTGTGTTTGCGCCCGATCAAATCACCAATGTGGCCGAAGACCAGTGCCCCGAGCGGACGCACTCCAAATCCGGCGCCGAAGGTCGCGAGGCTCGCGAGCAATTGTGCCGTCTCGTTGCCGGGTGGGAAAAACTTACTTCCGAAGAAAACCGCCAGGCTGCCGTAGAGATAAAAATCATACCACTCAAACAACGTCCCGAGCGACGACGCGAAGATCACCCGCCGCAGGGTGGCTCGATCATTCATGGTGGACTCATTAGCCCCAACCGCCGCCGCAAATCGCCACTAAAGTTGCCGGTGCAGATTTCCTCGGCGGGGCCGGTCATCACGAGGTTCAATTGCTGATCGAGATCGATGGTGAGATTGCCGCCTTCCATCTGCACGGTGACATGACCATCTACGAGCCCCTTGTCGAAACACGCCGTCGCCACCGCGCACGAACTCGAGCCACTGGCCAGCGTGTGCCCGGCGCCGCGCTCCCAGATCAGGGCGCGGAGGTTGGCGCGGTCGAGCACCTCGGCGAACTGCACGTTGGTGCGCTTCGGAAATGCCGGATGATTCTCTATGGCCGGGCCGAGCTTGAGCAGATCGATCTTCCCTAAGTCGTCCACAATCGTCACACAATGCGGATTCCCGACCGACAGTGATGTGACCTGGAGAGTCTGGCCTTCAACATCGAGCTTGGTTAGCCTGCGATCAATCGCGGCACGCCCCATGTCCACGCGCACCGCGACCACGCGGCCGGCATCGAGAATAAGCCGGGCGTTGACGATGCCGCCGAGGGTGTGGATTTTAAATTCGGTCTTCTTCGTGTAGCCGTGGTCGTAGAGAAACTTCGCGAAGATGCGTAGCCCGTTACCAGACTTTTCCGCTTCGCTGCCGTCGGGATTGAGAATGCGTACCGCGAAATCCGCGCCGGCGTTCTTCGATACCACCAGGATGCCATCTGAACCAACACCGAGATTCCGGTGGCAGATGAGGCGGACTCGTTCCGGCGTCAATTCAAACGCCGGGTCCAGCACGAGGTAGTCGTTGCCAAGTCCGTGCGATCGAACGAAGTCAAAACCGGCTTTCATTTCCCGCGCAATTCCTCGTGATACTCCTGCAGCGGCCGGACGGTCAGCCCTCTTTCGCGCAGCGCGCGGATGCCGAGCACGGCGGCGTTCGCGCTGGCCACCGTCGTCATGATCGGAATCCTGCGCTGGACAGCCGCCGTGCGAATCTTGATACCATCGGCATGCGGGGTCTGACCACTGGCAGTGTTGATGATCAACTGAACCTCGCCATTCTTGATCAGATCGAGCACGTTCGGTCGCCCTTCCGACAGTTTAAACAACGGTTGCACGTCGAGCCCGGCGGCGCGCAACACCCTGGCCGTGCCCGCCGTGGCGCAGATCTCAAATCTCAAATCCGCGAGGTGGCGGGCAATGTTCAATAAGTTGTTCTTGTCTGAATCACGAACACTGATGAATACCTTGCCGGCCTTCGGCAAAGCCGGCTGTGCGGCCATTTGCGATTTTGCGTATGCCTCGCCCCAATCTGCGCCGATGCCCATGACTTCGCCGGTCGACCGCATCTCCGGCCCAAGCACAATATCCTGGCCGGGAAACTTACTGAACGGAAACACCGATTCCTTCACTGAGAAATATTCCGGCCAAATCTCTGTTGTGAATCCAAGCTCGGTGAGCTTCTGGCCGGTCATCACTTTGGCCGCGAGTTTCGCCAATGGCACGCCGATGGCCTTGCTCACGAACGGCACGGTGCGCGACGCACGCGGGTTGACTTCCAGCACCCAAACGTTTTTTCCCTTTACCGCGAACTGCACGTTCATCAATCCGGCCACTCTGAGTTCTTGGGCCATCCTGTGAGTATACCGGCGCATCGTCTCGATGTTCTCCGGCCAGATCGAGTGCGGCGGCAACACCATCGCGGCGTCACCGGAACGACACCCGGCAAACTCGATGTGCTCGAGCATACCGCCCACAACCACCGTGTCGCCGCCGACCCCGATGTCGGCGATGCAATCGACGTCCACCTCGAACGCCTCTTCTAGAAACTTGTCCACGAGCACCGGCCGCTCCGGCGATGCTTCGACGGCAAACCGCATGTAATGCCGGATTTCGTCATCGGAATAAACAATCTGCATCGCCCGGCCTCCGAGCACGAATGACGGCCGCACCAATACTGGATAGCCGACTTTGTGCGCCGCCGCGAGAGCTTCGTCTTCGTTTGTGGCGAGTCCGTTGGGCGGCTGGGGAATCTTGAGCCGGTCGAGCATCGCCGCAAAGAGTTTCCGGTCTTCCGCAATCTCAATGCTCTGGGGTGTCGTGCCGATGATGTTGACGCCGTTCTTCTGCAAGTCGAGCGCCAAATTCAACGGCGTCTGCCCGCCGAATTGCGCAATCGCGCCCCAGCAACCTTCACGCTCGTAAATGTGGAGCACGTCTTCGAGAGTGAGAGGCTCAAAGTAAAGTTTGTCGGACGTATCGTAATCAGTGGAAACCGTTTCCGGATTCGAGTTCACCATGATCGACTCAAGCCCGAGTTCTTTCAGCGCGAACGCAGCGTGGACGCAGCAGTAGTCGAACTCAATGCCTTGGCCGATCCGGTTCGGACCGCCGCCAAGGATCATCACCTTACGCTTGTCCGTCTTGCGGACCTCGTCGTCGCCGGTATCGTACGTTGAATAAAAATACGGCGTGTACGCCTCAAACTCCGCCGCACATGTGTCCACCAGCCGGTAGCTCGGAACAAGGCCAAGCTTCTTGCGCAATGCGCGCACCTGGTCTTCGGTCGCGCCGACGAGTGCGGCGATCTGCCGGTCGGAGAACCCCATGGACTTGGCTTTGGCTAAAAGAGACATGACTCGCGACGGGAGAATAGGCGGTCAATCTTCTTGGCTCAAGCGTTTCTTCGGCTCGGCGTACAGCATAGCGTGAGCTTCACGAAGAATACCGGGAATGTTGTCGGCGAACGGACTACCGGCCACGGCGGCACGCATCTTGGATTCATCCATCTTGCTGGCCATCTCGCCCGGAAACCAGTGGCCGCCGTTTCCGCCGAGCAGGTTGTAGCGCATCTTGCCCCACTCCACGATGTCGAGCGCCTTCGCGTACATCCACAAACGGACAATCTCCACGACATTCACGTTGTTGGGCGCCACATCGTATTCCGGCAAGCCCTCGCGCCAGTTCGGGCCGAGCACGCGGTTCACCTCGGCGCGCAATCGTCGCTCGATGGGCGCGATCGTCTCCGGTATGCGATCGTAGTAGTCCAGTGCGCGAATGTGTTCGTCGAAATCGCTTGGTCGCGCCGCGCCGCAGCTCAGTGTGTGGACTTCGGGGCGCGCGAGGCAGTAGAGGTCGTTGAAGATCATCGGCGAGAGTGGCCGGCAAAGCTCGACCAGTTTCGGCGGCGGTTGGTAGAGCATGCCGCCCTTGTCGTTCGGGCTGATGATGAACATGCCCACGTCGCGCGCCGCGGCCGCCACGACAGCCGGCCAGTTGAGTGGGTTGACGAAGTACCAGTGCAGGTTGACGTAGTCAAACTCGCCGGTATTGATCGCCTTGAGAATCACATCGCACGTCGCGTGCGTTGAGAATCCAATGAAACGCACCCGTCCTTCCTTCTGGAATTGCCGGGCAACTTCGAGGCAGCGCGGACTCCAATCCAGAACCTCGGCGTTATTGATGCCGTGGAGCGAGAACAAGTCCACGTAGTCGAGCTTGAGATACCGCATCGACTGCTCAAATCGCTCGCGAAATACTTTCGGGTCGGCATCCGGTGAGACCTTCGTCTGCACGATGATCTTCTCCCGCGGCAACTTCGGCAACACGTTGCCGAGCTGCATCTCCGACGAACCGTAACCGCGCGCGGTCTCGATGTGATTGATGCCGAGTTCGAACGCGCGATGGATGGTCGCTTCGAGGTTGGCCTGGTTGTCGGCAGGGATGTCCTTCGGATCAATATCTTGCCATTTGAATTGATACCGCATCCCGCCACACGAAATGACCGGCATCTGCAGGTTGGTCCGCCCAAATCTCCGGTAGCGCATTCGCATCACGCCGGGATGGTAAAGGCAAAATCGACCTTTGCAAGGGTGTTTCGTCTTGAGTTTGCGCACGCCTTCTGCGATTCTGCGTCTGCGAATCGCAGAATCCAAGCAAGGCCTGCGGGCCATTCACGGGAGGAAAGTAGTATGGAGAACACAGCACCTCAGTCCGTCATTGCGGCAGACGTCGAAATCACCGGCACCATCAAGAGCACCGGCAGCGTGCGCGTCGACGGCAAACTCGACGGCGAACTCACCTGCACCGGCGACGCCGTGATCGGCAAATCGGCCACGATCAAAGGCAACCTCGCCGTCACCTCGGCGACCATCGAAGGCACCATCCACGGCAACGTCGTCGCCAAAGATCGCATCGAGATGAAGTCCAGCGCGCGCGTCACCGGCGACATTAAGGCCAAGCGGCTCAGTGTCGAGGATGGCGTCACGTTTATCGGTCGCTCGGAAGTCAATCCGTCCGGCGCCGCTTCGCCCATTGCCGCCACGCCCATCGTGATCGCGAACGAAACCGGCGGCGAAGACAAAGCCGAAGCTGCGACGGTTCGCCAATTCGCGCGGCGGTAGTCCGAAAACTGTAGCCGCGGCGTAAGCCGCGGCCGAAGCCTCGCCCCGTATTGCGGGGTCAACTTCGGCTACAGGCTAGATGGGCAAAATGCGCAAAGACGGCGTCGTCGACAGCTACGCCGCCATCAAGGCGGCGGGACGCGCGGCCAGATCGCGCTCCGGTGTAGCGTCGCCTGTCTCAGGCGATTCCTCCGACGAACTCCAAAAACTCGGCGCGCAAGTCCGGCAAGGCGCGGTCCCGACCAAGCAACTCATCGAGTGCTACGAGTGCGGCTACCGGTTCCAGCTCCACGGCCGCGTCCCCAAAACGAACTGCAATAAGTGCCGCGCCACGCTCGACCTCTCTGATCACATCATCGACAAACGCTGGAGCGGCGCGCTCAAGACTGGTGGTACCGTCCGTGTGACCGCGGACGGCGTCGTCGAAGCCGGCTCGATCATCGCCAATGATTTCATCCTCGAAGGCAAGGTCGAAGCCGGGCTGGTTAAGGCGATGCGCAAACTCGAACTGCGTCCCGGCGCCCGCTTCTCCGAGCACAACCTCAAAGCCCACGACCTTGTCATCGCCGCTGGTGCGACTATCGGCTTGATCGAACCGGCGGAATACCGGGATGTCGAGATCGCCGGTACACTGCGAGCAAACTTGCGCGCGTCCGGCGTCGTTACGGTCCGTGCTGGCGGTTGTCTGCAAGGCCAGATACAAACCCTGCATTTGGTAGTCGAAGACGGTGGCGGTCTCCAAGCGGACCTGCAAATCGATCCCACCGGCTCCAAACGTAAGTAATTCTTAGCAAGGACGTTCGGCGTACGATGAATTTGCGGCACGCCGTGGCATCGACGCTGCACTGGTCGAGATTGGCGTGATTCTTGCGACTTATTTCAACACAGGAATATCTATGAAGACAATTCTGTCCATCGATGACGATCCTTGGGTCCTCGAAACTCTCAAAGACGCCCTGACCCCGAAGGGCTATCAGGTCATCACCACCACTTCTTCGGCAGAAGCCATGCAATTGCTCAGCCAGCAAAAGATCGACCTGGTATTACTCGATCTCGGCATGCCCGATAAGAATGGCTTTGTGCTCTATCGAGAATTGGTGGCGTTGCAGCAAGTACCGGTAATGTTTATCAGTGGTTGTTCACGCTCGTTCGGTGCCGACTCCGAAGAGTTTCTCTCGCTCTGGACCAACGAGTTCCTGAACGGCACCACCGATATTCTTTACAAGCCATTCAATCTTGAGTTGCTCTACGGAAAAGTCGAGGCGCTCATCGGGGTCGACGAGGTGACTGAGCATGAGCCAACTCAATGATCTCAACTGCAACTGCGCGGCTCGCCGGGTGTTAGTGCGACACTGGATTAACCTGGGCAAAGCCTCGCTGCGCACGACCAATGGCGTCCTCAGCGTCCACGGCACGCTGGAGAAACTACCTGGCGGGGGCGAATTGACCCCATCGGGCGTCTGCGAGTTGGCCGCCGAATTGCGGCGGATCGGCTCCGTCCGTCGAGTCTGCATGAGCTTCACCAATTGGATTGAAACAGAGGGCACATGGCGACTCGCCGACAAGAACCCGCCGGCGCTCATCACTATGCGAAAACGGCCAGCCCCCGGTGGCGTCTTCGAAATCAACGAAAGCTAATTGCCCAAAGATGTCTCCGAACTCGTGTAAATCCGGCGCGCGTTTCGGGCATTACGCCACTCCGGTTGGTCGAGATTACCGGCAACCAACGCACTTCTTTAACAACCAGCGGTCTAGCCGACCGTCTTCGATATCATTTCTTTGGCTAACGTGAATGAACCCAAGTTTCTCCAGCACTCGCCGCGATGCCGGATTGGAAACAGATGTCTCGGCCGTTACTTCTTCGACATCGTGGCTCCGGAATGCTTCGGCCCCAAGCTGGCGGACGGCCTCGGTCGCAACGCCCTTTCCTCAACATCGTGGTGCCACCCATAGCCAATCTCGACCCGGCCATTCGCCAGCGGCCGTTTAAATCCGACGGAGCCGACCACCGCCTTTAACAGTTCATCCACAAACAACCGTGGAACAGTCCATTCGCTATTGGTTTCCAGCGACCGGCGGAGCACAGCCGGCGTAGGAAGAGCTTCCTCGTAAATCTGCATACCTCGGATCGCAAGCGGGCACTCCAGAAGACCGGCGGCTTCGTCACGACTGATCACAAGAAGATGCACCATGCCGAAAACACAATGGCCGCGTAGCTAAACCAACGCCTCCAACTTACCGGCCTTCACCAACTGGTCCTCCATCTCCACGATCTCTTTGATGTTCTGGAGAAACCACGGGTCGATGTGGGTGAGGCGGTGAATCTCTTCAGCAGTGAAGCCGCCACGATAGGCGTGACGGATATAGAAGATGCGTTCGGCACAGGGGGTAATAAGCTTGCCCTCAATCTCGTCGCGCGGACGAATCTCGCGGCCGCCGCCCCACTTGCCGCCGTAGAGGCCGGTCGCGCCAATTTCAAGGCCGCGCAACGCTTTTTGAAAACTTTCCTTGAACGTGCGGCCGATGGCCATGACCTCGCCGACGCTTTTCATTTGCGTGGTCAACGCCGGGTCGGCTTGTGGGAATTTCTCGAAGGCGAACCGGGGAATCTTGGTGACGACGTAGTCAATCGTCGGCTCAAAGCTGGCCGGAGTGGTCTTGGTGATGTCGTTGGGGATTTCGTCGAGCGTATAGCCGATGGCGAGTTTGGCGGCGATCTTGGCGATGGGGAAGCCGGTCGCCTTCGACGCGAGCGCGCTCGACCGGCTGACGCGCGGGTTCATCTCGATGATGACCATGCGGCCGTTCTCGGGATTGACGCCGAATTGGATGTTCGAGCCGCCGGTCTCGACACCGATCTCGCGGATGCAGGCGAAACTGGCGTCGCGCATGTTCTGCCATTCCTTGTCGGTCAACGTCTGGACGGGCGCGACGGTGATGCTGTCGCCGGTATGCACGCCCATTGGGTCGAGGTTTTCGATGGAGCAGACAATGACGCAATTGTCGGCCTTGTCGCGCATCACCTCGGTCTCGTACTCCTTCCAGCCGATGAGCGATTCCTCGACGAGAATCTCGGTGATCGGCGACGCGTCGAGGCCGTTCTGCGCCATGCTCTCGAAGTCTTCCCGGTTGTAGGCGATTCCCCCGCCGGTGCCGCCCAGCGTGTAGGCGGGTCGGATGATGGCCGGGAAACGGCCGATCTTGTGGGTGACTTCCCGGGCTTCGTCGAGCGTGTGCGCGACGCCGCTGAGCGGCAAGTCGAGCCCGATCTTCTGCATGCACTCCTTGAACTTCAGCCGGTCCTCGCCCTTCTCGATGGCCTCGGCCTTCGCTCCGATCATTTCGACACCGTGTTTCTGGAGCACACCATTCCGCCACAATGCCATCGCGGTGTTGAGACCGGTCTGGCCGCCAAGCGTGGGCAGAAGCGCGTCCGGTTTCTCGCGCTCGATGATCTTCTCGACGACTTCGGGTGTGATCGGTTCGATGTACGTGGCGTCGGCAAATTCTGGGTCGGTCATGATGGTGGCCGGGTTCGAATTCACCAGCACGACTTTGTAGCCTTCTTCGCGCAATGCCTTGCACGCTTGCGTGCCGGAATAGTCGAACTCGCACCCCTGGCCGATAACAATCGGGCCGCTGCCGATGATCAAAATCTTGTGGATGTCGGTGCGTTTAGGCATTCTCGCGCGGCGATTCTTAGGCTACACTCCAGCGGCTGTCAACCATGCCCACACCTGTCACAGAGAAGATTCTCGGACTCTTCCGCGAGGCGCAGACCGGCGGCTCGCTGGTGAAACTCACGCTCGGTGCGTATCGCGGTCGGGACAAGACAATGGAGAACCTTTTTGTCCGCCCGGTCAAAATTAAGGCGGGCGACCGGCTGCAGTTTGTTTATCGCTACACCGCCCGCGATGTGACCAAGAACCTGTCGCTGACCGAAGCCGTGACACGAATCACGGAACACATGCAGACGGAATTCGGAAGCGCGCATCTATTCACGACCGAGTTGACCGCGCAATGGAAACGCGGTTCGCGCCGGCTCATCATCGGCGCGGCGCGACATGACGCCCTGCCCGTCCAGTCGCACGACCGCCCGAAGCAACACTTGATCGCCGACGATGCCGGCTGGTTGCGCGCGTTGGAGGCGAAGCCGGACAAGGTACGGCAAATTCAGAAGTTCGTGGAGATCCTCTCACATCTCATCGAATTGCCGAAGCCAACGCTCCGGCTCGTGGACATGGGTTGCGGCAAGGGCTATCTGACATTTGCTGCGTGCGACTGGCTCCAGCAACACGGCTGGCCGGCAGCCGAAGTGGCCGGCATCGAACGCCGCACCGATCTCGTCGAGCAATCCAACCTCGTCGCCCAGAACTGCCATCTGACCGGCCTGCGCTTCGAAGCCGCCGACATCGAACGATACATTCCAGTGGAAGGTATCGACGTGTTGGTGGCGTTGCATGCGTGTGACACGGCGACCGACGACGCGATCGCAAAAGGAATTCAGGCGGGCGCGAAGGTGATCATTGTCGCGCCGTGTTGCCACAAGGAACTGAGCTCGCAACTGAAAGCGCCACCCGTGCTCGCGCACGCGCTCAAGCACGGGATTCTCCACGAACGCGAGGCGGAGTTCGTGACTGACGCGATGCGGGCGGCGTTATTGGAATGGCAAGGCTACGAGACGAAAGTCTTTGAGTTCATCTCGACCGAGCACACCGCGAAGAACCTAATGATCGCTGCGGTTAAGCACGGACGCCCCGGCAATATTCAGCCCGCGAAAAACCTCGCGGCTTTCTACGGCATTCGCTCGCAACGGCTGGCGGAGCGCCTTGGCTTGCGTCTCGCGACATGAACTGGGAGTCGCTCGACTGGGCCGCGCTCGACCGGCTGCGCGAGACGTTCCTGACCGGTTCTTCCGGCGATTATTGGCACAGCCGGTCGGATCTCGACAACTACGATTTTACTTACGCCCAACGCATCGCGTGGAAATGGGACGCGGTGCTTGCCGAATTGAAGCGGCTCGACTGGAAGCCGCCGGCGGAAACGATTTTGGATTGGGGTTGCGGCAGCGGGATTGCCGGCCGGCGAGTGCGCGAGTTCTTCCAACTGAAATCGCTGCGCGTGTTCGACCGTTCCGCGCTCGCAATGGAGTATGCCGTCGAAACCGGTTGCGCCAACCGCTGGCGCGATAAGGAGCCGGGCGTACTCGTCCTGAGTCACGTGTTGAACGAGGTCGGCCACCGGGAACTGTTGCCGGTCATCGAGGGGGCCGACGCGGTGTTGTGGGTCGAACCCGGCACACACGCCGACAGCCGCGCACTGATTGCGATGCGCGAGCAATTGCGCGAGAACTTTCAGGTGGTTGCCCCATGTACACATCAAGCCGTGTGTGGAATGCTCGCGACGGAGAACCTCCGGCATTGGTGTCACTTTTTCGCCGACCCGCCGGCCGGTATGATGGCTGATCCGAATTGGGTCCGGTTCGCACAACGCGCCGGCATTGATCTGCGAAGTCTGCCGTACAGTTACCTCGTCCTCGACCGGAAATCGTCGGCAGCCGGAGGCGCGAGAGTCATTGGCGAACCGCGCTTCTACCGCGGCCACGCCAAACTCCTGAACTGTCAGTCCGACGGCGTTCGCGAGGTGACGATCCAGAAGCGCGATGACCCCGAACTGTTTCGGCAACTCAAGAAGGGCGTCACCTCTCGCTTGGCTTCTCCAACAGACTGTTGACGACGGCGGCGGGCCAATTCGTCGAGACCACTTGCGGTGCGCTGCCTTTGCGCCACCGGAACAACTCCGGCCGGGCGGACGACGATTCCGGCAACGCGGCGAAGTAGAGTTCGTCGGTGCCGCGCCACGCGGGCAGGATCTTCGACTTCCATCCGCGCTTGGGCGAGATCACCTCCAACGCGCCGGTGGCCACATCGAGCACCGCCACAGCGTCGGAGCCACTCTCGACGATGGCGATCTGGCGTCCGTTGCTGTTCGGCACGAAACTGGCGAGGTCTTGCGGCAGCGAGCCGGGCTGGCTGGGGATCGTTACCGGCACGGCGTTCGTGCCCATGGTCGGGTCGATCAAATAGAAACTCACCGAGGTCACGGCGGTTGCCGGAGCCGGCAATTGCAGCGGGTTACCGGCGAAAAGCACGCGTCCATCGCTCAAGCATCGCACGCGCGGCGCGAAGGTCGACGCGTTCATTGTCAACGGCAGCGTGTCGCCGGCAACCAACGCGCCATTCGTGTCAATCACGATGCGCTGGTTAATATCTGCGAGCTGAGGGTTGCTGACGTCCTTGTCGCTCTGCCGTACCGCATACACCAATGCCTTGCCGTTGGGCGTCCAGTCGAAAACTCCCGCGACCCTGTCCGAAACGGCCACGCGGTTCGTGCTGCCATCCAAAGGCGCGACTGTGAGCGCCTCTCCTCGCGTGAACGCCACGACCGGCGTCCCCGGCGACGGAAGTGGCTGACCGAGACCGGTCAATGTGCGCTCGATCACGTGCGATTCATTGCCGATAAGCAACAGGAGCGAAACCTCAGCGACTTCCGTCGTGCGGGAGTTGGAGAAATCGGCTTCGAGCTTGTTCGGGTCTTTGGCCTTCTGCATCGCTTCACGCAGCACGGCCGGCTCCGAGTCGAACAAGTACAGGAGTGCCGGGCGTAGGAACTCGGGATGTTTCATCTCGAACTCTTCAAAGAATTGTGTCGCGTCACCATCGCCGAACGCCAGACCCGCTCGGAGCAAATCCGGCAAAGCCTTCGCGAGCGTCTTCACGGCGGCGATTTCTTCTGACGGGAGAACGCTCTCCGCGTCCTTCCAATTCGCGATGCTGACCGAGCGGAGCAAGACCAATCCTCGGCTGTCAGGCAACCACGCTGCCGCCGTGACGTTGCTCGCGATCACGTCGGAGAGGTTGCCATTTGTATCCACCAAGTACAGGCTATCGCCGACTCGCAGCGCCGCTCGTGTGCCATCCGGCGACCAAGCCAACCGGTCTTCCACTTCGTTGCAGCCGACCGTCAGCAGCAACGCACAAAGGGAGAATTGAAACGCGCGCATCGTCAGGTCCTCATTGTGGCTGCGCCACGACAAACGCGCCGCGGCGCGAATCGTACGCCACTTGGTATTGCGCCCACACGCCGTGGACGCGACTCTCGACAACCGGCGGCGCGACCTTGCCGGTGACAGGCGCGTGCCCGGCCCGGTAACCGAACCACCCGGCGACCGCCGCCACCACAACCACCGCCGCGATGCGCGCCAGCCAAAGGAAAACCGGAATCACCCCGGTTTCGGTCTCTGCGGTCGGAGCCAGTTCCGGATAACGACGGATCGTGTCGCGCGCCGTCAAGACAGTGCGCGCCGTAGCGTCCGCTTCGATTTGTGCCGCGGGGACCGCGGCAACGTAGGCATCGAGCAGTTCGGTGACATCCGCAGGAAGCTCGCCGAGTTCGCGATCCACCAGCAACGCCCTCAACGTTTCAGATTTCATCAGGGATCACTCCTTCTCCATTTGCTCGCGCAACAACGCGAGAGCGTTGTGCAGCCGCGAGCGGACTGTTCCGACCGGGATGTCCAGCGCCTCGGCGATTTCGGCGTACGAAAGGTTGTGCTGGAAACGCAGATCCAAAATCTCCCGCTGCAATGCCGGTAAGCTCGCAATAGTTTCGCGCGCCGCTTCCAACCGCGCATCCGGTTCGGGGGCGGCGGTCTCGACCGCTTCCGTGCCGGTTGGTCTTGTACGCCGCCACGCGTCGGCGCTGACGTGCCGGGCGATGCCGAACAGATAACCGCGTGGCGATGCGGCTGAGAAACAACGGTCCACTTGCCGCATCAATCGGAGAAAAGTTTCCTGCAACAGATCTTCCGCCGCCTGGCTGGAACGGTGGCGGCGCCGGAAATAACTGATCAGCGCCTCCCGGCTTTCCTGGTACAGTTGCTCCACATCGGCCATACCGCGTCGCTTCTCCTCTCACCCGGTACGTCGCGTGACCGGGCGAAAAGGTTCACAACAGTTCATTCTGACCTGACGCGCGATTCACACCCAGCTTCTTGAAGGCTGTCTCCGTCGCAACTCGGCCTTGCGGCGTGCGTTTGAGGTAGCCTTGCATGATCAAGAACGGCTCGTAGACTTCTTCGAGCGTGTCCGGCTCTTCACCGACGGCAACGGATAGGGAGCCGACGCCGACCGGCTTGCCGGCGAATTTATGAACGAGCGTTTCGAGGATGCGTTTGTCCATTTCGTCGAGGCCGTGCTCGTCGATCTCCAACATCGCGAGCGCCTTGTCGGCGATGTCGGCCGTGATCTTGTTCGACTTTGCCTTCACCTGCGCGTAATCGCGGACACGTTTCAACAGGTTGTTGGCGATGCGCGGCGTGCCACGCGACCGGCCGGCAATCTCGCTGGCGCCGCCGTCGTCGATGTCCACGTTCAGGATGCGCGAGGATCGGTCGACAATGTTCGTCAGTTCGGCCGCGCTGTAGTAATCGAGCCGCTCGGTGACCGGGAAACGCGAGCGCAACGGCGCGGTCAGCAAGCCGCTGCGGGTGGTCGCGCCAATCAGTGTGAAGCGCGGCAGGGTGAGTTTCACGCTGTGCGCATTCGGGCCGGAGTCGAACACGATGTCGAGCCGGTAGTCCTCCATGGCCGGATAGAGGTATTCTTCGACGACATTCTGGAGCCGGTGAATCTCGTCGATGAAGAGCACGTCGCCTTTGTCGAGCTTGGTGAGCAAACCGGCAAGGTTCGCGGCCCGTTCGAGTGCCGGACCGCTGGTGACGACGATGTTGACGCCCATCGCTTTCGCGAGGATGTGGGCGAGTGTGGTCTTGCCGAGGCCGGGCGGGCCGCTGAGCAGGATGTGGTCGAGCGGATCGCCGCGTTGCCGGGCGGCTTCGACGGCGAGTTCGAGACGCTCTTTCACCTTGCCCTGCCCTTGGAAATCGGCGAAGAGATTCGGCCGCAACGACACGTCCAGCGTCTTGTCGTGGATGGTCTCGGTAACGAAGCGCTCGGGCATGGCCACATGATTCTAAAACCATGATACGACAAGCAAGACTAATCCTTGTCGCGTTGACGCTGGCCGGCTGCAAGACCGCACCGCCACAGTCGGTCGCGCAACCGCCCGTTGCGAAGAAAATCCCGCATGTCACGACCATCCACGGTGACCGGCTCGTGGATAATTATTACTGGCTGCGCCAGAAGGATTCGCCGACCGTGTTGGCTTATCTCAAAGCCGAGAATGCCTACACCGACTTCGTGATGAAACCGACCCAGTTGTTACAGGACGCGCTGTACAAGGAAATGCTTGGCCACATTCAGGAGACCGACCGCAGCGTCGCGTATCGCGATGGCGATTGGCTGTACTACCACCGCACCGAAGCCGACAAGCAGTACCCGATTTACTGCCGCAAACTCGCCTCGATAGAATCGAGGCAAGGCTCACTCTCCGCACCCGAACAAATCACGCTCGACTTGAACGAACTCGGCAAAGGATCGGAGTTCATCGACCTCGGCGCGGATGAAGTCAGCGATGACGGCAACCTGTTGGCCTACACGCTCGATGTGACCGGCTTCCAGGAGTTCACACTGCACGTCAAAGACCTGCGCACCGGCCGGCTGCTCTCGGAGAACATCCCGCGCGTGGACGGCTGCGTTTGGGCGTCGGACAACAAGACGTTGTTCTACGTCACCGAGGACGACGCGAAACGTCCGTACCGGCTCTGGCGGCATGAACTCGGCGCGCAGAAGGACACGCTCGTGTACGAAGAGAAGGACGAACTCTATTCGCTCGGTATCGGCCGTTCGCGCAGCAAGGCGTACCTCTTCGTCGAGTCGGCCAGCAAAACCACGACGGAAATCCGGTATCTGCGCGCCGGTCAACCGGCGAGGGCGTGGAAGATTGTCGCGCCACGCACAAAGAACCATGAGTATGATGTGGATCATGCCGGCGATCGGTTTTACATCCGCACGAACGACAAAGGTCGCAACTTCCGGCTCGTCACCGCGCCGGTCAACGATCCGGGCCCGGAGAACTGGAAGGAACTCGTCCCGCATCGCGACGACGTAGTGCTCGAAGACCTGACGCTCTTCGCACAACACTACGTCTTGCACGAACGCATGGCCGGGCTTACGCAACTGCGCGTCGTGGACATGGCCACCGGCCAGTCGCAGCCGATCAAGTTCCCCGACACGACGTATTCGGTGGCGTCGGAGAACAACGCCGTGTTCAACACGAACGTCTTCCGGTACGGCTTCGAGTCATTGCGCACGCCGCACTCGATTTTCGATTACGACATGAGCACCGGCCAAAGGACGTTACTGAAACAGCAACCGGTGAAGAACTACGACCCCGGTGACTATCAGGTCGCGCGCTTGTTCGCGACCGCCGGTGACGGCACGCGCATTCCGATTTCGCTGGTGTATTGCAAAAGTGTCGAGCGTCGCGCCCTGCTGCTGGACGGCTACGGCGCCTACGGGATACCGGAGGACGTGTGGTTTTCGTCGCAACGCCTTTGCCTGCTCGACCGAGGCGTGATATTCGCCATCGCCCACATCCGTGGCGGCGGCGAGTTTGGACGGAAATGGTATGACGATGGTCGCTTGATGAACAAACGCAACACCTTCAATGATTTCATCGCCTGTGCCGAGTTTCTGATCCGGGAGGGCTACACATCGAAGGATCGCCTAGGAGTTTGTCGGACTTGGAAGAGAGATTTTTCATAAGTTGTTCATTATCAAGAGTCGCATTTTTCGTGGGCAAGAATAGTCAGGTTGATAATCAACGGCTTACATCAAAGTCCGACAGGCTGCTAGCCATTACCGGCGGTAGCGCCGGCGGGCTGTTGATGGGGGCGGTGCTCAACATGCGACCGGATTTGTTTCATGCGGCGCTGGTGGAAGTACCGTTCGTGGACGTGATCAACACGATGCTCGACGAATCGCTGCCGCTGACCGTCGGCGAGTTCGAGGAATGGGGCAATCCGAAGGACAAGACGTCTTACGCGTACATGAAGAGCTACAGCCCCTACGACAACATTGCGGCGACCAACTACCCGGCGATGTTGGTGAAGAGTTCGCTTAACGACAGCCGGGTGATGTATTGGGAGCCGGCTAAGTACGTCGCCAAGCTGCGCGCCACTAAGACTGACCACAATCCGCTGCTCTTCAAAGTCGAGTTGGAACCCGCCGGCCACAGCGGCAAGTCCGGCCGGTACGACGAGTTGCACGATCTGGCGTTCGACTACGCGTTTCTGCTGTGGCAGTTGGGGATTACCCGGTAGGGACGGATTGCCGCACACGGCAGCGGCGTCTCGCAGACTCGGCTGTCCGGGCCGTCCGCCGCGGCGCGCCCGGCGGTCGCGCCCTACCTACGACGTTCGTAGCGCAGCGCGCACCAACTCCTCCACATTTGCCTTCGGGTCCAGCTTCCCGGCGACAGCCACGACGGATCGCTGGGCGTCGATCTGCTTGTAGCCGAGCGAGATGAGCGCGAGGACAGCGTCGGCGAGGCGCGGGTCAGTTGGCGCCGCTTTGCTCTCAACACCGACTTTGTCCTTCAACTCGAGGACCAGCCGGTCGGCGGTCTTCTTCCCTATGCCGCGCAGCGAGGAAAGGGTGTTGGTGTCGCCGGTCGCGATGGCGTTGCGCAACGCGCCGATGGAGGTGCTCGACAAAATATTGCAGGCGAGTTTCGGGCCGATGCCGGAGATGCTGATGAGCAACAGGAACATTTCGCGTTCGTCCGACGTGGCAAAGCCGAAGAGTTGTTGCGTGCCGTCTTGCGCGTTGACGTGGTGGTACGTTAGCAACTTCACGTCGCCGCCCTTGGCCGGCAACTTGTCGTAGCTCGACAACGGGATGAAGACCGAATAACCGACGCCGCCGCAATCCACAACGACGTGGGTCGGCGCGGCTTCGGCGAGTTGGCCGTGAAGAAAAGCGATCATCGGAAACGGAGTGTAGCCACGAATGGACGCGAATCAACGCGAATGTGGCAATGAGGAAATCAACCGCGGATGGGCTGAGACGCGTTGCTCAGGATCGTTTCGCATTCGCCTTCAACCATCCGTCATAGGCCGCTTCGGACATCTCGCCCGCCGCCAGCGCCAGCGTGCGTACAACCGCATTCGCCTCGGTCGCGCGAAACCGGTAGCCGTTGATTTCAAGAAACAACACGGCCACGGTGAAACCGATGCGCTTGTTGCCGTCCACGAACGGATGATTCTTCATCAGTCCGAACCCGTAACTGGCGGCGAGATCGAAGATGCTCGGTTTGCCATAGGCCAAGAGGTGTTGCGGTCGCGCCAGTGCTGAGTCGAGGAGGTGTTCTTCACGGATACCGGCCGACCCGCCAAACTGGGACAGCAACTCCTCTTGTAGCGCGAGCACGGTTTCGCGCAGAACCCAGACCGGCTCCTTCACTTCGCCAGTTCTCGGAGCGTGTTGCGGTAGCGCTTCAAGACATCTTGCGCCACTGTCAATTGCCGGGCGACTTCCGCTTTGTGAGGGCTGATTCGCAGGCTGCCGTCGGCCGCCTCAGTGACGCTGACCGTGTCGCCTTCCTCGACTTTGAGATGGGTGAGTACCTGTTTCGGCAGGATGACGCCAACCGAGTTACCAACCTTGCGAATTTTCAGTTCGAGAACCATGCCCACACTGTAACCACAAATGTTATAACGTCAAGCAGCGCTTTCTGTCGACCCCCATTCACCGGTAAGCGCCCGGGATTCGCGCCAAGCGCCACTCGCCGGCCTCCCGTCGCAATCTCCGTGGCGACTGACGTCAGGTAGGTCGTGACCGATTTCCCCAGATAAATCCGGACTTTCCGCCCGTTTCTTGGTGTAATGCACTCTGAGCCGGAATTATGTAGTGGCCAAATAGCCACCGTTTGAGATGGGATGGGTTTTGTTATGAGAAACCATCCTGTTGCCTCTGGCGGAGGCGTTCACCAAACGGTGGCTGCCCCGATTCAATTCAAAACCGGTGCGAA
>CAZMKD010000047.1:0-30408 GCA_964566575.1 uncultured Verrucomicrobiota bacterium
GCGGTGGACGAAACACAGCAGCTCGGGATGCTCCAACTCAAACCCCGGCCACTGGGTTTGATCGAAGCCCAACAACCTCGCAATCTCCTCGTCTGACACCGCGTTCAGCCAGGTGACTTTCCAGCCGAGCAGATTGGCTGAGAAGCTGAGGGCCGCCAAGGCATGTCCAACGTCGTGCTGGCAGTAGCGAAAAGCCCGTTCACCATATTTCCATGCTTCCCGCCAAAAGATGCTGGTCAAGGCGACGAGGAACCCATCCGTGTGAAGATGCTCTTTGATTTGCTGCCACAGCGTTTCGGGCACTTGGGCTCTGGGTTCCAGAGCGTGCAGGAAAGAGTTGTAATGGAAGATGCCCGCGCTGACTCCGGGCAGCGCCGGCAGGATCAGGTGGGCTTCGGTCGGGTGAAGATTGCCGCTGGACGGATTCATTCGCAAAGCCCACATGCTTCCCGGAATGGACTTCCACGCCGAAAGCCCGAGCGATAATTCAAGAAAGTCACCGATGGTTTCGCGGGTAAAACCCTGGAAGGTGTTGCGGCTCCTTTCGTACAAAGCCAGGTGCTCGCTCGCCGGGTCTTTTTGCAGCAACGGGAGCCTGACCGCTGTCACTCCTTCATAGAAGCGGAATGGATTGGGCTGATTGGCCCAGTCCAGGAACCCGAGGGACCGCGCATAGCGATGAAAATGATGCTTGGTCTGCTCGTGATAAAGCAGCGTCTCTGTGACTGCGGAATCGATCTCAGTTTTCATTCATCTGGCAGAGCCGCATCGGCGCGAACATGCCGACGTTGCCGCAAGTCGCATGCTCCTGCCGGTAAGTCGGACGAGCCAAGGCGGCGTTCACATCCTTGAATTAGGACACTACTCAAATCCTGCGGGTGCTTGACAATACTTCAGGGCTTACTATAGTGAAAGTGGAATCGGACAAAAACAGTCTGGTTTACCGAATGTCGGAGGAAAACCTCGAATTATGGCTGACAAGTTTGAAATCATAGACCTGCACGTAAGAATTGAAGACCGTGAGATCCTGAAAGGTGTGAACCTCGTGGTCTCAAAGGGTGAAGTCCACGCGCTCATGGGGCCGAACGGCTCAGGCAAAAGCACGCTCGCAAACGCCATCATGGGCAACCCGAAATACGAGGTCACGCAGGGCAAAATCCTGATGAAGGGCGAAAACATTTTGGAAATGGACGTTGATGAGCGCGCCCGGAAAGGGCTTTTTCTCGCCTTCCAGTATCCGTGCGAAGTACCCGGCGTGCGGACGTCGAATTTCCTTCGCCTCGCCTGCAACGCGCGGGCGGGAAAAGAGACTGACGTGATGGAATTTTACGACAAGCTCGAAAAGAAAATGAAGCATCTCGAAATTGACGACGCGTTTATGAAGCGCTATCTCAACGAAGGTTTCTCCGGCGGTGAGAAGAAGCGCAACGAGATCTTGCAGATGATGATGCTTGAACCTGAGTTCGCTGTCATGGACGAGACCGATTCAGGTCTCGACATCGACGCACTGAAAGTCGTTTCGGAAGGCGTCAACAAACTCCGCGGCCCCGGCCTCGGCATTCTCATCATCACGCACTACGAACGCATTCTCCGGTACGTAGCGCCCGACTTCGTGCATATTCTCGTCGACGGCAAGATCGTGAAGTCGGGTGGGCCAGAGCTGGCCGGTCATCTCGAAGAGCACGGTTATGATTGGATCACCAAAGACGCCGCAATGACGGGGAAGGCATAAGCCATGAGCACTGAAGCCCAAGAACTTCTGCACGGGACGTACAAGGAAGGTTTCCACGACGACATCAAGGCGCTTCACAAAGTGTCCAAGGGCGCGTCGCACGAAGTCATCGACTACATGTGCGACGTGAAGGGCGAACCTGATTGGATGCGGCAGTTCCGGCATCGCAGCCTCGACCTCTTTCAGAAGGCCGAGTTGCCGGCGTGGATGCCGGGATTGCGCGACATCGATTACGACGCCATCACCTATTACGCCAGCCCCGTCGACAAATCCGCGAACCGCTGGGAAGACGTGCCGGAAGAAATCCGCAAGACTTACGATAAGCTCGGCATCGCCAAGGAAGAACAGAAACTTCTCGGCGGCCTCGGCGCGCAGATTGATTCCGAGATGGCGTACCACAATATCCAGGAATCGCTCTCGAAGAAGGGCGTTGTGTTCCTGAGTTGCGACGAAGGCATGAAGCAATACCCGGATATCTTCAAGGAACACTTCGCCAAATCCATTCCGCCCGAGGACAACAAGTTCGCCGCGCTCAACTCTGCGTTCTGGAGCGGCGGCTCATTCGTCTACATCCCCAAGGGCATCAAGTGCGACATCCCTCTCAGCGTGTACTTCCGTATCAATGCCGAGCAGTTCGGGCAGTTCGAGCGCACGCTTATCATCTGCGATGATGACAGCTTCTGCCATTACGTCGAAGGCTGCTCCGCGCCGGTATACACGACCAACTCGCTGCACGCCGCCGTCGTTGAAATCTTCGTGAAGGACCGGGCTCGCTGCCGGTATACGACGATCCAAAACTGGAGCACCGACGTCTACAACCTCGTCACCAAACGCGCGTTCCTCTACAAAAATGCCGTGATGGAATGGGTCGACGGCAACCTCGGATCGAAGCGCACCGTCAAGTACCCATCGTGTTATATGCTCGGCGAAGGCGCGCACGGGGAGATTCTCTCACTCGCGTCGGCGGACAAAGGCATGTGGCAGGATGCCGGCGCGAAGCTCGTGTTCTTTGCGGACAACTGCACCGGCCGCATCAACTCGAAATCCATCAGCGGCCACGGCGGCCGGGCTTCGTACCGGGGCTTGGTGCAGGTCAACGAGCAGGCGAAAAACTGCCGGGTTCAAGTCAATTGCGATGCGCTCATCCTCGACGATCACAGCCGGTCCGACACCTACCCAGTCATGGAAATCGACGGCGACCTCGCGACCGTCGAACACGAGGCCAGTGTGTCCAACGTCTCGGAGGCGCAGCTCTTCTATCTCATGAGTCGCGGTGTCAAAAAGGAAGATGCCGTGTCGATGATCGTCAATGGCTTTATCGAACCGATTGTGAAAGAATTGCCGATGGAGTTTGCTGTCGAGATCAACCGGCTCATCAACATCCAGATGGAAGGCTCGGTTGGATGAAGCCGCCCATCACGTCCGCCGAACCAGTTTGGCTCCGGCAGCAACGTGAGCGTGCGTGGCAGACGTTCGAGAAACTCCCCTTGCCCACCCGCCGGGATATTGATTGGCAACGCTTCGATATCCGCCGGCTGAATCTCGATAAGCTTTCCATCGAAACGCCGGCCATCACCGAGCGTCTCTCATCGGCGACCGGCAAGGGCGTCATCTTCTGCGACATGGCGACCGCCCTCGCGAAGCATGGCGACCTCGTGAAGGAATATCTCGGCCAGAGCATCGCCCCCGATGAGCCGCGCAAATTCAACGCGCTGCATTCTGCGTTCTGGAATACCGGCGCACTCCTCTACGTGCCACGGGATGTCAAAGTCGCCGAACCTCTCGAAATCACGTACGAATTCAGCGGGCAACACGTCGCCGGTTTCCCGCACACGCTCGTTGTCATCGAACCCGGCGCCGAAGCCACGCTCGTGCAGAAGTTCGTCGGCGGTCCGCAGCCCGGTACAAACGGCGCGCCGAGCGTTCACGCGTCCGGCACGGAAGTGTTCGTCAAAGAAGGCGGCCACCTTCACTACATCAGCTACCAGAACTTCAACCCGAACGTGTACGACTTCACGCTCAAGCGCGCGCACGTGGCGCGCGATGCCGAGATCGATTGGGTCATCGGCATGTTCGGCGCGAGCTTTCAACGGTATGACATCGAATGTGTGATGGACGGCGAAGGCGGCAACAGTTTCATGTACGGGGTCGGGTTCGCGGAGCACAACCAGCAGTTCGGCCAGTTCACCAAGCAGCACCACAAGACCGGCAACACAGTGAGCGACCTGCTCTTCAAGAACGTGCTGCGCGATTCCGCCGTCAGCAACTACGCGGGCATCATCAAGGTCGAAAAGAACGCCAACGGCACCAATGCCTATCAGTCGAACAAGAACCTCGTCCTGAGCGACAAGGTCAAGTGCGACACGAAACCGATTCTGGAAATCGAATCGAATCAACTCCGTTGCACGCACGGCGCGACCGTCGGCCGGCTTGAGGAGAGCCAACTTTTTTATCTGCGCGCCCGTGGACTGAACGAAGAGCAAGCCCGGGAAGTCCTGCTTGAAGCGTTTCTCGATCCGGTCCTGGCCCGGATTCAGGTCGAGGACGTGTACAAAGAGTTCAGCAGTCTGATTCACAACAAAGTCACGCGCAAATGATCGAAGTCTTGGACGCCGTCGAACTGGAGGAAATCCGCGACGACTTTCCCATTCTAAACCAGAAAGTCCACGGCAAGCCCCTCGTCTATCTCGACAACGCTGCGACGTCCCAGAAGCCCCGGCAAGTCATCGACGCGCTCAACGACTATTACCGGCGCTACAACGCCAACGTCCACCGCGGCATCCACGCTCTGGCCGAACGCGCCACCCGCGAGTACGAACTGGCCCGACAACGGATCGCGCGCTTCATTCATGCGCCGTCCCCGGAAACCGTCATCTTCACGCGCGGGACGACCGAGGCCATCAACCTCGTCGCCTACTCGTGGGCGCGCCACAATCTCAAGAAGGGCGACGAGATTCTCATCACGTGGATGGAACACCACAGTAATACCGTGCCGTGGTATCAGGTCGCCGAACAGACCGGTGCCGTCGTCAAACGCATCGAATTGAACGCCGACGGCACTTTGGATTTGTGGGAGCGCCCTTCCGGGCGCGACCGGTCGGGGCAAGAATGCCCCTCCTACAAAGTGCGGGAAGACTTGATCAGCCCGCGCACGAAGCTTGTCGCCGTCACCCACTGCTCCAACGTCCTCGGCACGATCAACCCTGTGAGAAAACTTGCCGATGCCGCCCACAAAGTCGGCGCGCTCATCCTCGTCGACGGCGCGCAGAGCATCCCGCATTTCGCGGTGGACGTGCAGGCGCTCGACGCGGACTTCTACGTGTTCAGCGGCCACAAGATGTGCGGCCCGACCGCCTCCGGTGTCCTCTACGGCAAACGCGCCTTGCTCGAAGCCATGCCGCCGTTCATGGGCGGTGGCGAAATGATCCGGGAAGTCACCGCCACCGGCTTTACGACCAACGACCTCCCCTACAAATTCGAAGCCGGCACGCCCAACATCGCCGAATCCATCGGCCTCGGCGTCGCCGTCGATTACCTCCAGCACATCGGCCTGGAGAAAATCCGGCAGCACGAAAAAGAGATCACCCAATACGCTCTCGACCGGCTCAAAGACTTGATCGAAGTCAAAATCTACGGCCCGCTCGATGTCGAGAAACGCGGCGGCCTCGTCGCGTTCACCTTCAGCGACATTCACCCGCACGATCTCGCGACGTACTTCGACCAGGAAGGCATCGCCATCCGGGCCGGTCACCATTGCGCGATGCCGCTGCACAAACATCTCGGCATCGCCGCGACCGCCCGCGCGAGTTTCTACCTCTACAACACCCGCGACGAAGTCGACGCCTTTATCGGCGCGCTCAAGAAAGCCAAGCATTTCTTCGGCGCCTGCGAGACCGGCCGCGCGCTGGGGTTCTAACGGCCGGTTTCCTCACGCAGAGAACGCAGAGATATCCACTCTTCGCGCCCTCCGCGAGAACCTTCTGATTTCCCATCCACCAGACAAAATCTATCCGATTTGTCCTGAGGTGCGGATGAGTTCGGCTTGCCGGAGACCGAGGGGAGTGACAGTATCACTTCGATAGGAGAGCGGCATGGGCAGACGACGTAGACGCGAGCCGGGTATATCTGACATCATCGGGCCGATTGCTGGACTGGTGATCCTCGTAGTAATGTTCGCCTCGCTCGGCGGCAAAGACCTTTTTGGCGGAGTCTTGCAGGATTTCTTCGCCTTGATCACTGGGGTGTTCTTGATAGTCCTCATTATTGCGGTTGTCGGCATCATCGGATACTTCGTGCTCAAGAGTCTCAGTCAGAAGAATACTCGACCGATGTACCACGAATCCATTAAGCTCACCCCCCTTACCTTCGGAGAGCCATCGCCACCGAAAGCCGAGAGCGTTGTTGACAAGCTTCGCGCTACCGACTGGTATCAGTTTGAAAAAGTCGTCGGGCTTGTCTACGAGTCGCAGGGCTACCGGCTATCGCGACGCGGCGGCGCAAACCCGGATGGCGGGATTGATCTGCTCATCGAAAAGGACGGCGAACGCGCCGCCGTTCAGTGCAAGCGTTGGAAGAAATGGAAAGTAGACGTGCCAAAGGTCCGGGAACTGTTCGGGGCCATGACGCATGAAGGCATTCCACACGGCGTGATCGTCGCGCTCAATGGATTCACGCTCGAAGCCAAACAACTCGCCGTCGAGCACAACATCGACATTATCCCTGACGAGAATCTCGCCGCGATGATTGCCGGGCTCGCTCCTGAGAGCCAGCGCAAGGTGCTGGCGATGCTCGACGATGAAACGAAGCATTGTCCGAAGTGCGAAGCGACAATGGTCTGGCGCACGCCGAAACCCGGCAAGAACTGGACGCCGTTCTGGGGTTGTTTCCGGTATCCACAATGCCACGGTAGACTGCAGGACGATTGACTACTGAGTTATCTCAGGCTTCCCCTGAAACAGAGACCGCTGGGCAGGGATCAATTTCTTCATTTCGTCGAACATGCGTTCTGCGTTGGGGAAGAACGCCAGCTGCTTCAATGCGTCTTCAAGGTTCTCCCTGCATACGACTGCAATCGCATGGTCTGCTGCCATCGTGAGATCCACGGCTACCTCATCACGAGAAAGGGGTGTTACGATGACTGGCTGTATTTGCAGCTGGCCATGCCCGGCCTCAACAAGTTTTTCCCTGACCAGCTTCGTTCTTTGGACGAGCTTGGCCAACTTGTCCTTTGCATTGAGATGGCCAAGGTGCATTCAACGACAGCGATGTGGCCCTGATATGTAACTGCGATTATATCTGCGCCTCGTTGGAGTTTTGGTATGCGACCATAGTTCAGAGGAGAGAACCCAAGGAGCGTAAAGATAGTAGAAACGGCCCATTCAAAGGCGCTCGCGTTGTCCGGCTCTGGCTTGACTAGCATTCGTCTCAACAGCTCCGAATCCTCATCAAATGTTTTGTAAATGGCATACCCAAGGTTTGGGAGTTTGTCCCGGTCGAGCACGAACCATTGATGGAGCGAAATGCCATCATAACTTAAGAAGGCCTGAACAGCAGGTGACCCCTTTGTTGGGATTCGATAAACTCCAATTCTGGAGTCCTTCTCCTCTTGCCATTGCAGACTTTCTCCGGTAACGCTCCTACGGTCTCCCGGAACGTTCTTTCCAAGCATGCGATATCCTAGCCGCAGTTTTTTCACATCTAGTGCCTTGGCAATTGCACATTTGACTACCGCTTCATCTCCCACGATGCCCGAGTCGTCCAGAATCACTGCGGGTGCCCGCGCAACAATCTCCAAAGTTGTGAAGTCTCCAAACTGTGCCAACATCGGTAGCCCGCAGTGTCCCAGTAAATCGTCGAGTGATTCGAATGGGGTTACAGCGGCTTTAAGTTCCCAGTCGAGATGTTTCGTATCTCCCGCCGTCTGCAACAAGGCAGACTTTGTGGTGCCGAAGATCAGGAGACCGGGAAGCCTTGCGCCTTCTGATACCCAGGGATGGTAAATTGGAGCGAATTGCGTGTGAAATGGTCGGTCAGGTTCTGTGCCGACGACAATATCACCATCCAATCCCTGGAACGCACCAGTCCTCGCTCTTGCAATCACGCCAACTGGATCGTTCGGTGCGCAACCGTCAACAAGACGACCGGCCAAGATATGCTCTGTTTCAAAACGAAATTCGGCTTTGTCAATCCCATCCCACGAAGCAGCCAAAAGCACACGACCAAAGAGCAATCGGGGACCTGCTGCGGACTTTATGGCCACATACGAGTGAACTGCGCAAACATGCGCGCCCCTCCAAGTAGCTAGGAGCTTTTCGAAACCTTGAAAGTTTGACTCGTTCAAATCGTTCATATCATCTACCCGCATTGCGTCAGATGCTGTACTGTCGCATCTTCGCTACGCTTCGGCTCCGTCAGCCTCGGCTCAGATGCCCATGTTGGCCAACATGGTGCCGATGCGGTTGGCCAAGTCGGCAATGTCGGGGTGCGAGGCTTCGAGTCCTTCGACGGAAGAAATAAGCCGGTCAACACCATGCTTGCCGGTGCTTGAAGCGGCCGCGGCGTTGCACAAGGCAAAAAAATCTTCGGCGCCTGCCCCACCGGCCGCGCGTTGGGATTCTGACCGGCAGCGAGTTCTTAATTTGACACCCTCGGAGGCGACCGTTAACGTAGTGCCCACTGATGGTGAGCACGCAGACCTTGAAGCACACCCCATTGTACGGCGCGCAACTCGAATGCGGCGGGAAAATGGTGGCATTTGGCGGTTGGGAGATGCCGCTGCAGTACTCGAGCATCGCCGAGGAACACACGGCGGTGCGCGAGCGCGTCGGCGTGTTCGACATCTCGCACATGGGCGAGGTGCTCGTGGCCGGGCCGAATGCCGTCACCGTGCTCAACCGGCTTCTGACCAATGATGTCCGCAAGATCGAGGTTGGCCAGGCGCAATACACGTTGATGTGCAACGAACGCGGCGGAGTCATTGATGATCTCATTGTGTACCGTGTCGAGCCGAGCGTGTACCTCTTGGTGGTCAACGCCACCAACATCGAGAAAGATTTCGCATGGATGAACGCGCAGGCCGATGCGGCGGTCGTGCTCGACAATCAGAGCGACAACACCGCGGCGCTGGCGCTGCAAGGCCCGCTCGCGCCGAAGTTCCTCGAAAACTCCGCGGCGTTGCCGGCGTTTCACATTGAGCGCGAAAGTGTGTTCGGTTGCATGTGCTGGGTGGCGCGCACCGGCTACACGGGCGAGGACGGCTTTGAGATCCTGTGCGATGCGGGCGATGCCGTGGAGATTTGGACGGAGATGCTGGAGTTCGGCGCGGAATTCGGCATCCAACCATGCGGCCTCGGCGCGCGCGACACGTTGCGGCTGGAGATGTGTTACCCGCTCAACGGCAGCGATATGACGGAGGAAACCACGCCGCTTGAGGCAGGGCTGGGACGGTTCGTGTCATTCGACAAAGGCGAATTCATCGGGCGCGCGGTGATGGCCGAGCAGAAGGAAAATGGCGTTGCGCGGAAACTGGTGGCGTTTAAGATGACCGGCAAGTCGCCCCCGCCCCGTCCGCATTACGCGATCGTGGCCGACGGGCGCAAAGTCGGCGCAGTCACCAGCGGCACACAATCGCCAACGCTTGGCGTCGGCATTGGGATGGGGTACGTCGAGGCCGGGATCGCCGGGAAGATCGAGATTGAGATACGCGGCAACAGGTTTCCAGCAAGCATCGAGAAGAAACCACTTCTCAAGAAAGGCAAATGAACGTTCCGAAGAATTTGAAATACGCGAAGTCGCACGAATGGGTTCGCATGGAAGGCGATACAGCAGTCGTCGGTATCACCGATCACGCGCAGCACGAGTTGACGGACATCGTGTACGTAGAGTTGCCGGACATTGGCGAACGCGTCGAAGCCGGCAAGGAGTGCGCCGTCGTCGAAAGCGTGAAGGCCGCCAGTGACATCTACGCGCCGGTCACCGGCGATGTCGTCGCTGTGAACGAGGAACTGAGCAATGCGCCCGAGTTGTTGAATGGCGATCCGTACGGCAAGGGCTGGATGTTTAAGGTCAAAGTGAGCGACGTTGGCGAACTGCTCAGCCCGGACGACTACTCCCATCACATTGGCGCATGAGTTTCGCTTCACGTCACCTTGGATCGAATCCGTCCGAGATCGCCGCGATGCTGCGCGAGGTCGGCTTCGAGTCACTGGACACGCTAGTGAACGACGCGATTCCCGCGGCAATTCGGCTCAACCGGCCCTTGAACTTGCCGGCGCCACGCAGCGAACAAGAAGCGCTCGCCGAGTTGCGGGCAATGTTCGCGAAAAACAAGCGTTGCCAGTCATTCATCGGCATGGGCTACTCCGACTGCATTACGCCGCCAGTCATCCAGCGCAACATTCTCGAAAACCCCGGTTGGTACACTGCCTACACGCCCTACCAGGCCGAGATCTCGCAAGGTCGGCTGGAAGCTCTCCTGAATTTCCAGCAAATGGTCATGGACTTGACCGGCATGGAGATCGCCAACGCCTCGATGCTCGACGACGCCACCGCCGCCGCCGAAGCGATGCATCTCTGCGCCGCCGTCCACGACAAGGCGCAAGCATTCTTCGTGTCCGACACCTGTCACCCACAGACGATTGCCGTCGTCCGCACTCGCGCCGAGGCGTTCGGTATCGAAGTCATCGTCGGCGATCACCGGCAATTTCAGGTTACCGACCGCATCTTCGGGGCTCTGCTGCAGTACCCGGCCAGCGATGGCGCGATCCACGATTACGGGCGATTCATTCGCGCCGTCCACGAACACAAGGCTCTGGCCGTCGTCGCCACCGACTTGCTCGCGCTGACGCTGCTCAAACCGCCCGGCGAGTTCGACGCGGACGTCGTTGTCGGCAGCGCGCAGCGTTTTGGCGTTCCGTTGGGTTATGGTGGGCCACACGCGGCGTTCTTCGCCACGCGCGACGTCTTCAAGCGTCAAATGCCGGGTCGGTTGGTTGGCGTGTCCAAGGACGCACAGGGTCACCCGGCCTTGCGACTCGCGCTCCAAACGCGCGAGCAACACATTCGGCGTGACAGGGCCACCAGCAACATTTGCACGGCGCAAGTCCTCCTGGCCGTGATGGCCTCGATGTACGCCGTCTGGCACGGGCCGGAAGGACTACGCCGCATCGCCCGCCGCATCCACGCCCTGACAGCCAAACTTGCCGGCCACGTTGAGCGCGTCGGCGACGAACCGTTCTTCGACACGATTCGCATTCGGGCCGCTTCGCCCGCCGACATCAATGTGCGCGACTTTGGCGACGGCACGATCAGCATCAGCCTCGACGAGACAACGACCGAAGCGGATGTGGATCATTTGATCAAGATCTTCGGCGGCTCGGCGGGAGCCTCACTCTCCATCCCGGCGCGCACGTCTTCATTTCTCACGGCGAAGGTGTTTAACAGCTTTCACACTGAACACGAAATGCTGCGCTACATCAAGCGACTGGAGGCGAAAGACCTCTCGTTGACCACGTCGATGATTCCTCTCGGTTCGTGCACGATGAAGTTGAACGCGACGTCGGAGATGCTGCCGTTGACTTGGCCGGAGGTGGCGAGACTGCATCCGTTCGTGCCGGTCGAACAGGCGGCCGGCTACCAGGAACTCTTCCGTCAACTCGAGGGCTGGCTCGCCGAGATCGCCGGCTTCGCCGCCGTATCGCTGCAGCCCAACGCCGGTTCGCAGGGCGAGTACACGGGATTGCTCGTCATTCGGCGCTACCACAAGCAACATGGCCAAACACATCGGAACATTTGCCTTATTCCGGTCTCCGCCCACGGGACGAACCCGGCCAGCGCGGTGATGGCCGGCATGAAGGTCGTGCCGGTCAACTGCCTCGCCGATGGCGACATTGACTCGGCCGATCTCCGGGTGAAAGTCGAAGAACATTCGCAGAACCTCGCGGCGTTGATGGTCACCTACCCTTCCACGCACGGCGTGTTTGAGGAGAACATCCGGGAAGTCTGTGATCTTGTGCACGAGCACGGCGGCCAAGTCTACATGGACGGCGCGAACATGAACGCGCAGGTCGGCCTGTGCCGGCCCGGCGACATGGGCGCTGATGTTTGTCATCTGAACTTGCACAAGACGTTCTGCATCCCGCATGGCGGCGGTGGCCCTGGCATGGGACCAATCGCAGTCGCCGAACATCTCGTGGACTTTTTGCCGACGCACTCCGTCGTCAATCTGGGGGGTGAAGAGCCGATCGGCCCGGTCGCAGCCGCGCCTTGGGGCAGCGCGAGCATCCTGACGATCTCGTGGATGTACATTGCGATGATGGGCGCGAAGGGACTGACCGAAGCCACGAAGCTCGCCATCCTCAATGCGAATTACGTCTCGAAACGACTTGCGGGCCGAATCCCCACGCTATTCAAAGGACACGGCGGGTTAGTGGCTCACGAATGCATTTTGGATTTCTGCGAATGGAAGACGAAGGCTGGCATTGAGGTCGAAGACGTGGCGAAGCGGCTAATGGATTATGGCTTCCACGCGCCGACGATGTCGTGGCCGGTGCCCGGCACGCTGATGGTCGAGCCGACGGAAAGTGAATCGAAGACGGAACTTGACCGATTTTGCGACGCATTGATTTCGATCCACGGTGAGATGGAGGCGGTCGCGACCGGCGCGCTCGATTGGCAGAACAATCCTTTGAAGAATGCTCCGCACACAGCCGGTGTAGTGGCCGGTGACAAGTGGGATCGTCCGTACACGCGCGAGCAGGCGGCCTTCCCGGCACCGTGGACGCGCGCGCACAAATTCTGGCCCGCCGTCGGTCGCGTGGACAACGTATACGGCGACCGCAATCTGGTTTGCTCGTGTCGGCCGCTGGAAGAGTACGCAAACCGGTCTGAGTGAAAAAATTTTCTGCCCGCGCCGACGGCGGTCGCTAGGTCTCAGGCCAATCGCGAACTGCCTTCCAGACGGTCCGAGAAACAGGGCCGCCGGCACAGTCGGAAGTCGCGCTTGAAATGCAAGAACATCGGCGTATTCTTAGCCGAGCTGGAGGGGGGATGCCACAGGCGCGCAAAGAAGTCGAGCTCGCCATTCGACTCGGTAATCAGCCCGGAGGACTGGGGCGCGTGTTGTCGGTCGTCGCGTCGGAGAACGTCAACGTTCTCGCCTACTGCAGCTATACCGAACGCGATGACACGGTCGTTCTGCTGGTGACGGACAACGCGCTGCAATCCAAACGCGCGCTGGAGGCAGCCGGTTTTTCTTGCCGCGCAAATTCCGTTGTCGTTGTCGGTGCGACTGATCAAGTTGGTGGCGCGGCGTTGTTGGGCGCGCGGCTCGGCTATGCCGGCATCGACATTCTGTATTCGTACGCGTCGTCGGCCGGTAGCACCCAGTTCTGCGCGGTGTTCAAGACCAGCGACGATCAGCGCGCCATCGCTCTGCTGGATTCATCGGCCTCAGTTCAAGCCGCGTAAGCCCGAGCGACCTTGACCCCGCCCGGCGGTTTTAGTAGCCTGCGGCTTCACGAATGAAACCTATTCGACGCTTCGTATTCCTCTCGTGCCTTGTGGCCATCTTCTGCCTAGCGTTGCCGGCCAATTGTCCGGCGCCGCTGGTCTGGCGCAAGGGCGAAGGTTGGGCGTACGAGCGCGGGGGCGCGCAGTCAGCGAACAATCCCAAGGATCAGCTCGAACTCGGGCGGAAATTTCAACGGAAGAAGGAGTACGATGCCGCCATCGCGGCCTACCGACGGGTGATCGTGCGCTGGCCCACGTCGTTCGCGACTCAGGACGCGCGGATGGGACTCGCGGAGTCGCTCGCGGAATTGGGGTATCTCTACAAAGCGTTCAAGGAGTACCAACTCCTGATCGAGAAGCACCCGAACAGCGCGTATTTCGACACCGTCTTGCAGCGGCAGTTTGACATCGGCAGTCGTTTTCTGGCGGGCCAGAAACACCGGATCTGGCGATTGCGGCTGTTCAGCGGATTCGACAAAGCCGTCGAGGTTTTGGAGCGGGTAGTGAAGAATGGGCCGTACAGTCCGGTCGGGCCGGCAGCGCAGTTTCGCATCGGCTTGTCCTTCGAGAAGCAGAAGGATTACATCAGCGCCGTCCACGCCTACGAGAAACTTCTCGAACGGTATCCGAAAGATCCGTTGGCCGAGCAGGCCCAATTCGAAATCGGCTGGGCCTACATGAAAGAAGCCTCCCGCTCCGAATACGACCAGAACAACGCCAATCAGGCGATCGTCGCGTTCTCGGATTATCTGCTGCGCTATCCCGCCACGCGCATGAGCGCCCGTGCGGAGGAACTGCGTGCTGACCTCCGGCAAGAACAGTCCCGCGGACTGTTCCAGATCGGCAAGTTTTACGAGAAGCGCCACAACTACAAAGCCGCCGCCATTTACTACAACGAAGTCATCGAACAAAACCCGAAGTCGGATTGGGCCAACACCGCTCAACGGAAGATCACCGCGTTCGCGAGCCGGCGGAAAGAAGTGCCAGCGACCCAATGAGCCGCGCTGTCTGCCTCGCTCTCCTGACTGCATTCGCGTGCGGCTGCACTGGGTACCGGCTCGGGCCAACTCTCGGCGCGCAATACCGGACGGTGGCCGTCCCCACGTTTCGCAACAAGACGTACCGCCCGCAACTCGAAGCCCAGATCACCAACGGCATCATCAAACGCTTTCAAGCCGACGGGACACTGCAAGTGGACTCCGTCGCCAATGCCGACGTGATTCTGACCGGCATGATCACGCAGTACCGGCGTCACGAACTACGGTCGTTGCGCACGGAGACCGGCGCGCCGCGCGAATACCGGGTCAGCGTCGAAGCGCGCGTCGAAGCTCGCGACCGTGTCACCGGTAAGATCGTGTTGGCCTCCACGCTGGTGACCGGTAGTGCCGATACGTTTATCGGAAACGATTTGCAGAGCGCGGAGTTGCAGGCGTTGCCCCTGATTGCCGAGGACTTGGCGAAACAAGTCGTGACGCTCTTGGCCGAGCGGTGGTGACTACGCCGCGACGAGCGTCTTGAGGCGCGCGGCGAGCCGGGACTTCTTCCGGGAAGCCGTGTTGCGATGAATGACCTGGACTTTCGCGGCTTTGTCAAGAGCCGAGGTCAACGCCTGGAACGCAGCGCTGGCTTCCGTGGACTTTTTGGCGTCGACGAGGGACAGGAGCTTGGTTTCCAATGTGTGGAGGCGCGACTTGATGGACTTATTGTGGCGCTGCCGGCGGAGGCTGGCGCGCGCTTGCTTGGCGGCGGACTTGGTTCGTGGCATTGCTGAAAATTCCTGTTCGTTAAACGGCGAGTCATCTTACTGGCCGAACTCGGATTGTCAACGGGGAAAAACATGCGCTGGCTTAAACTGGTGATCGGCATTGTGCTTCTGCCGGCCTGCGCCGCAGCGACGTTGACGGCGATGCACATTGGCCACGTTCTGCTGGCCGGCTCGCACACATCTTCGGCGGCAGCGTTCGCGGGCGGCTACGCGCTGTGGCTGCTGGTGTTCGCATTTCTGCCGAAACCGATGCGGACGTACGTGCTCGGACATGAGTTGACGCACGCATTGTGGGCGCTGTTGATGGGCGCGCGGGTCAGCGGACTCAAGGTGCGCAAGACCGGCGGGCAGGTGCGTACGAGCAAGACCAACTGGGGCATTGCGCTCGCGCCATATTTTTTTCCGTTCTACGTCGTGCTGTTCATGATCGTCTTCTTTCTCGCGTCTGCTGTTTGGAATCTCACGGCGCATTTGTGGGTACTGTTTTTCCTCGTCGGGCTGGGGTGGAGCTTTCATGTGACGTTCACGTTGATGATTCTGCTGAGCGTGAACCAACCGGACGTGCAATCGCAAGGCGTGCTCTTCTCAGCCATAGTCATCTACCTGATGAATTTGCTGACCATGACCGGGACGGCCACTGCGCTGTCCCACGCGCTCTCCTTCGATCTGCTGGCGAAAACGTTCGGCCTGAATTTCACGGCCAGCTACGGTTGGACGCTCGACAACCTTGTCGCGCTGTGGAATTATGTCGCGCACCGCCGATGAACCTCACGGACATCCTGAGCATCGATCAATTCCTCCCGAAAATCACCGCCGCCGACCGGTGGGCGGTGATCGACGCGCTGGTCGAATCGCTTGTCCGCACCGGCAGGATCCGCTCCGAAGACCACGACGCTGTTCGCAAAGCTGTGCGCGACCGAGAAGTCAGCAAGAGCACCGGCATCGGCTACGGCATCGCCATGCCGCACGCCAGTGTCACGGCTGTTCAGGACGTCGTCGCCATCGTGGCACACCTCAATCCGCCGGTGGACTTTCAGGCACTCGACGACCAGCCAGTCCGACTGTGTGTGTTGTTGTTGACACCTCACGGACAATTCCAGCGCCACCTTCAAACACTTGCGGCGTTCGCGCGATTTCTCAGCGACAAGGAATGGCGCGCGAAACTCGAAGCCGCCCAAACCGCCGAGGAGATGCTTGCCGTCTTCCGCGCCTGAAATCCTATCCGCGGCCGTCGAAGCCGCTTTGGGCGCGCCGGCGTTGATTCGCCCCTGCGCCGACCCGAAGTTTGGCGACTACCAGGCCAATGGCATCATGGCCGTGGCGAAGCAACGCAACGAAAATCCGCGCGCCCTCGCTGAGAAGATCATCGACCACCTCGACGTGGCCGGCATCTCCGATCCGCCGACAGTCGCTGGCACAGGCTTCATCAACTTCCGACTGAAACCAGATTTCGTCGCCACACAGATCGCCGCCGCCGCAACCGACGAACGCCTCGGCGTCCCGGCGGTCGCACAGCCCAAGACCATTGTCATTGACTTCAGTTCCCCGAATGTTGCCAAACCAATGCACGTAGGCAACATTCGTTCGACAATTCTCGGCGACAGCCTTGCACGCATCGGGAAATTCCTCGGTCACCGGGTCATCACCGACAACCACATCGGCGATTGGGGTACACAATTCGGCATGCTTGTCGTCGGCTGGAAGAAACACCGAGATGACGATGCAATGCAGCGTGATCCGATCAGCGAGCTTGAACGTCTCTACAAGTTTGTTAACGAACACGGCGACCGTGAAGAAGCGAAGAGCGAGTTGGTGAAGCTCCAGCAAGGCGACGCAGAAAACTGCGCCATTTGGCAGAAAATGATCGACCTATCCAAGCAGGAATTCGCCAAGATCTACCGGCGGCTCGGCGTCACGTTCGACTATACACTCGGTGAAAGTTTCTACAACCCGCAACTCCCCGGCATCATCAATGAACTCCGGCAACGCGGCATCGCCACCGAGAGCGAAGGCGCAATATGCATTTTCGTCGAAGGCATCAAAGCCCCGCTCATCATTCAGAAGGCCGATGGCGGATTCCTCTACGCCACGACCGACCTCGCCACGATGAAGTACCGGATCGACCAGTGGCAACCAGACGAAATCATTTACGCCACCGATGCCCGGCAAAAGCTCCATTTCCAGCAAGTCTTCGCCGCCGCCAGGAAATGGCTACCGGCCGTCCCCGATCTCCGGCACGTCTACTTCGGCACAATCCTCGGCGAAGACGGCAAGCCGTTGAAAACCAGGGAAGGCACACCGGTCAAGCTCGCGGCGTTGCTCGATGAAGCCGAAGAGCGCGCCCTCACCGTCGTCACCGAAAAGAATCCCGATTTGCCGGAGGACGTCCGGAAGCGGATCGCTCGCGTCGTCGGCATCGGTGCGGTGAAGTACGCCGACCTCAGCCAGAACCGCACGACCGATTACGTGTTCAGTTGGTCGAAGATGCTGGCGATGACCGGCAACACCGCGCCCTACATGCAATACGCCTACGTCCGCGTCCAAAGCATCTTCCGCAAGGCCGGTCAGGCCTCAACCGGCAAGATTCTGCTGGATCACCCCGCCGAACTCGATCTCGCCAAACATCTCCTTCGCTTCGGCGAGACGTTGCAAGCGGTGATGGACGATGACAAGCCGAACTGGTTGACCGGCTACCTCTACGATTTGACGACACAGTTCAGCACGTTCTACGAGAACTGCCCGGTTTTGCAGTCGACCGAGCCAACGCGCTCTTCCCGGCTCGCGCTGTGCCGCCTCACTGCCGATGTCATCAAGCACGGCCTGAATCTTCTAGGTATTGATGTCATCGAACAAATGTGACAATGTTGAAGAAAGGACTTTCACTATGACTACTGTTGATACACTCCGGCAATCCGATACGGTCGTGTTCGACCGCGACTGCGACGGGACACAAATCCCTTTCGGCAACACGATCACCGTCCCCAAAGGCACACAAGCCTACGTCGGTCAGACGCTGGGCGGCAACGTCACGCTGCAAGTGCCGTCGTTCGGTCTCGTGCAAATCATGAACAAAGACGTGGGCGCGTTGCTCAAAGATGGCGTCGCGCTCGCCCCGGCGGCCGGCACGGCCGGCGTTCCTGTGACGGAACATGAAGGCCCAGCGGACGAGAAGGAAGTCTGGGAGATCCTCAGAACCTGCTACGACCCCGAGATACCGGTCAACATCGTTGACTTAGGTCTCGTGTACGATATGAAGCTCACGCCCCAACCTTCCGGTCGCAGCCGCGTGGACGTAAAGATGACGTTGACCGCCATGGGCTGCGGTATGGGCCCCGCCATCACCGCCGGTGCGCGTGACAAACTCCTCACCGTCCCCGGCGTCGCCGAGGCGGACGTGCAAATCGTCTGGGACCCGCCGTGGAATCAAAGTATGATCACCGATGCCGGCAAGAAACGCCTCGGCATCTGGTGAACCACTCAAGAGAATCGCACCACGCGCCCTGACATACTCAGGAGAACGGTCGTAATCTTCCTGATGTTCCCGCCGAGGCAGTACATTTCGTCGATGTTGGCCACGGTGATCTCCACGCAGATCGTAGCAGCAGGCCCGACCGTGCAACGCCGGGATCGGCATCCGGGACTTTCGCCTTGCTTCTACGCAGGTGCTGAGCACAATGCAAACGGAGGCGATACTCGTGCCTTACCTCGTACAGAAAAAAGTGGACGGTTCAACCGGTGATCTGTGGGAGTTGTCCGACAAGCCACTCATCTTCGGACGCGGCGACCAGGCGGATTGCCGGATCGCGGACGAACGCGCCTCCCGTCAACACTTCGCGGTCGCTCAAAAGGACAGCGGCTACATCGTTCAGGACCTGAAGTCAACGAATGGCACGTGGGTCAACAACGAGCGCGTTTCCGAAACGACGCTCAAGGCCAACGACAAGATTCGTGTGGGCCAGACCATCCTCGTATTTTTGCCCGAGAAGCCAAAAGGACTGGCGACGATCATGGGTGAGATCGAAGCTGAAGGCAAAGGTCTCCATACTTACCTCAGCGAGATGTCCAAGACCCCGCCAGCCTCGTCCCCACCGCCTCCCTAGCGATCGCTACTACAAAATCATCACACCGCCGTAGCCGACCACCGACGTGAAATCACCGGTCACATCCCCGCTTGTGCGGTAATCCAACAACTCCGCCTGTCGCGCCCCAAGCTTCTTCGCCGCGTGAATCACAATGTAGGTCGCTGCCACGCCACACATCGACACGTTCACGTCGCGCACCCGGTCCATCAACGTGTCTTCGTCGAGGTTCACGACGGCGTCGAGCACGAGTTTGTCCTTGATATGCGAAGTTTCCTGGTCTTCGTAATGATTCAAATCCGTCGAGGCCAGCAGCAACACTGGCTTGCCATACTCGCGCACCGTCGTCGCGATGGCCGCGCCGATGTCGCGCAGCATTGCCCGCCCGCCGCTCTCCGGCCAACCGCCGCCGATCATCAATGGGACGACGCGCACCTGCGGATTCACGCGCCGCAGCATCGGCACTTGGACTTCGAGCGAATGCTCGACGTTGTGGGCGTGTGGGTCTTCGGCGAGCAAATCGCACTTGTCCAACAGCTCCGCCGCCAACGGTTCGTCAATGGGCACGTCGCCGACCGGGGTCTGCCACTTGCCGGCGTCGAACAATGCGTAGGCACTGCCAACGCATCGGTGGTTCGGCCCGACCATGATGACGTGGTCCGGTATTTTTACCGCCGAGTACACGATGCCAGCGGTCGCGCCCGAATACGTCCAACCGGCGTGCGGCACAACGATGGCGATCGCGTGGCGTGGCGTGGCGGTGGGCTGAATGACGCGATCGAGTTCCGCCTCGACCTTCCGGGCGTCGGCGGGATAAAATTGTCCGGCCACTGCGGGAGAACGAATCATAGCAATATGACGGCGCGTGAATTCGAGATGTTGGTTGAAGATGGATTGGCGATGATCCCGGCGGAATTGCGTTCGCTCATTTCCAATGTCCAGATCGTCATCGAAGACGAGCCGAGCGATGAGTTGCTCGACGAACTCGGCGTGCCGGAGGATGAAACCGTCTTCGGTTTGTACAGCGGCACGCCCCTCACGGAACGCTTTGCCGAACACTCAGCGTTGCCGGACCGCATCACCATATTCCGTCGTTCGCTCCTGGACGAGTTCGACGATCCCGACGACCTCCGCCACGAAGTGGCGCGCACCGTGATTCACGAGGTGGCGCACCACTTTGGCATCGGCGAAGACCGCCTTGCCGAACTCGGCTGGGATTAAGCTAGCACGGCGTGGATGGATTCTGCAAGGACACGGAAGACCCGCGCCATCTGTTCCTCTGTGATGCAATACGGCGGCATGATCACGATCACGTTTCCAATCGGCCGCGTCAACACTCCGCGCTCGCGCATCGCGCGGCAAACTTTGATGCCTATCTGTTCCTCGATCGGGTATGGCCCGAGTTCCACCGCGCCGATGAAGCCGCATTGCCGGACGTCCACGATGCGCGGCAGCGGCCGGCACGAATCGAGGAGTGATGTCAGGTGTTTGATCTTCGGCTTGAGATTGTCGAGCGTATGCTCGTCGTCAAACACGCGGAGATTTGCCAACGCGGCGGCGCAACCGAGTTGGTGGCCGGTGTAGCTGTGACCATGGAAGAACGTCTTGAACTCCGCATACTCGCCGAGAAACGCATCAAAGATGTCCTCCGTCGCCAGCGTCGCAGCCAACGGCAGATAACCGCCGGTCAGTCCCTTCGCCACGGCCATCAAATCCGGCCGGACGCCTTCCTGTTCGCAGGCAAACATCATGCCCGTGCGGCCGAATCCGGTCATCACTTCGTCCACGATCAACAGGACACTGTGCTCATCACACAACCGGCGCACATCGGCGAGCATACCCGACGGCCACACCTTCATGCCCGCCGCGCCCTGGATCAACGGCTCGATGCACAGCGCCGCGACGTGGCTGCTGTTGGCGTTCAACAGGCGGGCGAGTTCGTCAGTCGTGCTGGCGCGCAACACGTCGAAGGTCAAGGGCCGGTACGCGTCGTGAAACAGACGGACACCGCCGATGCTCATCGCCCCGACTGTGTCGCCGTGATACGCGTCAGCGAACGCCACAAACCGGTTGCGCCGGGGTTGGCCGCAGTGCTGCCAGAATTGCAGCGCCATCTTGATGGCCACCTCGACCGCTGTTGACCCGTCGTCCGAGTAGAAGACGCGCGGCAAGCCGCTAAGCTGACTGAGTTTCTCCGCCAACTCGATCGCCGGCACATTCGACAGCCCGAGAAATGAAGAATGCGCGATCCGGTCGAGCTGATCCTTGATTGCGTGTGTGATCTTCGGATGCCGGTGGCCGTGGAGATTTGTCCAGATCGAGGAGTTGGCGTCAATGTACTCGTTGCCAGCGATATCACGCAGCACTGGACCCTCGCCGGACTCGATAATGACCGGCTCGTCGGCCATCCAGCCCTTCATCTGCGTGAACGGATGCCAGAGGTAGTGACGATCCTTGTCAGCGAGGGAATTCATTGAGAAACGTGATGATGTCCTGCGATGAATGCGCCGCCGTCACCGTCACCCGTAGGCGGGCTTTGCCCTTGGGAACGGTCGGGAACCGAATCGCCGGCACGAACACGCCCCGGTCGTACAGCTTCTGAGAAACGTTCACTGCATTTTCCTCTTCGCCGATGATGACCGGCATGATGGGGCTGCGCGATTCGTTTTGAGTTCCGAGTGCCGACAGGCCATTTTTCAACTCGCTGACGTTACGCCAAAGGCGGTCGCGTCTCTCTTGCCCGGCTTCGCTCATGACGAAGTCCACGGCGGCCGCGGCGGCGGCGCAGACGGCCGGCGGCAGTGCCGTTGAGTAGATGAGCGGGCGCGCCCGGTTGCGTAAGAAATCGATTAAAGTCTGCGAGCCGACAACAAAACCGCCGGCAGAGCCGAGAGCCTTGCTGAGCGTGCCGACTGTGACTTCGACCTGGTGTTCGACGCCGACGGCTTCCGCGATGCCGCGTCGGTTCTTCGCGTAGAGGCCGGTCGCGTGCGCTTCGTCAATCATCAGCCAGGCATCGTGCTTTTCCTTCAGCGCCACAATCTCGGCGAGCGGCGCCAGATCACCGTCCATCGAGAAAACGGTCTCGGTCACGATGAGTCTGCGGCGGAAGTTCGCCGATTGCCTGAGAATGTCTTCCAGTTTCTTGAGATTCCGGTGCGGGTAGACGCGAATCGTCGCGCCACTCTGGCGCGCGCCGTCAACGATGCTGGCGTGGTCAAGTTTGTCGAGGATGACGACGTCACCGTCGCCAACGAGTGCGGTGATGGTGCCGACGTTGGCGGCGTAGCCGCTGCCGAAAACGATCGCGGCTTCCGTGTTCTTAAATCGCGCAAGCCGGTCTTCAAGCAGCCGGTAGGGCTCGAGATTCCCGCAGACGAGTCGGGACGCCCCCGAGCCGAGGCCGTACTTCTCGATAGCTGCGATGCCGGCACGCTTCAATACCGGATCGTTAGCGATCCCTAGGTAATCGTTGCTGGAGAAGTTTAGGAACTCCCGGCTGTCGATGACGATTCGCGGGCCTTGGGCACTGGCGACATGCCGGAGTTGCCGGTACAACCCGTCCGCGCGCAAACGATCGAGGTCGTCGCTGAGTTGGTCATCTAAGTTTCGCATTCGGCACCGTCACGGCGAGGAGGATGAGGAACAGCGCTTTCATCCGAGCACCACCTTTCCTCCGATCATGGAGAAACATACTGGCTTTTCAGCAAACACAACTGCTTCATTTGGATCAACGACCGGCCCATCCAAGGGCACGGCGATTAAATCCGCTAACGCGCCGGGCGCAATCTTGCCAAGTCTATCCGTTTGATTCAACGCCTTCGCCGCGTTGATCGTAGCCAACCCGAGGATCTGCTCTGCCGACCAACGCGGGAACACGCGCGCCACTTCCTGCATCTCGGCGAACATGCTTAACGAATCATTACTCGCTAGACTGTCCGTGCCCAGACACACGTTCACACCGGCATGCAGCAATCGCTCCAGCAATGGCGTGCCGCGCCGAAAGAACCGGTGACTCTTCGGACAATGCACGACCGGCACCCCCGTCGCCTTGAGCAACATCATATCCAACTCCGTCAGGCAATTCGCATGCGCTACCAAACACTCCGGCGTCAACACTTCGCACTCGCGCAGCAACTGCACCGGACCGACGCGTTTGCAGTCCACCATGTTCCGTCCCTCGCGGCGCAGCGCCTCGTACAACCGTCCCGTGCCACGGCGGAACATGTCGTCCTCATCCTCCGACTCCGCCAGATGTGTTGTGAACAATAACTGCCGGCCACGCGCATGCCGGGCTGCCAACCGGTACAACTCCGAGCTCGCCGTGTACGGCGCGTGCGGCGACAATCCAAATTCACCGCGTCCCAGCCGTGCAGCAATAAAGCCCATCGCTTCGCCCACGATCTTTTCGGCTTCACCGGGACGTTTGAAATCCGTCATTTCCAAACACCACCCGATTCGCAGCGGCGTTGCCGGCAACTGGTCAATCAGCGCTGGAAAGGACTCGATGTTGACGACCATTGTCGTGCCGGTCGCCAGCAGTTGTTCGGTTCCCGCCCGAATCGCCGCCGCGTAGTCGGCGTCGCTCGACAGGCGCTTCAACTCGACCAATTCGCGAATCCAATCGGTGAAGCTGCCGCGAAACGGGACGCGACCAGCCAGATGCGTGTAATCGAGGTGGCAATGGGCGTTGATCAATCCGGGCGCGAGGACGACCTCGCCGAGGTCGCGGCCCTCCCCGCTGGCCGGACCGACCGCCACGATCTGATCGCCTTCCACCGTGACGGCGCCGTTCTCAATCGGCGGCGTGGCCACCGGCACGACCCACTTGGCGCGCAGAATCATGAGGCGAACGGAATTCGTAAACGTTCAATCGACCGCGCTCGGCCGGAATCTTCGTCCACGTCAACGATGACCCCGCACAATTCGATCTTGGCGGTAGCGACTTCCATCTTCTGCGGCATCTGTGAAAGAAACCGCTTGAGCACTGCGCCGACGTCGCGACCGAGCACTGAATCGTGCGGGCCACACATTCCGGCATCGCTGATGTAGGCTGTGCCCTTCGGCAGAATCTGGTCGTCGGAAGTCTGCACGTGCGTGTGCGTGCCCACGACGAGGCTAACTTGCCCATCGAGATACCGCCCCATCGCGATTTTTTCGCTCGTCGCTTCGCCGTGCATATCGACGATGATAATGTTCGTGTGTCGCCGCAACTTCGCAACTTCCGCTTGGGCCACACGGAACGGACAGTCGTTGTTGGGCAAGTAGACGCGGCCAATCAAGTTGACGACGCCGACGGCGGTCTTGTCGCCAACGTTCACAACGGTCGAGCCGCGACCCGGTGCGGTCGGCGGGAAGTTCAGCGGCCGGATCACTTGTGGCAACCCGTCGATCTCTTGCTCAAATCCTTTTTGATCCCACGTGTGGTCGCCGGCGGTAATCACATCCACACCGGCCTCGACCAAGGCTTTCACCGTTGAGGTCGTCAACCCCGCGCCGTGCGCGCTGTTCTCGCCGTTGGCGATGACGAGGTCGAGCGCGCGCTCGCGACGCAGCTTCGGGACGAGCGCCGCGACCGCATCGCGCCCCGGCTTGCCGACGACATCGCCGATGAAGAGAATGTTCACTTGGCGTACTCCACCACGCGTGTTTCGCGCACAATGGTGACTTTAATCTGACCGGGGTATTGAAGCTCGGCCTCGATCTTTTTGCAGATGCTGCGCGCCAACGCCATCGCCTCCCCATCGCTGACTTTGCCGGGTTCAACGAATACCCGGATCTCGCGACCCGCCTGTAGCGCAAAGCTGTGCTCGACGCCGGGAAAGCTGTTGGCGAGCACTTCCAGTTTCTCGAGGCGCTGTAAATACAACTCCATGCTCTCGCTGCGCGCCCCGGGACGTGACGCGCTAATCGCATCGGCGGCACTGGTGAGAATACCGTAAACGGTTACCGGCTCGACTTCGTGATGGTGCGAGGCGACGCCTTGGCAAACTTCGTCTGATTCGCCGTACTTGCGAAGTAACTCCGCGCCAATGGTCGCGTGTGAGCCTTGGACTTCGTGGTCGACGGCCTTGCCAATGTCGTGAAAGAGGCCGACGCGTTTGGCGATCTGCTGGTTATAGCCCAGCTCGGCGGCGATCATGCCTTCGATCTCGGCGACTTCGACAGAGTGATCGAGGACATTCTGCGCGAAGCTGTGCCGAAATTTGAGACGGCCGAGCAGCTTGATAATCTCCGGGTGCACCTTCTGCAACCCGAGTCTGTAAACCGCTTCTTCGCCGGCTTTGCGCATCGTCGCATCGAGTTCGCCGGTCACTTTCGCAACTTCCTCTTCGATGCGGGCTGGGTTGATGCGACCGTCGGCGATGAGCCGCTCCAAGGTCTGCTTCGCCAACTCACGGCGCACCGGATCAAACCCGCTGAGCGCGACCGCTTGCGGCGTGTCGTCGATGACGACGTTGACGCCGGTCGCAGCTTCGAACGAACGGATGTTGCGGCCTTCGCGGCCGATGATGCGACCTTTCATGTCTTCGTTAGGCAACGCAACCGTGCTGCTGGTGGCGCTCTGAACGTGATTGGACGCACACCGCTCGATGGCGATGGTGATGACACGTTGCGCTTCACGCTCAGCGTTCAGGCGCGCGTCTTCGATCAACCGGCGAGTCAGCGTGCCGGCTTCGGCACGCACTTCGTCCTCCACCCGCGCCAATACCATCACTTTCGCCTGCTCGACGCTCAGACCGGCCACGCGCTGCAATTCGATTTGCGAGAGCCGCTTCAGCTCGTCGAGCTCGCCCTGGATCTTGTGCAGTTCCTTTTCGCGAGCAACAATGGTCTCTTCCTTCTTGGTAAACTCTTCCGTCTTGCGGTCGAACCAGTCGACTTTCCGGTCGAGGTTGTTCTCGCGCTGCAGCAACCGCTTCTCGGCATCGGTCAGTTCCAGCCGACGCGCTTTCGCTTCCGCGTCGAACTCCGCGCGCGATTTCAACAACAACTCCTGTGCGCGTACCGTGGCATCGCGGACGATCGCCTCGGCTTCCTTGCGCGCGTTGGACACGACTGCGCCGGCGCTCTTCGCGTCGGCTTGCGACTTCAGATGATGGACGACCCAGCCGATCACTGCGCCCGCCATCAGCGCGATCAGGCCGGTAACGATTTGGTTCATGGAGTTTCATCCTTTGCAGTTAACAACTCTTGATTCGGTAACAATGAAATCCACGCGCACATCGTGAGCTTCCGCGGGGATTTCGTTCAACAACTGGAAATCGTGCGCGAGCGCAATCTTCACGCCGGACGCCCGGCGCAGGAGGGCATCGAAAAAGCCCCGGCCGCGCCCCAACCGATTTCCCTTCACATCGAACGCCAAGCCCGGCACCAGCCACACTTCCGGCTGTTCCGACACTGTCGCCGGCGACTTGGGTTCGAGAATCCCAAATTTACCTCTCGCCAAATCCGCATCGAAATCGTGAATCTCCGCCGGCACGTATTCGCCGACGAAGGCCGGCACGCACACGCGCCGCCCCATCGCCAGCAGTTGTCGGATCAACCCGTGTGTCTCGATCTCCTGACCGGTCGAAACGTAAACCATCACGCAGTCCGCCCCCGCGAGCGCCGGCAACACCGACAGTCGTTCCCACACCGCGGCGCTGTGCGCGCGCACGTCCGCCGCCGGCAGGCTACCGAGCCGGGCAAGCATCTGGTCACGCAGGCTGGACTTGCTGGCGTTCATAATGCCGATTGGATTCACAGGGACAGTGCAATGCCGAGCAGCCGGTTACAACGACCGCGATCAGCAATACCAAAACTATTTTCTGAGCAATTGTTTCCATTTCTCCATTCGCTCGCGGACTTTCAGTTCAAAACCTTGGTCGCTCGGTTCGTAGTACTTCCGCTTCTCGGGCAGGTAATCCTGCTCCACCACGTGACCTTCGAAATCGTGCGCGTACTTGTAGTCCTTGCCGTGTCCCAACCGGGCCGAGCCTTGGTAGTGCGTGTCTTTCAAGTGGACCGGCACTTCGAGTGTCCGGCCCTGCTCGACGTCAGCTTTCGCGCTCCAGATGCCTTTGGCTGCCGCATTCGATTTCGGTGCGGTGGCGCAGTAGACCGTCGCTTCTGCCAACGGAAGTTCACCCTCCGGCCACCCGATAAACTCCACCGCGTGATGTGCCGCGACCGAGAGCACCAGCGCTTGTGGATCGGCGAGACCGATATCTTCCGCTGCGAGGATACATATGCGCCGCGCGATGAAGCGCGGGTCTTCGCCGGCGACAACCATTTTCGCGAGCCAATACAGCGCGGCGTCGGGATCGCTGCCGCGCATGGATTTGATAAACGCCGAAATCGTGTCGTAGTGCTCGTCTTCATCGCCGTCGTAAACAACCGCTTTCTTCTGAATGGACTCTTCGGCGATGGCTTTGGAGATGTGTCGTGACGGCGTCGTGAGCGCGGCGATTTCGAGCGAGTTCAACGCCTTGCGTGCATCGCCATCGCACGCCGTCGCTAGAAACTCCAGCGCATCATGGTCGGCCGAGATCTTCTCCCGTTCGAGCGCGCGTTGGAGCAGCGTCTGGATGTCGTCTGGTGTGAGTGATTTGAGTTCGAAGATTTGCGAGCGCGAGACGAGCGGTGAGTTCACGTAGAAGAACGGGTTGTGCGTGGTCGCGCCGATAAGCCGGAGCGTCCCGTTCTCCACGTCCGGCAAGAGCACGTCTTGTTGGGCTTTGTTAAACCGGTGAATTTCGTCGATGAACAGAATGGTTTTTTGGCCGGCATTGCTGAGGCGGTTGGCGGCCGTGGCAATGACGCGGCGGATGTCGGCGACGTTGGACTCGACGCCGCTGAGGCGTTCGAACTTTGATTTGGTGGCGTTGGCGATGACTTCGGCCAGAGAGGTCTTGCCAGTGCCGGGCGGACCGTAGAGGATAATCGAGCTGATCCGGTCGGCTTTTATGGCGCGCCAGAGAAGTTTGCCTTCGGCGAGAATGTGGCGCTGGCCAACGAATTCTTCGAGCGTTCGCGGACGCATCCGCGTGGCCAGTGGTGCCGGAGAAGCCGCTGCTGGAGCGGCCGGCGTCTCTATTTTGGAGAAGAGGCTGTCGGTCATCGCCACACTTTGATTCCGACCGGAGTGAAAAAGAAATACCCCGCCGTAATGCCGTTTGAACGATCTCCTGCGAACCCCTTGAATAAGGGGGTGCTCGGTCGATTGATTCCGACTTCCTCGGAGAGGCATGTCGTCCACAACCGAACCAAAGCTCCACTAACGTGCGTGTTGGCTCGAGGAATCTTCGTTCGTTACGAACATGGCAGGGTATTTCTTAATTTGCTGTGTGCCAAAGAACACAGGTCGCAAACGTGTGGCGGCCTGAAGAATATATACGCCTGTTCGGAATGCGAATTCAAGACTAATCTCGTCGTCACGACGTTGATCTTCTTTTTAACCCTGCTCATGCCGTCTAACTTTCGCGGATCTCACACTGCAACTTCTCCTGCAACTGCCGCTTGATCCGCTCGTGCGCTTCGTTGACTTCGGCGTCGGTCAATGTACGCTCCGCCGCCCGAAACGTAAGCGAATACGCCACCGATTTCTTTCCCATCGGAATCGAACCACCCCGGAAAATATCAAACAACTCGACCCGCTCCAAGTTTTTATTTCGCTCGATCGCGTCGAGGACCTGTACATGCGTCACCGCCTCCTCGACGACCAGCGCCACATCGCGCACAATCGCCGGGAACTTCGGCAATTCGTGGAACTGTTTGTCCACCGCCGGCCCGGCGGGCGGAAGGTCGAGTTCGGCAACAAACACGGCGTCGCGCAAATCGAGTTTCTTCGCCTGTGCCGCCGGTATCTGCTTGATCTCGGCTGACACCCCCAGCTCCTCGAGCGCGCCCTTCACATCGAAATAATCGACTTTCTCCGCTCGCTCCCAATCACCGGTCGTCCGCCGTCCCGTCACCGCGACCGCCAACCGCAAGGACTCCTTGCCGTCCGCGGCAAACACGCGTCCGATTTCAAACAGCCGGACATCATGCTGATGCCGGGACACGTTCGTCCGCAAATTGGCCAGCAATTCCGGCACGAGCGAGGTCCGGAGCGCATGTTGGTCGGCGTTGAGCGAGTTCTGCAGCTTCAGATCGCCCTCGCCCACCAGGGTCTGGTTCATCGCCTCGTGGAAGCCGAGCGCCGTCAAAGTCTCGCGCACCTTCCGCCGCGCATCCCATTGCGCATCGAAATCGGAAACCGCCGGTGTCGCCGGCTGCATCTGCGCGAGAATCTTCTCCACGCCGTGAATCCGGCAAACCTCCTCGATCAAATCCGCCTCGCGCTCCAAGTCCACGCGGAACGTCGGCACTTCCACTTCGCAACCGACGGCATCGTCCGACGCGACCGACAGGGACAATCCTGAAAAAATCTTATTCACCGTTACCGGCGGAATTTCGATGCCGAGCAACCGGTTCACCTGCGAATACCGGCACTTCACGCGCCGTTTCGTGATCGGCTTGGCCAGCACGTCGATGAGACCGGCCGCGACCTTGCCGCCGGCCAGCTCCTGCATCAGCGCCGCCGCCCGGTTGCTCGCCCAAATCACGCCGCCAATGTCCGTACCGCGCTCGAACCGGTAACTCGAATCACTCGCCAGCCCGAGTTGCTTTGAAGTCTTACGCACGTTCGCCGGTAAGAACCACGCGCTTTCGAGAAGCACATCGGTGGTCGCGGGATTGATCTCGCTGTTCTGGGCGCCCATGATGCCGGCCAGCGCCACGACGCGCTCAGCATCGGCGATGACGAGCATCTCGCCGGTCAACTCGTGTTTGGAATCATCAATCGCCGTGAATTGCTCCCCGCTCAACGCTCGACGCACCACGATCCGCTTGCCAGCCAGCAGATTGTAGTCGAATGCGTGCAGCGGATGGCCGGACTCCAGCAGCACATAGTTCGTGATGTCCACGACATTGTTGATTGACCGGATCCCGACCTTCTCCAGAGATTGTTTCAACCATACCGGGCTTGGCTCGATCTTCACGCCGCGAATCAGGCGGGCCGTGTAATGCGGACACAGATCCGGCGCCTCGACCGTTACACCGGCATCGCTTGCACCGGTTTCAGTGATCGAAATCTCCGGCAACCGCAGCGGATTGCCGGTCAGCGCGGAAATCTCCCGCGCGATGCCAATGATACTCAGCCAATCCGGTCGGTTCGGCGTCACTTCGATGTCGAACACCGTGTCACCGGGCCCGACGTATTCACGAAAGTTTTTCCCGACCGGCGCGTCCGCTGGCAGGATGAGCAAGCCGTCTTCGCCCTTCGGCAGGCCGAGTTCTTC
>CAZMKD010000048.1:0-9179 GCA_964566575.1 uncultured Verrucomicrobiota bacterium
TCCACTGGCGCAAGTCCGGCGGCAAGAGCAGGGGTGTGTCCCGATCAACATTGACGAGTCGTGCTGGCATGTCTCTCATACACTACAACCCGTCCTTCGATTCAAGAAAACTCGCGCGCCAAAGTCCGACAGGCTGCTAGCACCGCACTAAGACACGCCCGGTGCGCCAGAATTATATTGCTTATTGAACCAGTAGGGCTTAATCTCGGCCTTGTAATCGAGATGCACGTGTTTTGTCTCGCGGAATTCGTCGAGCCCTTCTTCGCCGAGTTCGCGGCTGTGGCCGGTCTGACGCATTCCGCCGAAGGGGCCGGCATCGTTGTCGGTGAGCGGGTCGTTGATCCAGAACGTGCCGGCCGTGATCCGGTCCATCGCTTTCATCGCCCATTCCATGTTGTTGGTGTAGATGTTCGCGCCGAGGCCGTAGTTGCTGTCATTAGCAAGTTCGATGGCGTGGTCAATGCCTTTGACGCGCATGATCGGGAGAATCGGGCCGAACGTCTCGGTATGCACGAGGCGCATCTTCTGTTTCACGTTCACTACGACGGTCGGCTCGTAAAAGAAACCTTTCTTCATGTTCAATGGCCGGCCACCGCCGCACAACACTTTAGCGCCATCGCGGATAGCTTCGGTAACGCGGGCGTGCACGTCGGTCAGTTGCTTCAAGTTGATCATCGGACCGATGTCGGTGTCGGGATCGAGACCGTTGCCGAGTTTCAACGACTTGGTGAACTTCACAACGCGCTTGGTGAATTCGTCGGCGATGTCGGCGAAAACGTAGACGCGTTTGGCGCTGGTGCAGACTTGGCCGGCATTGAGGAATGCCGCCCACGCGCACGCGCGGCTGGCGATGTCGATGTCGGCGTCGCCGCACACGATGAAGGGATCGTTGCCGCCGAGTTCGCCGTGGAACTTCTTCACCTGCGCGGCACAAAGTTGGCCGATCCGCTTGCCGGTTTCGACGGAGCCGGTCACGGCGATGAGGTCGGTGCCGGGATGTTTGACGAGGGCTTCGCCGATTTCCTCACCGAAGCCGGTGACGATGTTCAGGACGCCGGCCGGTAAGTGTTTGGCAAAGATGTCGGCGATGTTGAGCAGGGAGAGCGGCGTCTCTTCACTGGGTTTGAGGATGACGGTGTTACCGGCCATCAATGCCGGGGCGACTTTCCAAACCATCAGCAGCAATGGGTAATTCCACGGGATGATGCCAACGACGACGCCGTAGGGTTCTTTGATGGTGAAATTGACTTGGTGGTGGAACGTTGGCGGTAGCGATGAGCCACGCGAGTTGCGGCCGATTTCGGCGTAGTACTGGAAACAGGCGGCGACCCATTCGACTTCATCACGGTTCTCGCACCACGGTTTGCCGCCTTCTTGCGTCATGAGCGTGGCGAGTTCCTTCTGCCGGGCGCGCAGGTCACCGGCGATGCGGTGGAGCATCTGGGCTTTTTCGAGAGCCGGCACCCAACGCCAACTCTCAAAGGCCTGCCGGGCAGATTTAACGGCGAAGTCGGTGTCGGCGGCCGTGCCGCGGGGGACGTGGTCGAGAACTTCTTCGGTGGCGGGATTGATGACGCGGATCTTGTCGCGTGCCGGCTTGTACCACTTGCCGGCAATCCATTGGTATTGCATGCGCCAGCCTCCTGCGATGAGTCGGTTACCCGCCGGACTTCGGTTCTTTCGCGGTGCGTTCTTTGGCTTCTTTATCGAGCTGCTTGTCGATTTGCTTGAGCGTGTCGGCCAGCTTGTCGAGCATCTGGTCGAGGAGTTCGTAGCTGATGTTGAGCGCGGGCTCGATGCGGATGGTGCGTGCACTGAGCAACGTGCCGGCCACGAGCACGCCGCGCTTGAACAGGCCGGCCGCGACGCGGTAGCCGACGAAGCGATCGCCGAACTCCAGGCCGATGAGCAATCCCTGGCCGCGAACTTCCTTGAGAAGATCCGGATAGAGCGCCTGGAACGAGCGCAACTTTTTCATCAGATACGCGCCTTTTTCGGCGGCTTGTTGCGCGAGATTTTCTTCGAGCAGGACGTTGATGGCGGCAATGCCGGCGGCGCAGGCCAGCGGGTTGCCGCCGAATGTCGAACTGTGGAGAAATGGATTGTCCTCCAAAACTTTCCAGATTTTCGGCGTGCTCAGGAACGCGCTGAGCGGCATGACGCCGCCGCCGAGCGCTTTGCCGAGGCAGAGGATGTCGGGCACGACACCTTCGATTTCGCACGCGAACACTCGGCCGCAACGTCCCATGCCGGTCTGCACCTCGTCGAGAATCAGCAGGATTTTGTACTCGTCGCAAAGTTCCCGGACGCGACGGAGGTAGCCGAACGGCGGAACGACGGCACCGGCTTCGCCTTGGACCGGCTCGAGGATAATCGCGGCGATGTCTTCGCCGAGATCCATGAGCTTCTTGAGTTCGCGCTCCAAATCTTTGATGTCGCCGTAGTCCACGAAATGGACGCCAGTCAGGAGTGGCTGGAATGGTTTGCGGTAGACCGCGCGACCCATCACCGAGAGCGAGCCGATGGACTTGCCGTGGAAACCGCCGGTGGTCGAAATGAAGCCGGTCTTCTTGGTGTAGAGGCGCGCGAGTTTGAGTGCGCCTTCGACCGCGTCGGTGCCGTTGCTGATGAAGAAACATTCTTGCAGGTCGCCGGGGGCGAGTTCGCCGAGCAATTCGGCAAGGAAGCCGCGCAGCGGATCGAGCAATTCCTGGGACGAGAGCGGCATGCGCTCCAGTTGGGCTTTGACGGCTTGGATGATTTTCGGATGCCGGATTCCCATGTTGTAAACGCCGAAGCCGCCGAGGCAGTCAATGAACTTGCGCCCCATGATGTCTTCGATGATCGAGCCTTGGCCGGTCCACTCGATCGCGGCGAAATCTTCAGCTTCAGCAACGGACTTCCGGTAATGGAGGAAGCCGCGATTAAAATAGTCGTCAAAGTTCTCAAGCGTGTGCTTGATGATGTGATTTTTGTCCTCTGGATCGAGCTTCTTGCCGGCGCTCACGATGTCGAGGTACTCGGCGGACTTGCGAAGAATTTCGGCCGATTTCGAGACTTTTGCCGTCTCGACGGGCGTCGACGTCACGGCTTCGGTATGCGGTTCGATCTGAGTTTGAACTTTTTCATCCATAACAATCACCCCCTTCCCATCGGAGCTAGGCCAGCCTAGCACAGGGCCTATGGGACGGCCAGAGCTTAGTTGCAAGGCGCGTGCCGGCAGGTAAATATAGTATTATCTAACGTGAGGAAGCATGCGAATTGAATCATTATTGTCGGCCCGGTTATTTCTCTCGCCGGAACTGGTCGGTGACCGGCTGTACTTTATCAGCAACCAGAGCGGCCGGTTGAGCCTGTACGCGATGAACGCGCATCGCGGCGGGAGCGTGCCGGAGCCGTTGCTGCCGCCGAATATCGCGCTGCAGAATCCACACCTGATGAATGGGTATGCGTTTTACGTGTTCCCGAAGTTGAAGAGGATTCTCGTGATGCTAGAACATGACGGTGATGAGAATTATCAGCCGATGGTCATTCCAATCGCCGGTGGCTATCCCGAACCGGCGTTTGAAAATGCGTTTACGAATTACCGGGTCCATTGCGCGCACGTGGACGGACTGATTTACTTCAACGCCGAATCAAGAACGGAACAGAAAGTGGTCGCGTGGCAGGCCGATCTCGCGACCGGCAAGCTTGTCAAACTGGGCGAGAGCAAATGGGGTTGCGATGTGGCCGGAGTCAGCGCCGACCACACAAAGGTGATCTTGACTGACAATTACACGTCGGGCGACACCGTGCTTTATTTGTGGGAGAAAGGCCGGGGCGAGCGGAAGTTGCTGTTCGGTACGCCGCTGGAATCGCGCAAGGAGCAGCCGGCAAAGTTGCCGGCCATCGGTCAGTGTCATTTCACAGGCCGCGGGCTGCTGTTCACAACAGCGCTGTTCGAGGATACATACGGCTTGGCTTACATGGAATCGGGAGCGCCGCAGCCCGTGAAGATTGCCGGCCTTAAGCACAAGGGCGCGGGGGAATTAGTGGGTTGCCGGCATTTGGTGAAGAACCGGTACTTGCTCGAATACAACATCGACGGTTGTTCGTGGCTCTACGTGGGCGAGTTCGCGAAGCAAACAATGAAGGTGCGACGGCTTTTCAGCGGGCCGGGGGTGCTCGATTCGGTGAGCTACGATAGAAAGAGCGATGCGTTCGCGTTGTCATTTTCGACGGCGACCTCGCCGACGCAGATTTATACGATTCGCCGTGGCAAGGTCACCCAACACACGCGCGAACGGCTCATGGGAATACCGGCGGAATCGCTTTCAGCCGGTGAGGATGCATCGTTCACGTCATTCGACGGGACACGAATTTCGGCGCGGCTGTATTTGCCGAAGAAGGGCGGGCCGTGGCCGGTGGTTTATTACGTGCACGGCGGTCCGCAGAGCCAGGAGCGGCCGGACTTTTCGTGGTTTTCGATGCCACTGATTCAGTTTCTAACGCTGAACGGTTTCGCGGTTTTCGTGCCGAACGCGCGCGGCAGTACCGGCTACGGGCTCAGTTACATGAAACAAGTCGATCGCGATTGGGGCGGGGAGGACCGGCTCGATCATGTGCACGCGATGACGGCGGTGTTGCCGACAGATAGGCGACTCGATGTGAAACGCGCGGCGGTGGTCGGTCGATCGTACGGCGGCTACATGACGTTGACGCTGGCGAGCCGGCATCCGGAGCTTTGGTCGGCGGCGGTGGATATGTTTGGGCCGTATGATTTGACGACGTTCTCGGAGCGGATACCGGAGACGTGGAAGCCGTATTTCGAATTGGCGATCGGCGACCCGGTCAAGGATCGTGAGTTTTTGTTGGAACGTTCCCCGCGCCGGTACGTCGAGAATCTCCGGTGTCCGTTGCTGGTGATTCAAGGCAAGAATGACCCGCGCGTGATCGAGCGTGAATCGCGCGATGTGGTCGAGCAGTTGCGCGGGGCCGGTAAGAGTGTCGAGTATCTCGTGTTCGAAGACGAGGGGCATGACGTGTTGAAACACGCCAACCGGGTGCGTTGCTACAACGCGATCGCTGACTTTTTCAAGCAGCGATTAGAATGAATAAACCGCGGCGATGCTGGTCAGCACTTGGTCTTCGTGACCGTCAAACGCGGTTTCCCGCGACGAGTGGTCGTACCGGATTTCAGGTGCGATCCGCAGGCCCTCGACGGGCTTGTAGTTTAGCGTCAACGTTAAGCTCCAGAGGTCCTGATGGTTGTTGGAGGGAAACAGGAAGCCGCTGGTGCGGTTGCCGTCAATGTCGTTCATGTAATCGGCGCGAAAAGCGGTCTGCACGTGGTCAGTCCAGTCGTACACGAGCCACAGGCCAAATGCGTACCATGCGGCGGAATGGCCATTGGCATCGCCGCCTTCTTCCACGCCCCAATCCACTTGGAACGCGGTCATGAGCTTGGGCGTGCATTGGTGCGTCATGGCGAAGTCGATGCCGTAGCGCCAGAGTCCGTTGGCGCCGGGTACGGCGTTGGCCGGGTCGTTCCTGAAGTCAGACTGTTCCGGGCCGCCGAACGCGCTGAAGCCGACCCAGGTGGCGTCGTTAGGTGTGTAATTGACGTGGCCGATGAAGGACTTCGAATCGTTGTTGTCCTTGACGGTGTCCCAGCCCTGATTGACGAGCAGTTGGAGTTCCCACACGTCGTTGAGCGCGTAACCAATCTGGAGGCCGGTATGGGTGAAGGGTTCGAGGAACGTCCATTGGTTGCCGGAGGTCCAGTTCGGGTTCAGCTCGTTCTCGACAAGTTCGTAACCGATGGGGGTGACATATTTTCCGAACAGGATTTTCACGCCGTTGCCGAGCGGGATGTTGAACTGGACGTAAGCTTGTTCGAGGTCGCCGTGGTCGCCGAGGTTGAACAGGCCGCTGGCGACGTCTGTCGATTTCGAACGCGTGCTCAACGCGTCCTGGCCCAGGATGAGTTCTGTGAAAAAGCCGGCCTTCCAATCGAACGGGCTGTAGTCCACAGAGTGCTGCGCGATGAGAACAAATTTATTGAACATGAACTCGTTGTGCTGCGTGTCGTAGAGCTGGCCGCCATTGAGCCGGTCGCCCGGTTGGTTGAAGTTGTAGGTGTACGACGACGAGACAAAACCGTTCAACTCAACCCCTTTAATGAAGTTCAGTGTCGACTCCGGTATGTCCTCCGCCTTCACGTAGGGTGTGGCTGCGTCTTTTTCTTCGAGGATCGAAAGGCGTTTCCCTAATTCGTCGTTGAGCTTCTTTTGGTCACCGTACATCTGTTTCCAATCCGTCGAATCGGCCGGTGCCTTCGAGGTTTTCTCTTCCAGCGTCGAGACGCGCCTCTCCAGCTTCTCGTTGAGGTTCTTTTGGTCCTCGTACATCTGCTTCCAATTGGTGGACTCAGCCGGGGCAGACGTGGATGTCTCGGAAGAAGTTGCCGTGGGGGCTTCATCCGCGTGGGAAAGGGTTGGGATTGCGACCGCTACTGCACACAACATACAAATCGCCATCTTGCTGTTCATGCGCTCCTCCTGCCGGTTAGTGATGGGTTTAGCTTCAATCGGCGCCCGACTTTTGTCAAGCCTCCAGAAAAGACTTGTCGCGCACCGGGAGTGTTCTGCTATCTTCCCGTCGCCGTTGCAACTCCCAGGAACCGGCCATGGCCAACGACACTCCAGCGATTGAGGTCGAGAATCTGACGCGAAGATTTGGCGACGTGACCGCCCTCGACCACGTCAGCGTCAAAATCAACAAAGGCGAATTCTTCTCGTTGCTCGGCCCGTCCGGCTGCGGCAAGACCACGCTGCTGCGCATCGTCGGCGGACTCGACATCGCCGACGAAGGTATCGTGCGCATTAACGGCACGAACGCCCGCGAAATCCCGGCGCACAAGCGCCCCGTCAACACCGTCTTCCAATCCTACGCACTCTTCCCGCACATGACCGTGGCCAACAACATTGCCTTCGGCCTGCGCATGAAGAAAGTGCCGAAGCCTGAAATTGCCGACCGCGTGAAAAAGGTCATGGACATGGTCGAGATCCCGACGCTGGCCGACCGCAAACCGGGTCAGCTTTCCGGTGGCCAGAAACAACGCGTCGCCCTAGCCCGCGCCATCATCAACGAGCCAAGCGTGCTTTTGCTCGACGAACCACTCGGTGCTCTCGATCTCAAGTTGCGTAAGCAATTGCAGATCGAGCTTCTCGCCATCCAGCGTCGCGTCGGCATCACATTCATCTACGTCACACACGACCAAGAAGAAGCGCTCGTGATGAGCGACCGCATCGCCGTCATGACCGCCGGCAAGATCGTGCAGATGGGCGACTCCGAGGAGCTTTACGAACATCCACGTACCCGGTTCGTCAGCCAATTCCTCGGCTCATGCAATCTGTTCGACGCCACTGTCCGGCAACGCAGCAATACCGGCGCGGTGGTGGACACGCCGGCCGGCCCGTTGCGAGTGGAGTCGGGTACGCTGCCCGACCGGGATAAATTCACACTAGCCATCCGGCCTGAGAAAGTTTCGCTCTGTGCCCCCGGTGAATGCGAAGGCGAAAACCGCATCAAGGTCAAAGTCGAGCAACTCATCTACATCGGCTCGGAGACGCATTACGTCCTGCGCGCCGGCAAACAGACGCTGTCCGCCGAGGCGATGAACGTGAAAGTTGGCTCGCAGGGTTTCGATATCGGCGCGGACGCGGTCGCGTACGTACCGGCGGCGGGATTATTGGTTTTGGATGACTGAACTCCGAGAAACGGTTTCCTCTCCCCCGCCACGCGGGGGAGAGGATCAAGGTGAGGGGGCGGTGGCGTTTGCCCGCGCCCTGAGCCGACAATCCACCTGGGCCGAGCGCACGCTCTGGCATCTGCTCCGCAACCGGCGACTCGCGCAATTCAAATTTCGCCGCCAACATCCGATCGGCCCGTACGTTCTCGACTTCTACTGTGCGGCGGCAAAGCTCGCAATTGAGCTGGATGGTGACGTGCATGGAAGCCCCAAGCAACGGCAGCATGACACGGTGAAGGATCGGTTCCTGATCGAACATGGAATTCGCGTCGTGCGGATTTGGAACTTTGAACTGAAAGAGAATCGCGACGGCGTGATCGAGACGATTCTCGCGGCGCTTCAACCAGCCGGGCGAAACCCTCTCCCTGACCCTCTCCCTTGCCGGGCAAGGGAGAGGGAATCAATACGGTAATTATGGCCAAACCATCCAAGGGCGAAGTTCGGTTCGGGGAACAACTGACCCGCAAGGGGCAGATGTTCCGGTCGCTCATGACCAGCGGACCCGGTATCTTGTGGGTCACGATCTTTCTGCTCGTGCCGTTGCTGTGGATCGGGGTCATCAGTTTTCTCACACGCACGGAGGTCGGTGGCTACGAGTTGCCGTGGACGTTTGCGAATTACACGCGTTTTGCCGGCTGGGGGTTCTTCGGGTACGACTTGCTCTATCCGCAAATCATCCTGCGCAGTCTCGTGCTCGGAGCCGGGACGGCGCTGTTGTGCATGGTGACGGCGTTGCCGCTGGCGTTTTTTATCGCGGGGTTGCCGGCGCGACACAAGAATCTGGCGCTGACACTGGTGCTGATCCCGTTTTGGACGAACCTGCTCATCCGCACTTATGCGTGGCAGATTATCCTGGCGCCGGATAGTGCGGTGACGTGGGTGTTCACGAAACTGCATTTGGTCCAGGCCGGTATGCCGCTGTACCCGAGCACGATCGCGGTGTACATCGGGATGGTGTGCGATTATCTGCCGTTTTTGGTGCTGCCGTTGTACTCGTCGGTGGAGAAAATTGATTGGAGCATCGCGGAGGCGGCGAGCGATTTGGGCGCGGACGGTCCGCGGGTGTTCTGGCACGCGATTTTGCCGCAGGTGACGCCGGGCTTGGTGGCCGGGATCATTCTCGTGTTCATACCAGCGACGGGGCAATTTGTGATCCCGGATTTGCTGGGCGGCGCGAAGGTGCAGATGCTCGGCAACGTGATCCAGCAACAATTCCTGCAGAGCCGGGATTGGCCGTTCGGGTCGACGATTGCGTTTATCGGGATGGGGATCGTGATGGTGGGCTTGTGGGGATACGCCCGCGCGGCCGGTGAGAAAGGCGGGGAAATCTTGTGAAACGTGTCCCGCTACCGTTGTGGTTGGTGTCGGCGTTGCTCTATATATTCAT
>CAZMKD010000049.1:0-4485 GCA_964566575.1 uncultured Verrucomicrobiota bacterium
ATGCGCTGTTGTTCCCTCGGTTCAGGGCATGGGACTCGAAATTCCTCGATTTGACCTTTCGTTAATCTCATTTTCCGCACCCCTGCCTCGGCTGCTACCGTAGACAGGGAGGCTTTGCTTCTCTGAATTTCCTCTTGAGCAAACTTTTCCCATCTTCCAGATTGCGGGCCAGCGATTTCGCCGCGCGGGCTGCGCGGCGGTCGGCGGCCGCGTAGGATGCAGGTGCACCTCGGAAGTTGCTCCTTGATCCCATCGGACGCGCACGAAGGAAGGAGCCGTCGTGTCCTTGAATTGGTCGGGCACGGTACTGGAACGCACGGCCTGCAACCTGGGCCCCCTGGCCGTGGTGGCGCCGCTGCTGGAGCAGATGGACGTGGCGGCCATCATCGATCGCCACCTGCCTGCCGATCCACAACGCGAATACTCGCATGGCCAGGTCCTGCGCCTGCTCCTGGGCGCTCGCCTTTGTCAGCCGCTGGCTTTGGTCAACGTCGCCCAGTGGGCCGAGGACAGCGGCGCCGAGTTCTTGTGGGACATCCCCGCCGCCAAACTCAACGACGATCGCCTGGGCCGCGCCCTCGACGCTCTCTACACGCCGCGGCATTCCATCCTGGCCAGTGTGGCCGCCCACGTCATCAGCACCTTTCGCCTGCCCAAGGACCGCCTGCACTACGACCCCACTCATCTGCTCTTCTACGGCGCCTATGATGGCTCCCAGCCGATCCCCGACGACCGGCCGCGGCCGCCGACCACGCCGTCGGCCGATTATCCGCCGGCGCACATCACGCACGGCTACCTTGTCAGCGACTGCAAAATGATTCATGCCGGGCTCTGCTCCATCGTCGACGACCTTGGTGCCGTGCCCATTTTCGGCCACACCGTGAGTGGCAACGACAACAGCAGAACCGCCATCGCCGAGCAATTCCAGCTCCTGCAAGACTTCCTCCGGCCCGACCCGTTCCTGATGATCTCCGATCGCGGCACCTACTCGGCCGGCCACGTCGCCCGCCTGGAACGCGCCGGCCACCACGTCCTCTGCTCGGTCCCCTGGCGCGATTTTCAGCCCCTGTTCGAGCAGCACCGCGACCGCCTCTTCTGGAATCGCGCCAGCTACCTGTCGGTCGAACAGCAACGCCGCCGCCAGTGCGCCTCGACGCTGCCGCGCGAGTACCACGAACTGGCCGTGCTGCGTCATCAAATCACCGATCCCGACAGCAAGGAACTCATCCCCTGCCGCAATACTGTTCGGCACGATTGTAGCTCGCCTGGCGGCGATGTGAAGCTGGCGAACTTGAAGCAATTGGATTGCGAGCCGGAGTTGGCCTACGCTGCGGTCGATTGCTGGGGAGTGGGGGTGAAGTGGCGATCAGCGCGCAGCAGCAAACGTCCCGCCGGTGAGATCGGCGGGTTGCCACTGGGCATTAGGGAGGTTAGGCGGCGCGAGCCGCTTGGTCCTCGAGTTGGTCGATGTGCGCTTGCAGTTCCTCGGCCGTGGCCAGGCCGCAGAAGTAGAACTGCAGCATCTCCCAGGTCCGCTTGGTCGGCTTCTTGCCGGTCCACAGGCTGATGAGCAGGCTGGCGATGATGCCCAGGTAGACCTGGATGGTGACGCCGTTCCGGCTGTCGGACAACAGGTGCTTGCAACCCAGGATGCACTTGAACCAGCGGAAGAACAACTCGATGGCCCAGCGGTAGCGATAGCCCAAGGCCACGAGTTCCGCGTCGAGGTCGAGGCGATTGGTCGCCAGCAGCAGGACGATGGGTTTGCCGTGGGAGTCGCTGGTATGGACTTCGACGATGCGCAACGGTTGCTTGAGGGCCGCGCCGCTCTGCGGACCGCCCAGTTGGACGAGGCGATCGCTGCGCACGCCTGCTGCCACGGCGGCCGCCGAGAGCGGGCGTTCCTCGACCACGGTGCAAACGGCGTTGCTTTTGATGCGGCCGATGAAGCCGCTTTGGGCATCGATGATGTCTTGGAAGAGCTGGTAGTCGGCGTAGCCACGGTCGATGACGTAGAGCCGCTGCGGCTGCAAGGTGGCCCGCAGCTGGGCGGTTTCGGAGCCGGTGCCCGCGGTGACGGTGGCTTCGACCGGGACGCCCTTGAGCACGTCGAAGTGGATGTGCATCTTGGCGGCGCGGTGCTGGTCATCGACCCACAACGCCCAGGCCATCTTGGACAAGGCCGGCAACAGGCTGCCGTCAACGGCGGTCAGGCCGCGCAAGGCTTCGGCCTCCTTGCCGACCACGATCGGCATGGCCTGGCTGGCCAGCTCGGTGATGATCGGGTGCAGGGCTTCGGCGTCGAAGACACGGCTGGCCTCGCTGAGCGAGCCCAGGGCGGCGCGTTGGCAGCCGAGCAGTTTCTGCACCTTGTCGAGTTTGCTGGCCTGCTGGATGCTCCGCAAGCCGGTGACGATGGGGTTGAAAAAGTAGAGCAGCAGCAAGCTGGCATACTGGTCGAAAAAGAGCTTGCGGTTGCCGGCCTTGTCGCGCTGGGTAGCCTGCTGGTGCAGGCCATCCAGCAGCGGGCCGAGAACCTTGAAGTACTTGAGGCCGCGCAGATCGGCGGCGTGAATTTCGGGCCGGCGTTTGTTTGCCATGGCGCATCCGTTCCGTCCAAGCGTGCTGCGGCAGCAGGCCAGGCTAGGCAAAAGAGGCAAGCTGAATCGCCAGGAAGATGTGTCGCGCGAGGTGAATCGCCCTGAGCAGCAGAATCATACGCAGCACAAAGTGTCCAAACAAGTGTTCAGCAAGAATTGAGCCGAACAGTATTGCCCCTGCCGCCTCATCTTCGTCTTCAGCAGCGCCGATCAGAAAGTCTGTCAGCAGCAACGCCAACGCGCGGTCGCCAAAATCCGTGCCGGCCTGGAAGGCATCGCCCAGGCCGTCGCCCGCGGCCATGCTTACTACCGCGAGCCGGCCCACGTCCATCGCCGCGCCGCCAAGCTCCTCGGCCAGCGCGAGGCCGCCCGCTTCTTCCGCTGGGAACTGGTGCCCCTGTCGCCCGCCGAGCAAGCGACCCTGCCGCCGCCTGCACGCGGCTGCATTCGCCCCGCGCACCGCTTCGTCTTCCACTACGACGAGGCCGCCGCCCAGCAAGCCGCCCGCTACGACGGCTATGCGGCGCTGCTCACCACCGCCCCGCTCAGCCACAGCGGCGACACCCTGTTCACCCAGTTCAAGCAGCAATGCTATGTTGAGCAAGCGCACCACCAGTGGAAAACTCCGCTGGCGGTGCGGCCGCTGTTCCTCAAGTCCCCCGAACGCGTCGAGGCGCTGGTCTATCTGCTCAAGATCGCGCTGATGGCCTACCACCTGCTGCAACGCCTCTACCGCCAGGCCGTCCCCGACGACGCGCCCATGGCCGAGAAACGCTGCACGACGGAAGCCATCCTCCGCACCTTTCGCAACTGCCCGCTGGTCAAGGAACCGACGCGCCTCGGCCTGGTGATCCGTCCGGCGCAACTGACCTGTCGCCAGCGCGACATCCTCAACCGGCTCGGCTTCGCCAGCCCCGCTCAACTCCTCTTCCGCCGCTTGCCGCGCTATCCCCCCGAATGAAATCCCCCCGCCTCAGGGTTGCATCGCAACCAGGGGTGCGGAATATGAGGTTAATCTGTGGCCATTCTCAAGTTGCGGTTCGACCGCGCTGCGAAGTGTCGCTAACCGCGTGGTAAGCTGCGCAATCTGTGCTCCAGCAGCCGCAGCTCGGGTTGCATCGCCAAGGCCACATCGTCTACGATTCCGGCCCCGTGTGCATGGATGCCATCATCGCCCTTGTTGCGGAGCTTCGTAATGACGACTGGCAGCAGATTGTTTTTTCCAACCATGGAACTGCTTGAAGACCGCTGCGTGCCTGCCACCTTCACGGTCAATAACCTGGCGGACAGCGGCGGCGGTAGCTTGCGGCAAGCCCTCCTCACTGCCAACAGCAGCGCCGCCAACGACACCATCGTCTTCAAGGACGGCTTGAAGGGCACCATCCACCTGGCCAGCGTGCTCAGCATCACGGACGACGTGAAGATCGCCGGCCCGGGGTCGAGCAAGATCCAGATCAGCGGCGCCGTCAACGCCCAGCAGCTCTTCAGCATCAATGGCGCTGGCACGATCGCCGTCAGCATCAGCAAGCTGTCCCTGGTGGGCGGCAGCGCGGGCGCGGTCAACGGCGGGGCCATCGTGAACGAGGATGAAAATCTGAAGCTCAGCAAGGTCGTCTTCGACCAGAACCAGACCACTGGGCATGGCGGCGCGGTGGCCCAGCTGAGCGGCGGCGCGCTGCTGATCAAGAATTGCACGTTCAGCAACAACAGGGCCGGCGCGCACGGCGGAGCGGTCTACCTGGCGGCCGGGGCGCTGACCATCAATAAGAGCAAGTTTTTCGGCAACGGGGCGGGCGGCGTGTCCGGCCAGGGCGGCGCCGTGTTCGCCAACGGGCCGCTCGATCTCCGCAATTCTCTGCTGTCGAACAATCAAGCCGCCGTGGCC
>CAZMKD010000050.1:0-25076 GCA_964566575.1 uncultured Verrucomicrobiota bacterium
CTCCGACACCTGCGCCCGATCTTCCAACGGATCGGCAAAGAGTTGGTCATTCTGCCAGCCCAGTATTGGAAGGCCAATCCACTTCAGCCCGGCCGACGCAATCCGCATTTTCATTTGACGATGGCCATCGATCTGCTGAACCGGATTCTCGACGTGGGTGAACGCGGTCAGGCGATCCTCTGGCAAGCCGGGTACGCCTTGTATGACCGGTACAATGTCTGGAGCGGAACATCCCGGGAGGCACCATGTTTGTTTGATCTGTATGAGCTTGTTTACGACACACCAGGACTGAACGTGGCGGCCAAAGAGGCCATTCTTGACCGGTTGGGGGCGCTCCTGGTTTTTGGCCGGTGCTTTGCCTACCGCAGGGGATATGACCCCGTCGATATGGAAAAGTACTCCATATGTTTCGAAATGCAGGGGACCACCGAGCACCTGAAACAAATGCTGATCGAGCCCTGCGTGTATGGGGTGTTTCAGGCAGCCTATGAGCGCGGGGCGATCAATGCACCGGCGTCGTTGGTGATCGCCTTGGAGGATTGCCAGCGGTTCCTCAACTCGAACCAGTCGACGTTTGGGGTGCTTCCGCGGATCGACGAACTGGCAGCGGTCACCCGGGGTGGGGGCAAGGCCCTCTACCCGATCTTTCAGACCACGCACGGTCTTTCGCGGTCGCTCATGGCCAACATGACCACGAAAATCATGGGCCGCATGGGCACCCATGAGGACTACCAAGTGCTTGGAGCGGACATGGGACAGAACGGCGAGCAGTTGCTCTGGGCCAAGCGGAACCAGCGGCCAGGCGTTTTCATCGTCCAGACGGGCGAGGGCGATTGGCACGAACCGTTTATCCTCAGGGTGCCGAAAGTGACACTCCGGGAGACGGTGGATGATGTGGAAGCGGCCGCCAGCCGCAAGGTGCTGGATAGTTTGCCAACTGTGCCTGCCCGCGAGTTTGACCGCTGGAAGCCCCATCATGTCATTGTGGTGATTAGCCCACCGGCCGCTGTTGCGCCCGCGCTATCGGATGTTGAATTACGCTTTCTACGAGCGGTCGCTGCCGAGCCAGGAAAGGCTTCCAGTTTCTATGCAAGACAGGCAGGAATAAATGGCGGTCGAGCAGCCGCAATTCGCGCCCGCTTGGTATCGGCAGGCTACCTGCGAGAACACTCCGTCGCCACCGGTCCACGCGGGCGTGCAGCGATCGTTCTCGAACCGTTGGCGCCAGCCCACGCCGCCGTTGCCGGTTCAACAGGAGGAGGCGTACCGTGAGAGGCAAATTCGCTCACAATCAGTTGTTGATCGCCCCAATCGTGACGGAATTGCATCAGCAGGGGGCAACCGTGTATTGCGAGTACGCCATTGGGCCACGCGGTCGCGGTGGCTCGGTTGATGTATTGGCGACCCATAACGGGTGCTCGTTTGTTTTCGAGGCGGAAAGGTCTCCCGACCGGGTACCGCGCGATGTGGAAAAGGCTGCAAACCTGGGAGCGGTGATGTTGGTGATCATTGCGCCAAACGCTGGGGTGGCAAAGGCTGTGCAACGGAAGGTGGCCCGCCTGGGCGCGTCGGACCGGCCAAGAGGACTACTGATTTGGTGTCTGACCATTGGCACTGCTCTGCAACGGCTTCGGAATAGAAGTCTATTGATGTCTTCCTCGAATGACATAGGGACATCAGGACATTTGACCAACCAAACAACCCTTGAGGCGCTTGCGTGAAAATCTCCAGTCGTGGCCCGAAATGAAAGGACTGAATAGTCAGTCAGAGCCCAAAGGATGAACACGCCAGAACAACCGATGGGATTATCGAAAAAGAAGGTTGCTGCCCCAAGGTGGTGAGGCCATGATTACGCTGACCTGCAAGTCATATCGCGCGCGGGTGGAGGGCGAAAGCGTCGTCCTGGAAATCGACGAGGCGCAGCCGACAAATTTCGTACCCCAACTCATGAGTACGGCGGACGTGGCCAGCCGCCTGCACATCAGCATCCGCAAAGTGGCGCAGATCGCCCGGTCGGGTCGGTTGCCGGTCGTACGGGTGGATGGCGCAGTCAGATTCAGAGAGCAAGACGTGCTGCGCCTGTTGACAGAGCATCAGGAACCCATGGCGCGATTGCTGGCTCTGCCGGTGCGCGCAAAGTCGGCAGCTTAGCAGCCCCTGTCGGGACGATTTCCGACACGAATCGCATCCAAACTCTTCTTGACGGAACATTCTGTGCGACAGTCGCTGCGGCGTTTATCGTCACCCCACGATGAACACTGGCAATTCAGTTGCGTCGAGGGCGTCCGCCCCTGATCAAAGCGTGACAAAACGTGACAAAAGATCGTTCGCGGTCTGCATGTTTTCGTATTTTGCGGTTGCGAAAATATGCAGAATCACGCAGGATTGACAACGGGCGACGGATTCAAATCCCGCCGTCCCGACCATCTCCCATGAGATGGTTAAGGCAATCCGACCATCGCTTCTTCGGCCGCGCCCCGCGGGATGGCCGTCAATAGCAGAACTTCCCGAGTTGAACTTTCCCACGGAAGACCCAGTAGATCACCACCGCGTAGGCGATGAAGAACGGCATGCCAAGGATGGCGAAGACCAACATGGGCCCAACGTCTTCGGCGATGAGGTGACGTTATGGGCGGTCAGACTCCGGTCGGGTTGAGCGACGAGTGAACCAAGTTTGGAAACAGTGCCGAACTGAAGATATCGCGACATGCCGGGTGCAGGTCGCCCACTTCGTGCCGAACTGAAACTCCATCGTGATGCCGGTGGCCACGCCCATTGCGAAGACGCCGCCGAGGAGTGTTGTTCAGAATTTGGCCGCGGCCTTGTACTGTCGCTCCTGCGTCCGCAGGAATTTCCACTCCTCCGACACCAGCAGCCTGCCAAGGCCGATGGTCAGCGGCGGGAACAAATAGTGAAACATGATCGTCAGCGCGAATTAAATCCGCGCCAAGATCGCAGACGTCCGGCAGCATGTCAGCCACCAGCGGTCCCACTGCACGAGCCGCCCACACCGAACTTGCGGAGAATGTCCTCCATCAAACACCACTTTGTGAGTGACGACTGCAGCAGATTCGCACCAACGAAGGCGGTGAACCACAGCCAGTTTGGGTTGGCCCAATGCGCCAGCGCCAAGCTGGCGAGGATGAATGTCCCAGCAATCATGCGGATGTAACGTTCCATTGTCATAATACGCTCCTTTCGGCGCATCTAGTATATCGCGCCGTATATCGCGCCGCGCGCCGGTCGTCTACTTCGCCGTGCCCCAGCGCCGGTAGAGGAATTTCTCACACGGTGAAAACAGAATCTTGTCCGCGAGCAAGCCGATGACGATGATCACCAGCATCACGCCGATGACTTGATCCATCGCGTTGAGTTCCCGGCCATAGTGCAGGAGGTGGCCGAGGCCGAAGCCGGTCAGGATCGTGACGTAAATTTCTGCGCCCATGAGCGAGCGCCACGCAAAGCCCCAACCTTGTTTCATCCCGCTGACGATGAATGGCAGCGAGGCCGGTAGGATGACTTTGAACCACGTATGCAATCGCTTCGACCCCATCGTGCGCGCCGCCCGCGCGTAGATCGGCGGCACGGTGCGCACGCCGTTGTCGGTGGCGATGAGGATCGACCATAGCGAACCCATGATCACGACGAACAACATTGCGCCCTCGGTCTGCCCGTACCACAACAGTGCTAGCGGAATCCAGCACACGCTCGGCAACGTCTGCAACCCGAGCGCGAGCACTCCGAGCGTGTCTTCCACGAACTTGAATCGCGCAGTCAACAGCCCCAGCGGCAGGCCAAAGACGATGCTCAGGATATAGCCGATCAACAGCCGCTTCATTGTCACGAGGGTCGCCTGCAGCATCGTCCCGTCGCGTGCTGAGCTGACGAGGTATTCGCCAACGGTGAGTGGAGACGGCACGAGGACCGGCGACCATATTCTTGCACGGCAAAGCCACTCCCAACCGGCAATCATGAGTGCGAAGAAAATAACAACGACCAGCATGCGCTTCATTCCAGCACCTCAGCAGCTTCCGAAATGAGGTGTTGCTTCAGCGCGGCCCGGATGTCCGTCGCGTATTCAGCCAACTCGACGCTGTTGATGTCGCGGGGGCGGGGCAGGTTGATCTGAAATTCCTCGCGAATGCGTCCGGGATGTGGCGAGAACAGCACGACCCGGTCTCCGAGACAGGCGGCCTCGCGGACGTTGTGCGTGACGAAGATGATGGTCTTGCGGCGCTTCTCCCAGATTTCCTGGATGTCGCCGTAGAGTTGCTCGCGCGTGAGTGCATCGAGCGCGCCAAACGGCTCGTCCATCAGCAGCACGCGCGGGTTCGGCGCGAGCGCGCGGGCCAGCGCCACCCGCTGTTTCATGCCGCCGCTGAGTTCGTGGACGTTGGCGTGAATGAATTTTTCAAGGCCGACCAGTTTCAGGTAGAACCGCGCCACTTCGCGTCGATCCTTCCTGGTTAGGTTCGACTTCAACTTCAGACCGAACATCAGGTTGTCCATGACATCGAGCCACGGGAACAGCGCTGATTCCTGGAACATCATCATCCGCTCCCGGCCGGGGCCGGTGACCGGCTTGCCGTCGGCGACCACACGGCCGGCATCAGGGAACTCCAGTCCGGCAATGATGTTCAACAGCGTGGACTTGCCGCAGCCGCTCGGACCGACGAGGCAGACGAACTCGCCTTCGCGCACATTCAGACTGACCTTGTCGAGCGCGTGGACGGAGACACGCCGCTGCTGGAATGATTTCGAGACGTTCTCGACCACCAGCTTTTCGGGTGCGACGTTCTGGAGTTCTTGTTCGAGGTTCAAGGGATTTCGACCAATCGTTTCAGGTCGGGTGCGCCGCGAAGGAATCCCGCGGCCTGCGCATCTTTCACAAATTTCTCCAGCGATTCGCGCGAAATCTCGGTTGTGAACCTCAGCCGCTTCCACGAGCGCGCGATCAAAGCCGCCGGTATCTGGCGGGTCGTTTCGGCCGACAATTCCTCTCGGACGATCTTTTGGGCCTCCTCAGGATTCTTCTGAATCCAGTCAGTCAACTCGGCGTGGGCCTTGGCAAATCTCTTCGCCAGTTCACGCTGGTCGCGCAAAAACTTCGCACTGGAGACCAGCACAGTGGTGATCGCGTTCTCTTCTTCGAGAAACACTGTCGCCCCGGCTTCAGTCTCCAGCCGCGATACCCACGGCTCGACCGTCCACACGGCCTGCACGTCGCCTTGCTTGAAAAGGTTGAGTTGGTCCGGATTTGCCGTTGGTAATACCAACACTTCGCCGCCCAGTTGCGTGACCTTGAAGCCTTGCGCTGTCAGCCACGCCCGGCAAGCGACATCCTGCGTGTTGCCAAGTTGTGGCGTCGCCACTTTCTTGCCACGAAAGTCGGCCGGCGATTTGATTTTGTTGGCATTGACGACCAGCGCCGCGCCGCCATTGGCTGCGCCGGCAAGAATCCGCACTTCGTCGCCCCGCGACTTGGCGTACGCATTCAGTGCCGGGCTCGGGCCGACGTAGGTAAGGTCGATCGAATCGGCGAAGATCGCTTCCATCGCACTCGGGCCGGCATTGTAGACGAACCACTGGATCTTTACGTCGCCGCCGAGGTTTTTCTCGAACCAACCGGTCGCGTGGGCGATGACGCCCTGTGTGTGCGTCACATTCGGAAAATGTCCAACACGAATAACCGTTTCAGCCTGAGCGCGAAGTGCGCCCAGCAGCAGCGCTCCAATCAAGAATGCCTTCATCGTGATGTCTCGGTGAATGGCAACGGCATCTTGTCGCGACGCATCTTGCGCAGCGTTACCTCCACCGTATCCGCTAATGTGTATTTGTCCAGAATGTTGGCAATGGCGTTGCGCACATCGACCATCAGCAAGCGCAGCCCACAATGCTCCTCGTCCGGGCACGAGCAGGGCGCGTACGCCGTCACGCTTGCGCACGAGATTGGCGCGAGCGGTCCGTCGATCAAGCGGACCACGTCGCCGATCCTGATCTTGTTCATTGGCTTCTTGATGAAGTACCCACCGCCCTTGCCGCGTTTGCTGCTGAGATAACCGGCTTTGTTCAAGTCGAGAAGGATCGCCTCTAAAAACTTGATTGGGATATTTTCCTTCTTCGCCAGATCGCCGATCCGCAACGACGGTCGCCCCAATTCCCGGGCGATGCCCAGATTGATCAACGACCGCAACGCGTACTCGCCTCGCTTCGACATTCGCATGCGGGTGATAGCCTAGCGTCACAGTAGACAATTACAAGGACTTTTTCAGGATTTGTTTTTTCCGTTAGAAAGCGACTTGTGCGCGAGTGTACAGGACGTACTCGGCATCGCGGCCTTTGCTGGCCGCCGCGCCATGCCCCGTCCGCTTCGTAGTGCGGCTTCGCCTTGTCCGGGTCAAGGTGATTCGCCAAGAGTTCGTAGGCGCGTCGCATTGCGCTCACGACGCCTAAAGAATCAGCCGCGCTGCCGCTCAGTTTGTTTCGCGGTTATACTGTGCTGCTACACTCGCAGGAGTTCAAGCCCGCCCGGCAAAGGCAAGTGGTATCATTTTCGGTATAACGGCAGATTTTTCCATTGCGAGTGTCATGGCGCTTGGTTTGCGGAAGCCCTTGTAAACAAAGGGCAGAGGAGTGGTGGGCCCGGCAGGATTCGAACCTACGACCAAGGGATTATGAGTCCCCCGCTCTAACCACTGAGCTACGGGCCCGATGGGCACAACATAGGCGGTCGGTCTGCTGTTGGAAAGTCAAAACAGGCTACAGCTGCTGGGCCTGTAGGAATCCTTCGACCTGGCGTTGCCGGGTGGGGTGGCGCATCTTGCGTAGCGCTTTGGCTTCGATCTGGCGAATGCGTTCGCGGGTGACGCGAAATTGCCGGCCGACTTCTTCCAGCGTTCGGCAATAGCCGTCACCGAGACCGAACCGCAACTGTAGAACCTTGCGTTCCCGTTCGGTCAGCGTATCCAGAACTTCGCCGAGTTTCTCCTTCAGTAAAGAGTAGGAGGCCATCTCGGATGGATTCTCAGCGGACTTATCCTCTATGAGGTCGCCGAAATTAGTGTCTTCGCTGTCGCCGATCGGGGATTGCAGCGAGATCGGCTGTTGCGCCATCTTCAAAACCGCCCGCACTCGGTCGACGGGCATTTGCATCTCTTCGGCAACTTCTTCCGGGGTCGGTTCACGACCGAGTTCCTGAACGAGCTGTTTTTGGATGCGCATCAGTTTGTTGATTGTTTCGATCATGTGAACAGGGATGCGAATGGTGCGCGCCTGATCGGCGATAGAGCGGGTGATGGCCTGCCGTATCCACCACGTGGCGTAGGTGGAAAACTTGTAGCCGCGCCGGTACTCAAATTTCTCGACGGCCTTCATCAATCCCATGTTGCCTTCCTGGATGAGGTCGAGGAACGACAACCCGCGATTGGTGTACTTTTTGGCGATCGAAATCACCAGGCGTAGATTTGCCTCCACCATTTCGCTCTTGGCCTGCACGGCTTTTTTCATCCAGGACTTAAGTTCATCGTGGGTCTTGATGAAGACTTCCGTGGTCATCCGGACCGCCAGTTCATGTCGCTTGAGCTTGCGTTGAAGTTCACGCACCTCGGAGTCGCTAGCGGCAGACTTCCGGAAACGTTCGAGTCGCTCGATCTCGTACAACACAACGTCGAACTCTTCGCGGACCTCATTGGCCTTCTCGACGAATTCTTCCAGAACCTTTTGTTTGAAATAGAACTTCTCGAAGAGCTTCTGGAGTCCGACATCTGTCTTTTTGAATTCACGATGCGAGCGCTCGGACTCGCGCTTGGTGAGTCCCGAGCGAGTCTCCTTGGCGTACTTGGTGTCCACGAGTGCGTCGCATTTCTCGATCTTCCGGCACAGCTTTGGCAGGGCGCGCATGTACTGCTCGCGGCTGTCGATCTTCTTGTCGATGATCACACGGTCGAAACGTTCGCGACCGTTGAGCAAACGTTTCGCCAGCGCCAGATGCTCCCGGGCCGTAAAGCCCAAGTTGTTGATGATCTGCTTGACGTGGAGTTCCGCTGTTTCGATCCGCTTCGAAATCTCCACTTCCTGCTCGCGGGTCAACAGGGGGACTTGACCCATCTGCTTGAGATACATCCGGACGGGGTCGTCAAGAATGTCGAGTCGCGAATCTATCTTTTGCGCTTCTTTTTCCTCTTCAGCCTCGCGCTTGAACCGATCGACTTCCGATGCGTCAATGATTTCGATGTCCATTCCACGCAGCATGATCATGATCGAATCCAACTCGTCTGAGGACAGGATGTTTTCCGGAAGGACGTCGTTCAGATCACCGTACGTGAGGTAGCCCTGTTCCTTCGCGAGCTTGATCAACTCTTTGATCTTAAGGTTCTTCTCCGCTTGATCAAGGACCGGGCGGTTGCTCGACGGCCGTCTGGAGGCTTGGTTGTTCTTGGACATGGTAATCTTCAATTCAATGCACAGACGAGCTATCCTTGCATATCGAAAGCGCGGGAATATTGCGTAACTTAGGTTGTAAGTCAAGTACCTGTCGTAACAATTTGTCTCTCTCTTTCGTTGGCAAGTCTGGCTCAGCCAGTCGCTTGCGCATTTCACGCAACTGCCGCTCTACCCACCGTCGTTCCATGGTTGCCAAGCAATCGCCGGCAATTGCCGGCAGGCCTTGTGTTACTTGGTCCCGCAGTACAAGCTCCGAAATCAACCGACTCTCTCTTTCGTTCACTCTTCGTCTCAACAACCCATGTGGGCCATCCCAACTCCCCTTCATGTGCAAGTCCTTGATACGATTAACCAAGGTGCCGGCGATGCTGTCGGACAGCCAATCCTGATTGAGGCGCTCAATAACCATTTCTACAGCACGCACATCCGTCAGCATCAACTGCAACAACATAACCTCCGCTGGCGACCCGCCTGACTTTGCGGTCTCAGTCGACTCGGAATCGATCTCGGGAACAACATCCGACGGACTGTCATCCCTGCGGCGCGTGGGTTGAAACTTTCTCAAAACCTGCCGAACGGCATCCTCCCGCACACCAAGCCTTGCCGCAGTCTGTTGCGTGTATGCAGACAACAATATCGGGCTCGGAATCCGAACCAGCCACTCGGCCACCTGCTGAACAATCTGTATCTTCCCGTGGTCAGTCTGCGGGTTGTGCTGCTTCGATACCCTTTCCAAAAGATAAACAAAAAAACTATCACCTTTGGTAAGGATTTCTTTCATTTTCTCTGCACCAAAGGTCTTCACAAAGCTGTCGGGGTCATGCCCTTCCGGCATCACAGCGACTCGTATGGCAATACCTGCCTGCCATAGCGGGTCGGCGCTGCGAACGATTGCATTCTGACCGGCGGCATCGGCATCGAACATCAAAATGACCTCTTCGGCGTATCGTTTCAAGATACGGGCGTGGTGTTCGGTCAAAGCAGTCCCTTGGGGCGCGACGACATTGGCGATACCGGCTTCGTGGCAGGAAATTGTGTCGAATTGTCCCTCGCAGACGATGGCGTGCTTTTCCTCAATAATGGAGCGGCGCGCCTTATCGAGCGCAAAGAGAATCTTACCTTTTTGGAAAATGGGTGTTTCCGGCGAGTTGACGTACTTCGGCTGGTCTTTGGCATCAGTCAAGATTCTACCGCTGAACCCGACCACCCGGCCTTGTTCGTCGCAGATCGGAAACATGAGCCGCCCGCGAAACCGGTCATAGTGCCCGCGTTCACCCGGCAACGCGAGCCCACCGGCTTCGAGTAGTTCCGGCGTGTACTTCTTGCCGCGCGCCCACTGAACGAGCGCATCCCACGATTCGGGGGAGTAGCCAATGCGCCACTTGCGAGCGACTTCGGCCGAGATCCGTCGTTTCGTGAGGTATTTTCTGGCGATGTCTGCTGTGCGCAGACATTCTTGGAAGAACGTGGCGGTTTCGTCGTGGAGTTTGAGCAGCAGATCCCTCTGGTCTCGGGTCGGCTCGCCGGAGGCTTCCTCCCATTCGATGCGGATGCCTCCGCGCTCGGCGAGCCGGCGCACAGCGGCAAGGAAGTCGAGACTCTCGTACTGCATCACGAACTTGAACACGTCGCCGCCAGCACCGCAGCCGAAGCAGTGCCAGATCTGTTTGGCCGGATGGACGTTAAAGCTGGGCGTCTTCTCCTTGTGGAACGGGCAGAGCATCCGAAAGTTGGCCCCGGCACGTTTCAGAGGAAAGTATGAGCCAATGACCTCCACCACGTCATTGGCCTGACGGACCTGCTCGAGCATCTGATCGGAAATTCGTGACGGCACGGCTTGATCTTACTTCGACGTCGTGCCGGTATTGTCCACTTCCGGCTCGTCGCGTCGCTTGATGTCTTTCGTGAACCAAAGGGTTTCCGTGAATTCTTTCTTGACGACTTCGGCCACCGCCGGGAATTGGGCGACGACGTACGAACCGAAGCGCGAATCGGTCGAAACTTGCTTGTGCCAGAACGGACTGCGCATCAGCGAAATCATGATCGTCAGAAAGCCCATCGCCACCACCATGCGCACCAAACCGGCCGCCGCTCCGCCGAAATTATCCACAAACGCCCAAAACGTCATCTTCTTCACCCGTTTTTGGATGAAAGTCCTCACGGCACGAACCGCGAGGTAGACAATGATCGCGACAAGCACAAACGCCAACAATCGTGCCGGCTCCTCGGGCATTTTCGTCGCCGAATGCATGGCATTCCCAAGTTGGATGTACGACTGCAGCGCCGCCGCGACCAAGGCCACCAAGCCGATAACTCGGAGGATTTCGCCGAACAACCCGGTCCGCACGCCGCTCCAAATCCCATACAGCAACATCACCCCCACAACGATGTCATACCAATTCCAATTCTGCGCCGGCGCCATGCGCACAACCTAGCGAAACCGTCCGGCCATTTCTACTCAATTCTCTGTCGGCGACTTGAACTGCACGATGAACCGCTCGAAGTCCGTTTGCCATTGCGCGCTGCCGCGGCCAAACCGTTTCCGAAAACTGGCCCCGTCATTCCGACTCCACTTCAAGTCCTGCAGATAGCGGCGGAACTGGCTGTTCCGGTAACTCGTCGCATCGTGAGTCATCAGGTAATACACCAGCGCCCAGCTCATCGGGTACGTCACCGTGGCGTTGGCATAAAACGTCGGCCGATCCATGGCCAACAACTCCTCGACCGCCGGTGCCCGCCGTAAGCGGATCAATTCTTGTGCGTAACCAAGCTTCCGCTGGTCCACGTTGCCGGGCACGAGCCGGCCATGCTTGACCGTGCTGGTCTCGAAAAACTGCGCCATCCCCTCGTTGAGCCAAACCGGTATCTCCCGTCCCATCTCGTAGCCGATGAATTGATGAAATCCCTCATGCGCCAACACCTGCCACAGCCCGGCGTGCTCAAACGTCACCAACTCGTAAAACGTGTTGCCATCCTCGTCCGTCTTCAGATGGCAATAGCCGGCCAAGCCGCGATGCGTCACGCCCACCGAGTCGCGCGAGTAGGCGCGGAAATCATCGACGTTGTCGAACACCACCACCCGCGCCCCATCCTTGGCATTCCAATTCGAGAAATACTGCGAGTACAACTGCAACATCGCATTCATGTACCCGTTCACCTGCCGGGCCATCTCAGGTCCGCTCTGTGCCAGCACTTGATAATGTCCGCCGGTAACGTTGGTGAAGTCGGCAATCGACGCCGCTCGCGCGCCGGCGGCCACGAGGAGAATCAGGACGGTTCGAATCATGCCGGCAATATAGCGAGCCTTTTTGCGGTTGCGAGAAGGAAGATTGTCGCGCTATCTTGCAGCCACATGGAACCGGTGCACGATCTGATGAAGGCGCGGCTGGAAAAGCGGGCCAAATTGCTGGAACAGGGGATCGATCCGTACGGCGGCAAGTTTGAGGTCGGTGAGACCATCGCCGCGGCGCGCGGCAACCCCACACCCGAGCGCGAGGTGTGTATTGCCGGTCGCGTGATGAGCCATCGCGACATGGGCAAGAGCATGTTCGCGGATTTGAAGGACGCCACCGGCAAGATCCAGCTCTACCTACAGAAGAAGGTGCTCAGCGATGCCGCATTCGATCAGTTCAAACACTTCGTGGATCTCGGCGACATCGTCGGCGTGGCCGGCAAGCTGTTCACCACGCATGCCGGGGAGCTGACTGTCCGGATCGAGAGCTTCACCATTCTCAGCAAAGCCATCCGGCCGCTGCCAAAAGAATGGTTCGGCATCAAGGACGTCGAGACGCGCATCCGGCAACGCTATCTCGATCTTTGGCTCAACGACAACGTGCGCGAGACGTTTCTGGTGCGCAGTAAAGTCATCGGCGAAATCCGGAAGTTTCTCGACGGCCGCGGCTTCATCGAAGTCGAAACGCCGATGATGCAGCCGATTGCCGGCGGCGCGGCGGCCAAGCCGTTTGTGACGCACCACGACGCGCTCGGGATGGATCTGTTCCTGCGCGTCGCGCCCGAGTTGTACCTCAAGCGATTGCTCGTGGGCGGTTTTGAGAAGGTCTACGAGATCAATCGCAACTTTCGCAACGAAGGCATCTCGCGTCGGCACAACCCCGAGTTCACTATGCTCGAAGTCTACCAAGCCTACGGCGACTTCGAGTCGATGATGGAGCTCATTCAAGGCATGGTCGTCACCATTGCCGAGCATGTGTTCGACGCGCTTACCGTAAAACGCTACGACGGGCAGGAGATCGATCTGACGCCACCGTGGCGACGCGTCACGTACCGGGAGATCGTCGAGGAGCGCATCGGCAAGGAGTGGTTTACGCTTTCGCCCGGTGAGCGCCGGGTGCGCGCATCGCAAATGGCCCTCGATCTTCCACCGAACGCGCCGGACTACGAAGTCACCAACGCGATCTTCGAGAAAACCATCGAGCCGACCCTGATCCAACCCACGTTCATCACGCACTTGCCGGCCGAGTTGGTCGTGCTGGCCAAGCCGAACAAAGAGGATGCGAGAGTGGTGGACGTGTTTGAATTGATCATCAACGGTCAGGAGATTGCGCCGGCCTACTCGGAGTTGAACGACCCGGTTGTGCAACGCGAGCGGTTGCTGCATCAAGCGGCCGGTCACGCCGAAAAACTCGACGAAGATTTCCTCGCCGCGCTCGAACATGGCATGCCGCCCGCGGGCGGAATGGGCGTCGGCATCGACCGACTCGTGATGATGCTGACCGGCGCCGAAAGCATCCGCGACGTTATCCTCTTCCCGCAACTGCGTCCCCAAACATGACGCGCTTGCCGTTCGAACTCTTTCTCGGCCTGCGTTACCTCAAACCGAAACGCAGTTTCGTCTCCGTCATCACACTCATCTCGTTGTTCGGAGTGACCATCGGTGTCTGGGTGCTCATCGTCGTGATCGCCGTGATGAGCGGATTTGACCGAGAACTCCGCGAGAAACTCATGGGCATGCACGCCCATGTCACCGTGACCGGCGGCTTGATCAACAACGGCAACGAAGTCCTTAAGACCGCGCTCGCCACGCCGCACGCCAAGGCCGCCGCGCCGTTCGCTATGGGGCTGGTGCTCGTCGAATTCAACCGGCACGTCGCCACGCCATACTTGAAGGGCATCGACCCGGCCCGCGAAGTCACCGTGAGCAAGCTCGGCAGCTACATCCACGAAGGCAAACTCGACGTGGCTGGCGAGAAGGTCGTGATCGGCAACGAACTCGCGCTGCAGTACGGCATCTTCCTTGGCGACAAGATCACGGTCTACTCGCCGCGCAACATCGAGAAGAAAGGCGAGGAAGTATACTTACCGATGGAACTCACCGTGACCGGCATCTTCCAGTCCGGCATGTACGAATACGACATCGGTCTGATCTTCACATCGCTCGAGACGGCGCAAGAACTCTACGACATCGGCCACGCCATCCACGGAGTGGAGATCGTCACCGACGACCCGTTTGCCGGCGCGATCGAGTTATCCCGGCAACTCAACCAACAGCTCGCGCCCCCGCTGCGCGCGCAGACGTGGATGCAGATGAACGAGAAAATCCTCGGGGCGATTCAAGTCGAGAAGACGTCGATGTTTCTCATCCTCAGCCTCGTCATCGTCGTGGCGGCCTTCTGTGTGATGGGCACACTGATCACCGTCGCCGCGCAGAAAACCAACGAAATCGGCGTGCTGAAGGCGTGTGGGGCGACCCCGTTCCGCATCGCCCGGCTGTTTCTGTTTCAAGGATTCTTCGTCGGGCTGATAGGGGTGCTGGCCGGCGTCGCGCTCGGCTTGTTGACGATCGATCACGTCGATCAGGTCCGGATGTTTCTGGCGAATGCGCTGCACGTCGAGTTGTTCCCAAAGGAGATTTACAATCTGCCGAAGATCCCGACGTATCTGGCCACTCGTGAGCTCGTCACCATTGCGCTCTCGGCGCTCGTGATCTCGACGCTCGGCGGCGTGTTGCCAGCGTTGTGGGCGGCTCTGCTCGAACCGGTGGAGGCGCTGCGCCATGAATGACGCGATCCTCGCGGCCCGGCAACTCCGCAAGACCTACCGACTCGGCAAGCACAATGTCGAGGTGCTGAAGGGACTCGACCTGGATGTGCGACGCGGCGAAGCCGTGGTGATTGTCGGCGCGTCCGGCGCCGGCAAGAGCACCTTGCTGCATTTGCTCGGCGGCCTCGACAAGCCGACGGATGGCGAAGTGCTCTTCGAAGGAAACTCACTGCGTAAACTGGACCGGACGCGGCTTCGCAACGAGCATATCGGGTTCGTCTTTCAGTCGTACAATCTGTTACCGGAATTGGACGCGTTGGAAAACGTCTGCGTACCGGCCATGGTTGGTCATGTAGGAGCGCTCTTCCGGGCGCGATCCGGCGACCCATCGCGCCCGGAAGGGCGCTCCCACAAACAAATCGAAGAGCGCGGCCGGGAATTACTGAAGGCTGTCGGCTTGGGCGAACGGTTGGAGCATCGACCGGCCGAACTGAGCGGCGGCGAACAGCAACGCGTAGCCATCGCGCGGGCGTTGATGAACCGGCCGAGTCTGATTCTGGCCGACGAACCGACCGGCAACCTCGACGACAAGACCAGCGAAGCGATTCTGGATTTGCTCTGGCAGATGCGCGCCGAGACCGGCGCGACGTTGGTGATGGTGACGCACGACCAACACGTCGCCAAACGCGGCGAACGGGTTTTGGAGATCGCGGACGGGCGGATTCTGGGTTGATGTCTGAGAGGCAGCAAAGCGCCAGCAACTTGGAGCGCTCCAAGTAAATTTGGAGTGCGCCGACTTGTCGGCGCTTTTGCTTTCTGTGTATGATGGCCGTATGAGAACGACATTGGACATCGATGATGACTTGATCCGAGAACTCAGAAGACGTGCCTGTGATTCGAAGTCATCGCTGGGCAAAGTTGTTAACGCCACGCTTCGTAGAGGACTGGCTGAGCTGCGCCGACTTCGAGTGATGAAGCCATATACTTGTCCTACGTTCGACATGGGTCGCCCGACGGTGTCGTTGGACAAGGCGCTCGCTCTTGCGTACGGCGAAAGGGTTTTGGAGATTGCCGACGGAAGAATCCGATGAGGAAAATCTCTGAGCCATGAAAGCGGTACCGGAAATCATCGAATGCCTGACTGTCGGCCCCACCAGCGTGCGCTTGGCCTTTCGCGATGGCTGGGCGGGCACGCTAAACCTCGCGCCCGCGTTGCGCGGTCGAATCTTCGGGACGCTGAAACGCCCGGAGAAGTTCCGGCAGGTCCGCGTCGCGGACGGCACATTAGTCTGGCCGAATGGCGCCGACATTTGCCCCACCGTCCTGCGCTACTGGTGCGAGCTTGGCCGGGTTTGCACCCAAGAAGAACTGGATGATCATTTTGCTTCTGCATTCTCCGCCGGAACGCTCAGCACCATCGCCGAGACGAAAGCGCCATACCGGACGAAACCCAAGAAGTAGGGCGCAGAACCCGCGCACGCTCTTTAGACGGGCGCGACGTTGGTGATGGTCACGCACGACCAGCACGTCGCCAAGCGCGGCGAACGGGTTTTGGAGATTTCAGACGGAAGAATTACCGGCTGAATATCAAAGGCTGCTCAATCGCTCGGAGAGCCACCGGGAGGCGAGGCGTTCGGGCGTGGTGTGGCGTTTACGGCTGAGGGAAGCCATCTTGCGGTAGATGGACTTCGGCACACGGATCGTCGGACGTTCTTCAAGTTCCGGCACATCAGACCAATCATCATTCTGGACGATCGCCAATTCGCCGGCCTCCAGACGGCTGAGCACGGGGCGCCGGGTCAATCGGTTGATGAGCCGCAGTTCTTCGGGCGTTGCCGGCAGAATATCGGTGCAAGTTCTCTTTTTCATCGTTGCTCCATCAGTTTGACGAATCGTCGCCGGTCGGTCTCAACCATTCGATTCATGTGAAAAACAATCACGATGCGTTCATCGCCACGCCGGTAACGTCGCGTGATGACATGTAAATAGTCGCCGGCATCATTCCGACCGAGGATCTCATATACGTTGCGATATCCGCGCCGGCTCCGGAGGAGCAGCTTGGGGTTGCGCATGACCGCCTCGAAGTCACTTCGTTCATAGCCGTGTTTGAACGCCGAATCCTTGAATAGCCGCCGCTCCATTCACGCCCAGCATACGCGATTCTTGGATTGGTGACAAGCCTGTGCCAAGCGCGGCGAAAGGGTCTTGGAGATTGCCGACGGTAAAATCCTTGATTGACCGACTCGACCGGTTACAGCGACTGGAACGACCCCGTCAGCCACGTGAGTATGTGAACAGATGGAAGACAGAATTGTAGGGCGAGCGTCCCGCTTGCCGCTGTTCTGCCCGGCATCGGCACCACTCAAGCAAGAGTTGGCCGACTCGCATCGGTGATTGACAGAGGCACTGGCCTTTTGTTCTACTGCCCTGCGGAGAAGTGCGAGAGGTTGCCAACACCACCCCGGTGCGGCGGACCTCGAAACGATAGTTGTGTGGCGCCGCGAAAGCACACAGCGGGCGCACTGGAAATGGGCCATGAGGAAAAAACTGCAAACAACGCAGCACGCCGGGCCGCTGGTTCGACTGACGTTTTTTGCAGTACTGCTTTTCTCAACCCAGCCCACGCACGGCGCGGGTGTGACGATCATCACGCACGGGTATCAAGGCGACACGAATTGGGCGGCCACGATGGCAAACGCAATCGCCTCACGTGCCGGCGGGATTGATCAAGTTCCGCAGTTCGTGTTGACCATTGACAGAATCGGCCCGTTCTTTCCGCTCCGGGTCAAATCGTTTGTACAAAAAGGTGGCTCCCCCATTGAAAGCGAGCCGAGCGGCGAGATTATTGTGATTGTGGACTGGACGGCACTGGATGGAGGTTAATGCGTTACGTTCAACATCGTTCCCACAGGCGACGTTGCTCCCCTCGTTGCCGACGCATTACTTCGGTCTGACGTCGTCGTGACCGATGGAAGCATCTCCCGTCCTCTGGCTGAGTTGCCCATTCATCTCATCGGCCACAGCCGGGGAGGATCGCTCGTGCGCTGAGGTTTCGAAACTCCTCGGGCAGCAGGGCGTGTGGGTCGATCAGCTCACGACGCTCGACCCTCACCCGATACAGCTGGGACTAACCTGCCTCCCCGCTCAGCAAGATGCGGATGTTCGAGTTTATGAAAATGTTCTCTTTGCCGACAATTATTGGCGAGACGATGGCGATGTTCTTTTGTACGGCCCTCACGGTCGGCAAGTAGATGGAGCGTATAGCCGACACTTTGCCGATGATTTGATGTTCTCTGGAGGTTATGCAGATACTTCTGGGTTTGCCGTACCACACAGTAACGTCCACCTTTGGTATCACGGAACGATCAATACAAACTCACCTGCATTCGACGGTGAAGCGACTCTCACGAGCAGCACGCGCTTGGCTTGGTACACCGCCGCTGAGAGCCAGGGCGTGTCAAACGGTTTCCACTACAGCTTCATCGGCGGCGGCAATCGCAAGAGCAACATTCAGCCGTCGGACGACGGCAAGGCGATTGTCGATGGCTACAATCTGAATGCGCTGAGTGGCAACATCTACTACCTCAATCGCGTCCCGCTGGATAACTCTGCCGCCACTTCGCCGAACGTCGTCACGTTCACTCACGATGCCGCTAACAGCCCTGTAGTCGTCGGGCAGCCAGTTAAGTTTGAATTCCGGTATCAGGATTCCGATAGTTCCTCGACGAACGTGATCTTTCTCGACACCGACCAGAATCCATACAATGGCGGCAGCATCCCCATCGCAACGAATGCGCTGGCGGCAACCCAGACCAGCATCCCCAAGCAAACCAATGTGTGGACTGCTGCCGGCGCAGCGCCGGTTGATTACTACGTCTATTGCAGAATTTCCGATGGCGCGCACACCCGCTACTTGTACGCTCCGCAACAAATCAAATTCCGTACTGCTGGTGGTGGGGGCCAAACGTTGCTTCCCGCGCCCACATTGACTGCTCCGGCCAATGGCGCGACCGGCCAATCCACCACGCCGACCTTTACGTGGTCGGCGGTGAATGGCGCGACCTCGTATCGCATCATGGTGGCCGCCACCTCCAATGCGCTCCCGACGGACCCGACGGTCGGCACCTGCCCGAGTTGTTTGCTGAATGACACAACTGTCAACACGTCGTACACGCTCAACTCCATCGTCTTGAACGCGGGAACGAATTACTACTGGCAGGTGCACGCTCGCAGCCCGGATTATTTTGGCACATGGTCGAGCGCGTCCACGTTCACCACCGCTTCCGCGATCACGTGGACAGGCGCGGCCTTCGACGGCAGTTGGTCTAACACCAACAACTGGTCTCCCAAAGCCGTGCCGACTTCAAGTGACAGCGTCATCATCAATTCCGGCACCGTGAACGTGCCGACGAATTTCGTCTTCCAGAGCCTGACGCTGAATGGTGGAACAGTAAACAACCCATTTTCCATCGGCGGCACGATGAACTGGCTGGGCGGTACGCTGAACAACACGGGAACGCTAACTGTCCCATCGGGAGGCGTTCTCAACATAGGCGGTAGCAACACAAAGACGCTTTCGCGTGTCATCAACAACTCGGGGACGATGATCTTTGGCGGCACAGGTTACTTGGAGGCGGATTCAACGAATGCGGTGATCAACAACTTGACGGGCGGGGTGTTCAACCACCAGAGTGACGCGGGCATCAATTACTATAATTTCGAGCCCACACTCACCTTTAACAACACCGGCACCTACCTGAAATCCGGCGGTGCCGGAACGTCGGTATTCCAGAACGTGAGCTTCAGCAACACCGGCGGTGCGCAATTACAACTAGGCCAATTGAAGTTCACTTCAGGAGGCTACCTCCAGTCAGCAGGCACCACGAGTCTCAGCGGCGGCTCGCTTGGTTCCGACTTCACAGGGACGTGGAGCAACGTCGTCCAAGGCTGCAGGACCAGAAGCGCGGGTCTGCGGTGCAACGTCAAAGGGTTACTGATCGTGCAGAACATTGGCACCACCAACGCGCCGACTGCAACGGTCCGGTATTACCTGTCCAGTGATGCGACGTTGGATGCGGGCGACACGCTCCTGAAACAGGTGGCCACGAAGGCCGTCAAGGTGGGCAAGCCCAAGAAGAAGAAGTTGGGTGCGAGGTTGCCGGCGGGCGTGAGTGGATCAGACCAGTTTATCCTCGCGGTGATTGATCCGGACAACACCGTCGCCGAGTGCAGCGAGAGTAACAACCTCATCGCCTTCGGCCCGTTGCCCTAACCGGGCGTGAGGATTTGTCGCAAGTCAGGACGGCCTTCGACGGCGTCTTGGTCAAGCTGACTCCGGTCTTCCCGGAGCAGCGATGCTAGTTGGGTGTCTACCTCCGCTCGGCAATTGCCGACGGGCTTTCTTGTATTGCGAACGGGAAAATTCTGAGCTAAATACAGTCACGTGAAAATCTTTTTGGACGGTAAGTATGTGATGGAAGATGAGGCGAAGATTTCGGTCTTCGACCACGGGCTGCTGTACGGCGACGGTGTCTTCGAGGGCATCCGCGTGTACGGCGGAAAGATCTTCCGGCTGGAGCAGCACCTTGACCGGCTCAACGCATCGGCGAAAGCGATCATGCTCCAAGTGCCGATGACCAAGCAGGCGTTGACCGAGGCGTGCTGCGAGACGTGCCGGCAGAACAAGATTACCGACGGCTATATCCGCCTCGTTGTCACGCGTGGCGTGGGCTACCTCGGCTTGAATCCGTTCAAGTGCAAGAACCCGACGGTGTTCATCATCGCGTCGACGATCGAGTTGTATCCCGAAGAAGTTTACCGCAAGGGACTGAACCTGATCACCGCCGGTACGGTTCGCAACAGTCCGGCCGCGCTCAGTCCGGCGATCAAGTCGTTGAATTACCTCAACAACATCCTCGCGAAGATCGAAGCCATAAATGCCGGCACCGTCGAGGCGTTGATGCTCAACAACGAAGGCTATGTCGCGGAGTGCACGGGCGATAATGTGTTCATCGTCCGTGGCGGAAAGCTGGAGACGCCGCCGGTCAGCGCGGGGGCGCTCATCGGCATCACGCGCGGCGTGGTCATCGAGTTGGCCGGTAAGCTCGGCATACCGGTTGGCGAACCGAACCTGACCCGGTACGACCTCATGACGGCTGACGAATGTTTCCTGACCGGCACGGCGGCGGAGATCGTGCCGGTTGCAGCGCTCGACGGCCGGCCCATCGGCAGCGGCAAGCCGGGGGCGCTCACCTTGAAACTGACCGAGGAGTTCCGTAAGTTGACCCGGTCGGAAGGAACACCGCTCTGATGCAGTGCGACATTTGCAAAAAGAACGAGGCGACCGTTCACCTCACGCAGATCATCGACAAGAAGGTGTTGAAGATTGATATGTGTGAGACGTGTTCAAAGGCCAAAGGCATTCAGGAAGCGGCCGGGTTTTCGCTCGCCGATTTGCAGCTCGGCCTCGGCGCGGGCGATGAAATCGCGGCGGATGCGGGCGCGTCGTGCCCGGTCTGCGGGTTCACGCAGGGGGATTTCAAGAAGACGGGCCGGCTGGGTTGCAGCGCGTGCTGGGAAACGTTCGAGCCGGGACTCGCTTCGTTGTTGAAGGCGATGCACAAGAGCGACCGGCATGTGGGCAAAGTGCCGAGCAAGGCGGCGCACACGTTGGTCATTACCGAGCAGATTAAGGAATTGTCCGACGGCTTGGAGAAAGCTGTGCGCGAGGAGAAGTACGAGGATGCGGCGCACATTCGCGACCAGATCCGGCAGCTCGAATCCAAATTGAAGATTTCGGCCGTGTGACATGAAGATCGAAGACTTACTCAAGAACCCGAGCGAGTGGTTTCGGACCGAAGGCCCGAACAGCAAGATTGTGCTGTCGAGTCGGGTCCGCTTCGCGCGCAATCTCCGCAACTATCCGTTCCCCGGTTGGGCGAAGAAGTCCGACCGGCAGAAGTCGCTGGAGTTGATCCTGCCGGCGGTGGAGCAGTTGCCGGAGATGAGCACGAGTTTCAGCGATTCGATGGACAACGTTGTGGCGATTGACAAGCAGGTGCTGGTCGAGCGCCATCTGATCAGCCGCGAGCACGCGGCAAAAAACGTCGGCAGCGGCGTGGTCATCAACGACGAGGAAACCGTCAGCGTGATGATCAACGAGGAAGATCATCTGCGGATGCAGGCGCTCCAGTCCGGGTTGCAGCTCAAGAATGTATTCAAGTTGATCGACAAAGTGGATTCAGAATTGGAGGAGTCGCTCGATTTCGCATTTTCGCCGAAGCTGGGTTACCTGACGGCGTGCCCGACAAACGTGGGCACCGGCATGCGCGCGTCGGCCATGGTGCATTTGCCGGCGATGGTGTTGAGCGATCAGATTAACCAAGTTGTCCAAGCGGTGAACAAACTTGGACTGGCCGTGCGCGGATTGTACGGGGAAGGGACGGAAGCGCTCGGGAATGTTTTTCAGGTGTCGAATCAAACCACCCTCGGCGAGAAGGAAAGCGACGTAATTGAACGACTGAACAAGGTGATCCTGCAGATCATCGAGCATGAAGAGAACGCCCGGATCACGCTGCTTGAAAAGAAGCCGCGGGTCGTGTACGATCAACTCGGTCGCGCGTACGGCATTTTGACCAGCGCACACACGGTCAGTTCCAAGGAGGCACTGAATCTGCTAAGTTTATTGCGTATGGGGGTCGATTTAGAGCTATTTCCGTCAGGGACTCGTGGCGTGGTGGATGAGCTGTTTATCATCTCGCAACCGGCCCATGTGCAGAAAGCCGCCGAGCGCAAGCTCACCGCGGAGGAACGCGACAGCTTCCGCGCGGACTTGATTCGGCAACGGCTCAAAGACGTTTCGAAACCAAATGTCGCAGATCTCGGTCTGTCTCAGGGGGGACGGGACGAGGTCGCCTGAGAGGGCGCTGAAATGGAAATGCAAAACTTTACGCCGCGTGCGCAACAAGTGCTCGCTCTGTCACGCAAGGAAGCCGACCGGTTTAACCATAACTACGTCGGCACCGAACATCTGTTGCTCGGCCTCATCAAGCTCGGCCAAGGCGTCGCCGTCAACGTTCTCCAGAAAATGGGCCTCGACCTCGAAACCGTCCGCATGGAAGTCGAGAAGCAGATCGGCACCGGCCCCGAGACCAAGATGATTGGCAACATTCCCTACACGCCGCGCGTCAAGAAAGTCCTCGCGCTCGCGCAAAAGGAAGCCAAGCAGCTCAATCACAATTACGTCGGCACGGAGCACATCCTCCTCGGTCTCCTCCGGGAAGGCGAGGGCGCCGCCGCGCGCATCCTCAAGTCTCTCGACGTCGACATCGAGCGTTGCCGGAACGAAATCCTCAAGGAACTAGACCCGAACTTCACTCCGAGCGAAGGCGGTGTCGAAGAGGGCGAAGCCCCGCCCGCCGGTAAGAAGGACATGAAGACGCCGGCCTTGCGGATGTTTGGCCGCGACCTCACCGAACTCGCCCGCAAAAACGAACTCGACCCGGTTGTCGGACGCAAGAACGAGATCGAGCGCGTCATCCAGATTCTCTGCCGCCGGACGAAGAACAACCCGGTTCTCCTTGGCGAAGCCGGCGTTGGCAAGACCGCCATCGCCGAAGGTCTCGCCCAGGAAATCGCCAAGGGCAACGTGCCGGAGATTCTGCGCGACAAACGCGTTGTCACCCTCGATCTCGCGCTCATGGTGGCCGGCACGAAGTATCGCGGCCAGTTCGAAGAACGCATCAAGGCCGTGATGGACGAGATCAAGCGGTCGAAGAGCGTGATCCTGTTCGTCGACGAGCTTCACACCATCGTCGGCGCCGGCAGCGCCGAAGGCGCGATGGACGCCAGTAACATCATCAAGCCCGCCTTGTCCCGCGGCGAGTTGCAGGTTGTCGGCGCGACCACGATGAACGAGTACCGGAAGTACATCGAGAAAGATGCCGCCCTCGAACGTCGCTTCCAGACGATTCTTGTCGAGCCGCCGACGGTCGAGCAAACCGTCGAGATTTTGAAAGGTCTCCGGCAGAGGTACGAGGACCATCACAAGGCGAAATTCAGCGACGAAGCGCTCAATGCCGCCTCCCGGCTCTCCGACCGGTACATCACGGGCCGGTTCCTGCCGGACAAGGCGATTGATGTCATGGACGAAGCCGGTGCCCGCGCCCGCATCAAGGCGCTCACGCGGCCGCCCAACATCCAGGAGATGGAGCACGAGATCGAGAAGGTCAAGAACGAGAAGGAAGCCGCCATCAAGGCACAGGACTTCGAGCTCGCCGCGAGCCTCCGCGACAAGGAGAAGCAGGCCCGGGAGAAGCTCGAAGGGACGATGGCCGAGTGGCGGCAACAGCGCGACGAGAAGGAAATCATCATCACCGAAGACGACATCATGCACATCGTCGCCAAGTGGACCGGCATCCCGCTCAGCCGGATGGAGCAGAAGGACGCCGAGAAGTTGCTCCGGATGGAAGACGAACTTCGCAAAGCCATCATCGGTCAGGACGAAGCCGTCGGCGCCATCAGCAAAGCGCTCCGTCGCAGCCGGGCCGACCTCAAAGACCCCGTCCGGCCCATCGGTTCGTTTGTGTTCCTCGGTCCGACCGGCGTCGGCAAGACGCTCATGGCGCGCGCGCTCGCCGAATTCATGTTTGGCGCCGCCGACGCGCTCATCCAACTCGACATGAGCGAGTACATGGAAAAATTCAACGTCTCGCGCCTCGTCGGCAGCCCTCCCGGCTACATCGGTTACGACGAAGGCGGCCAGCTCACGGAAAAAGTCCGACGCCGGCCCTACTCGGTCGTGCTGTTCGACGAAATCGAGAAGGCGCATCCGGACGTGATGAACATGCTGTTGCAGATTCTCGAAGACGGCCATCTCACGGATTCGACCGGCCGCAAGGTCGACTTCCGCAACTGCGTCATCATCATGACCTCCAACATCGGTGCGGAAATGATCAGGAAGGCCGGTGGCCTCGGGTTTGCGCCGACCAAGGCCGAGCACACGTACGAGGACATGAAAGGCAAGTTGCTCGACGAGGCCAAGCGCGTGTTCAAGCCTGAGTTCATGAACCGCCTCGACGACCTCATCGTCTTCCGCAGTCTGACCAAGGCCGATATGGGCCAGATCGTCCACATCGAAGTCGAAAAGGTCAAGAGCCGCATGAAGTACAAGGACGTCGAGATCCATCTCACGCCTGCGGCGACGGACTTCCTGATCGAGAAGGGCTACGACCCGCAATTCGGCGCGCGTCCGCTGCGCCGGGCGGTCGAGAAATACCTACAAGACCCGCTCGCCGAGGAAATCCTGCGCGGCAGCATCAAGCCGAGCGAAACGGTTGAAGTCGTCGTGGTCGAAGACAAACTGGTCTTCAACCAACTCGCTGCCAGCGCGAGCTAGAGTTCGTTTGAGCCAGTAAGCTGAAAACCGCGCCCCGCTCAAGCCCTCAGTGTGTCCCGGCTTCCTGACTTCTGGCCTCGTGAGAAGTTCGCCGCCAGCTAGTGTGCTGTCCTTGAAGTGTCTGGTTTTATTTCTTCGAGTTTAGCGCGTGCGCGGACGATCTTTTCAAGGATGGCGGCACCTTCGGCTCGCCACACATAGCGCCGTGGTTCACGATTGCGCTCCGCCAGCCAGCCCT
>CAZMKD010000051.1:0-8472 GCA_964566575.1 uncultured Verrucomicrobiota bacterium
TCAAACTGTCCTCGCTTGATCGGAAGATGCTGGTTGTGCATCCCCAGTTTCAACCACAAATCCGGACAAACCGGAATCTTTTTCTGCATCAAATACTTACAACAATTCCTCCCTCACCCTATCTTCACGGCATTGGGGCTAACCTACGTTTCCTCACAGCAACTCGTTACGCTCCTACTCGACTTCACTGTTCTTCAGTTGGGTTATCCACGCCATCATCACTAAGACACCAAGGACACCAAGAACGGACGGAAGAAGACTACCTTTGTGTCTTCGTGTCTTGGTGGTTCAATACCGGCCTGCCAAGCCGAGTCGGACGAGACGGCGCAAGCTGTACTCCCGCGGCAAACGCGCCAGGCTGTTTTGGCGCAACTGATACCCGCTGTCATTTGCGGCAATGGCGACCGGTCGCGACCCCGGCGGCTACGAGTTGACCCTTCACCGCCGCAAGCAGCACCGAGCGATTCAGTCCTGGGTGCCGGCTCTCCATGACGTGGGGCAACCCATTCCTCTTGCATTTGGTGCGTATCGGATTAGTCTGAAATCCAACGGCTCGGGCGCGCTGTTGGTCGCAAATCGAAAACCCTGCCGACGTTCAGAGACTGCTGGCAAAAGAAATGTCGGAGTACGGAGAGAATCGTTATGTCGAAATGCATGGTCACTCACACGTTGCCCCCCAAGGGCTTTTCGCGGGACCAGTTCTGTCAGATCTCCGCCGCCGCCCAGCAGGATCCGAATGTCAAATGCCACGAAAGCTTTGCCAACCTGACCGAAGGCAAAGTCTTCTGTTTGTGGGAAGCCCAGCAGCCGGAGGCGATCATCGCGTGGTTCAAGAAGATGCAAGTCCCCTACGACACCATTACCAAGCTTGAGCATGTCGCCCAAGGTGCCGTCGTCAAGGACGTTTGACCCTCCCGGTTTGTAGATCGTTTTCGGTTGGTGGTGCGCAATGTGGTTCGACGGACAAGTCGGCGGACAAGTCCGAACGCGGTCGTCGAGAAACAGTTTGCCGTGCCGGCCACCACGCGCAATTGGTACACCATCTCCGCCATCTTGGGAAAACAACAAGGACAGCCGGTAACTACGCGAGAGTCAAAGCAGCACGTGCGGCCAACTTTTGGGCGTAAAACTTGTGCGACGACTTCTCGGGCCAACCAGTAACGTTGGCGTGTCGAGGCGGTTTGTTGTCTGGGTCGAAATTCAGACCGACTTCGGAGACATCCGCGACATGAATATCAGCGTGACCATGAATCTTGCCGCCAGTGGGTGGCATTACGTGCATCCGTCCGAGATTCCAAATGCTGTCCTCCGAAAGGTTGCGAGTTTGAAAAACAGAAAGCTTGAGGTCGGGTGGCGGCATAAAGGCACGGGGCGTGACCGTGTTGTCGCCCGGTCTAAAATGGTTTGACTGCGTCAGAAATCTTGCCAGCGGGTCTGACGGAAGGACGGTCTGCGAGAGAATACTACGAAAGAAAGCGACGCAGGTTTTCCAAAATCGGTGTAGGAATTTCATCGCCGAAGTATTCAGTGCCGTGTGTGTCATTAACACCGAAAAGACCTGCGTAGGAAAGATCGTTGTGCGCACCGACGCTTACGGAAAAAATTCTGCGCGGCTCTTTGTACCACTCAAAGGAGACTTCACCATCCGGATCAATTGATATCTCTGGGATAGGAATGGTAGCAGGAAGCATTTTCAGAAAGCGTATTGCGAGGACGCTGCTCTCGCCGTTAATGTGCTTCGCACCATATCCATCCCAATTTTCGCGAGCAGAGTCCATGCATGCCTCGTGCAATGCCGACTCCGCCTGACGAATACGCTCACCGAGCGTTACACTGACATCATCTTCTGATATGGCTTGAATACAATCCAGCGACTCGCTTTGCCAGCCCTCGCGAGGGTCGCCAAAGCTGAGGAAACTCCTGAGGTCAACGGCAATTTGTGTGGCGCTCATTCGAACAAGTTCGCGGTTTCTTCGGTAATGCAGTTAAAGAATATACGATTTTTCATAGCACGCAAGTCATTTAGACATTCACCAATTCGAGAATCGTTTGGTGCAATAGCATCGCGTTTGTATACATCTATATCGAGCATAATAGCGATTAAATTAGGGTCTACACTTTTCTCAGATGCCTGATCTATTCGTGCGGCAATTCGAGTCTCGGGCTCTTGCACCAAGATTCGATTAAGGAAGCCGGAGAGAACGCGTGGGATATTTGGCGGTATGGTCGGAGGGCTCTCGAGGTATTGCCGCAAGTCCGGAACCGGTGGAAGTCTCAAATGATTGATGTAACGGACGGCGAGCCGTGTCACAGATTCGGGATTGGCAGTCTTAAGGTACATGGCCCAAAGTTCCATCGCTTGAGGGAGAATCTCTTCCCATGAAGTATATGGCCGAAGGCGGCTGAACGTAAACCCATTCATCCTGAACTGAACTACGGTGAGCTTGTCCTGCGAGCGAACGCGATACCCTTGAACTCCCATATCCACAGGCGTTGGAGGCCAAGGTTGTCCCTGTTTTTGCTGAAGCTGAAAGACCTGCTGCTTCTCGGTAGTCGGGTAATTCGCCTGAAGCGATTTCGTGAGAGGAAGGAATGTGTCAACCTGAAATCCCTTCGGGGGCTTTACACGAAAGTCGATCATGGCCTCGGTGATCGGTGCATTTCGTAAATGCCGCTGATGAGCCATGGTCAGGCCGCCTTGTCCACGACAGAGACTCTAATGATTGTGGAAAACATTGTCTACGTGTAAATAGCAACGCTCATGCACGCTTCCCCTCAATCTTCGCCCATGCGTCTTTGAGTGTGATCGTGCGGTTGAAGATGAGCTTGCCGGGTTTGGTGTCGGGGTCGAGCCGCCTTCGCCCGGCTACGGCGGGCCAAGGGGCGAAGTAGCCGAGGCGCTCCGCCTTCGCCAAGTCTTCGGCGGACAAGTCGAACTGGGTTTTGACCGACAGTGTCATGGTTGTTTGGAGATGCGGACTTGGCCGGGTTGGATGACCACGAAACTGCCAGGAAGCTTATCGGCCTGTTCCCGCGCAACCTTCAGAACCGCTTGGCCAAGTGCGCTTCGCGCCTGGCTGGGAAATCGAATCAAAATCACACCGGCAGAAGCGGCGCGGCTGACAAACACGTGCCAGCCGAAATCCTTGTCTTCGGTGAGGAGAATGCGGTCCTCCCGATGCGCTTGCTCAATCACGTCAGGATCGTGGGATTGGCTGGTGAGTTCCACCACCGCGACAACATCGTAACCCGCCTCGCGCAAAACTCGGACGACTGCGAAATCACAGCTTTCGTCAGCGAGAAAGCGCAGCGCGGCCATCGGAGGTTACGCCGATTGAAAGACGATGGTCTCGTGAGCCAGCGCATCAGCGGCATAGGCCAGTGCCGCTTGAATGTCGGCAGGCTTCAATCGTGGATACGCATCGAGCAGGTCGGCTTCGTTTGCACCCTCGCTGAGCTTGCGCAAGATCAACTCGACCGGAATTCGCGTCCCGCGAATCACCGGCTTGCCCAGCATCACCTCCGGATTGATCTCGATGCGGTCGTATTTCATGCGGAAAGAATACCGCGTTCCATCGCCACTCTCAAGCCTGCTTCTTCTCAATCTTTGCCCAAGTATCCTTCAAGGTAATCGTGCGGTTTAGGACGAGCTTACCGGGCGCGCTATCGGAGTCAGGAGCGAAATAACCCAAGCGCTCAAACTGCACAGCGTTGCCGGTCGTAAGGTCGGCGCAAGCGGGTTCAAGTTTACCCGTCACCGTTTCCAGCGAATGTGGGTTGAGGTGTTTCTTGAAATCGCCCTCGGCATCCGGTTCGGGGACGGTGAAGAGGCGGTCGTAGAGGCGGCATTCGGCGTCGATGGCGTGCGCGGCAGAAACCCAGTGGATTGTGCCTTTTACTTTACGCGGAATTGTCCCGCCTTCGCTTGGCTCTCGCCTCGGCGTAGCCTCTGGCGCAGCCTGGGTCGGCGCGGCAAGCGGGCCTTTGAATTTGCTGTCGAGGTCGGCGGCGCAGCGGAGTTCGGTGATCTTGCCGGCGGCGTCCTTGATCACCTCGTCGCATTTGATGATGTAGGCGTATTTGAGTCGGACTTCGCCGCCGGGTTTTAGGCGGAAGAATTTCGGCGGCGGGACTTCGGCAAAGTCGTCTTGCTCGATCCAGAGTTCGCGGCTGAACCGGAGTTTGCGGGTGCCGGCGGTTGGGTCTTCGGGGTTGTTGATGGCGTTGAGTTCTTCGTGGTGGTCAGCCGGGAGGTTGGTGATGACGACTTTGAGGGGGCGCAGGACGGCGAGGCGGCGCAGGGCGCGGCGATTGAGGTCTTCGCGGATGCAGTGCTCGAAGACGGCAATGTCGGTGACGCTGTTGTATTTGGTGACGCCGATGTTGTAGGCGAATTGGCGGACGGCGCTGGCGGGGATGCCGCGGCGACGCAGGCCGCTGATGGTCGGCAGGCGCGGGTCGTCCCAGCCGGTGACGATGTGGTCGTTGACGAGCGTGATGAGTTTGCGCTTGGAGACGATGGTGTAGGTCGGGATGAGCTTGGCGAATTCGTATTGGTGCGGGAGCGGCCGGGGGAGGTCGAGGTTTTCGAGGATCCAGTCGTAGAGCGGGCGGTGGACTTCGAATTCGAGGGTGCAGATGCTGTGGGTGATGCCTTCGATGTAGTCGCTGAGGCAATGGGCGAAGTCGTAGAGCGGATAGATGCACCATTTGGCGCCGGTATGGTGGTGTTCGGCGTGGCGGATCCGGTAGATCAACGGGTCGCGCAACCAGATGTTGGACGACGTCATGTCGATCTTGGCGCGGAGCGTGCGTGTGCCGTCGGGAAACTCACCGGCTTTCATCCGCGCGAACAAGTCGAGGCTTTCGGCAATGGGGCGGTCCCGGAACTTGCTCGGTTCACCGGCCCGGTCGGGTGCGCCGCGCATGAAGTCCACTTCCTCGGGTGTGTGATCGCAGACGTACGCTTTGCCCTTCTTGATGAGAGCGACTGCATACTCGTAAAGTTGATCGAAGTAATCCGAGGCGTAAAACGGCTGGCCGCTTGAGGTAAGCCCCAGCCGGTCGTCGGCCCAGCCTTCGATGAGCCATCTCACGTCGGCGATGATGGACTCGACATACTCGACTTCTTCCTTGGTTGGGTTCGTGTCATCGAACCGCAAATTGCAGATGCCGCCAAACTCCCGGGCGATGCCGAAGTTCAGGCAAATGGATTTGGCGTGGCCGATGTGGAGGTAGCCGTTCGGCTCCGGCGGGAAACGGGTGACCGGAGCTTTGATCTTACCGGCGGCGAGATCGGCTTTGACGATGTCCCGTATGAAATCGGAGGGTGTTGTCGTTTCGTTCGGCATGTTGCTCATAGGAAATCGCATTTGCGGCGGTTTGTCCATACTAGCCGCCATTTCTCTCGAAGCGCAACAAGCCAACAAGATCGCCGAGGAGTTGACTGGACTCCCCGGCGAGGGGGATGGACGCACCGCCAAGGCAGATATTACCGGGCACATCGGCTGCTTTAACGTGAGGTATGAGTCAAGTTGCTGTTTCCTCGTTGACCTTGGACCTTGGACAATCTCCCGCCAGCTTACGGCGACGGCTTTATGGGTTGGGTTTTGTAGTCGCAATCTCATTTCTGCTAATCGCTCGTCGCACAAATGGGGCTGAGGATTGTCCGCCGATGTATTTGCCGCTGGCCGGGGCGTCCATGCTGACGCTATGTCTGGCCGGAGCGGAGTTCACCATTTACCTGCAGCGGGTTGCTCTTCAACACCGCGCCCGGCAGGCCGAATACGACCGGTTGGAAGGACAGGCCGTGGAGCGTCAACGCACCTTCAACCAAATCTGGCAGCAACTGGCCGACAGCCGCGGGGAGTCCATCGTCCCCGAGTCGGTCCTCAAGGAGTTGACGGCGCTGTTCTCGGCTGATCTCGTGGCGGCATGGGAATCAGACAAGGCCGGTAGTTTCCACCTGTCCGGCGCGTATCCGGTTGCGAACGATGGCGCAGTGCGTCTCGACAAAGTGGCGCACATGTCACCGTGCTTCGAAGGATTGCGCAATAGCCAAACACAGCTTCGGACAACCGATATCACCAAACAGACCAGCAAGGCGCTCGCCTGGTTTTGCGAAGAGAACGGTTTTCAACAGATCGTGCTCAACCCGGTGCTGGTACGACGCGATCTCGTCGGTGTCTTGGCGATCTTCTACAAGGACAAGCCCGCCATCTCCACTAAGCTCGCCGAAGAGATGCAGTCCGCCGCCAATCTGTTCCTCTGCGCGCTTTGACGCCGCGCTTGATTTCATTTTCCCGGCAGGAGTATCATCCCGGCAACTGACAACCGCCGGAGGTTTACCCCATGTCACTCCTGATCAAAAACGGTCGCATCGTCACTGCCAGCGAAAACTACGTCGCGGACATCTTCTGCGAAAACGAAACCATCATCCGCATCGGCGCCGGCCTCGACTCCCCACCGGGCGCGACTGTCGTCGACGCTGCCGGCCAGTATGTCTTCCCGGGTTTCATCGATCCGCACGTGCACATCTACTTGCCGTTCATGGGCACCTATGCCAAGGACACGCACGAGACCGGCAGCAAAGCCGCGCTCGTCGGCGGCACGACGACGTTCATCGAAATGGTCTGCCAAGCCAACTCGCAGAAGCCGATCGCCGATGGATTTGAATTGTGGAACAGCAAAGCCGCCGGTAATTCTGCCTGCGACTACACGTTTCACCAGGCCGTGACCCGTCTGGACAAGGAGTGCGAAGGCGAACTCACCGAGATCGTCAAAGCCGGCATCGCCAGTTTCAAAATCTTTCTCGCCTACAAGGGCGCGTTCAACATCAGCGACGAAGAACTCTACAATACCATGCGCCTCGCCAAGAAACTCGGCGTCATCGTCACCGCCCATTGCGAGAATGCCGAACTCGTCGCCCAGTTGCAGCAGAAACTCATCAGCGAAGGCAAGACCGGCCCCGAATGGCATTACTGGAGCCGGCCACCGCGCGTCGAAGCCGAAGGCGTCCATCACCTGCTGACCTTTGCCGAGATGTTCGACACGCACGTCTACACCGTCCACACGAGCTGCGAGGAATCGCTGGCCGAAGCGATGGCCGGCAAACAACGCGGCGCTCACATCTGGGTCGAGACGCTGATTCAATATCTCCTGCTCGACAACAGCCTCACGGCATTGCCGAACTTCGAGGGCAGCAAGTTCGTGATGTCCCCGCCGCTGCGCGACAAGAAGAACCAGGACGTCTACTGGAACGCGCTCCGGCAACGCTTCGTCAGCACCGTCGCCACCGACCACGCCCCGTTTGATTTCGTCGGCCAGAAACCGATGGGCAAAGACGATTTCACCAAGATCCCCAACGGCATCCCGTCGCTCGAAGACCGGGTGAACCTGCTCTACACCCACGGCGTCTGCGAAGGCCGGTTGGACGTGAATCAACTCGTGGATGCCGGCAGCACGCAAGCCGCGAAGCTCTTCGGCCTCTACCCGCGCAAAGGCACGATCGCCGTCGGCAGCGACGCCGACCTCGTCGTTTACGATCCCAAATACAAGGGCAAGATTTCCGTCAAGACCCAGACGATCAACGTGGACTACAGCGCGTTCGAAGGCTGGGAAATCAAAGGCCGCCCCAGCGTCGTCACCGTCCGCGGCGAAGTCGCGGTGAAAGACGGTAAGTTCGTCGGCAAAGTCGGCCGCGGCCAGCTCGTCAAACGCGAGCCAACGCATTTTTGAGTGTAGATTGTGTGACTTTGTTCAAGCGGCAAATTCCTGGAGGTGTCAATGAATCCACTCATTGAACTTTTCGACAAATTGATTTTGGAACACGGCAGCGCAGCCATACGCCAAGAGCACATTGAGCAGTTGAAGCGGAAAGCGATTGAAGCGGAAACTGCACATGAAAAGGAACTGAAGGAATTGAGAGCGGCACACTCAAAGGAAATAGATTCGCTCAAGCAGAGGCACGCGGAGGAACTAGCAAACCTTGAACGTGCGATAGCGGAATTGAAGAACCCGCGCCGAACGGCTGACCCATCGCTTTCAGAACACGAGGTCAATATTGTCAGATGTTTAGCCTGTTGGGAACATGGCGGTGGCGATAAAGAGCTAAGCGAGACACTCAGCATTCCTTTGGCGACTACAGAATTCAGTTTGAATAATCTCCGTGCCATTGGATTTGCAGACACTGGTTCGTCTGCCCCCGGACCCGGTACGATTTGGCATCTCACTGAGTCGGGAACGGCCTACGCAGTCAAACACAATCTGGTAACAGGAGCGCCACGTCCTCGATATCCGCAAGGTTTTCACAGAGCATAGGAGCTGGGATCGCTCTGAGCCGGAATTATGTAGTGGCCAAATAGCCACCGTTTGAGATGGGATGGGTTTTGTTATGAGAAACCATCCTGTTGCCTCTGGCGGAGGCGTTCACCAAACGGTGGCTGCCCCGATTCAATTCAAAACCGGTGCGAA
>CAZMKD010000052.1:0-17339 GCA_964566575.1 uncultured Verrucomicrobiota bacterium
CATTCGCGTGGGCCGCACGTTTCCGGCGATTGGCGCGCGATTACGAACGACTCGCGGCTACGCTCGCCGGCTATCACTGGCTCGCCTTCGCGATGCTCATGCTCCAATCGCTCTTCGCCAAAAGTGCATGACAGGCTCTAGGATGGCTCTTCCCCGAAGTTCAATGACTTGTGAATCCGGCTTTTCCTGTATTCCACTGTTTCTGGTTTGTCTCTGTCGTTTGGCTGTCGCCATGGCGTCTCCCACGCAGTGCACGACTACAGTTACGTAAAACGAATAGGGGCATACTTACTTACGCCCCAGAACGGGCACTGAGATGCCCAAGTAGGAACGCTTTCAGCACGCCCCTTGCGGGGCGTGCTTCATGCGCCGTCCTACTTGCGAAGTTCTCAGTTTCGTCTTGGACAGCAGCCGAAGCCGCGCGAATTAGTTGATTAGTTGTCTATCCTGTCTTCGTATCCCTTCTCCTTCAACACTAGGTAAAGTAATCCGCCGGAGATTGCGCGTCAATCTTCTTGACCCAAGCCGGCCACAAACCGTAACCGGCGCGGCCAATCAACCCAAGGAGGCCGACCGTAAAAGGAAATGGGTCACATCCCTTCATTCTGTAATTGCTACCGCGACTCGTCGAGGACGATGTTGTTTTGTAAGAGGATCGTGCCTTCGACGCGGGCGAGTTGGGCGAGCGACTCGCTGTAGTCGGACCGGGCGCGGATTTCGGCGCTGCGCGCAGCGGCAAGTTGCGATTGCGCCTGTAGCACGAGGAAACTGGTGGAGGTGCCGGCGCGGAGTTTCTCCAGCTCGGCGTTCAACGATTCCTGCGCCAGCCGGCTGGCGACCTGCGTGGCTTCGACGCGTTTCAGATTGGTCTGCACTTGCCGGACGGCGTTGTCGACTTGGACGAGAATGTTTTGTTCGAGGACTTTCAGATTGATGACCGCTTGGTCTTCGTTGAGCCGCGCGATGTTGTAATTGGCGCGGGCTTGCCGGTTGCCGAGCGGGATCGAGACGGCGACACCCACGCTCCACGCGGGATTGTTGCCGGTGCCGACATCGTCGGTGAATTCGCCAAACGTCCCGGAACGCGTGGAGCTGCCGGAGCGACCGTTCAAGCCGTAGCTGCCTTGCAGGTCAATCTGTGGCCAGAGCTGGTTGCGGTTGAAGCGGACGAGGATGCCGCGCCTTTCCAGTTCATGTTTCAACGCGAGAAAATCGGGGCGCGACTCCAGCGCCGTGCGTGTGCTGCGGTCGACGTCGGTCTCGACCATCTGCGCGACCGGGTAATCCGACGGCAACAGTTCCATGCCGCGGAATTCGATGACGTCGCGCGCGATGAGGCGCTTCAACACGTTTTCGTTGTCGCGGATAGTCTGTTCGGCGACGATGACGGCTTCCTCGCGTTCGGCGACGCCGGCCTCGGCTTGCGTCACGTCCAACGGTGAGAGCACGCCGATCTGGACGCGTTTGCGGTTTTCGTCCAGCAACGACTTGGCGCGGTCGAGATCTTCGAGCAAGGCTTTGTGGTTCTCGATGGCGAAGACGAGTTCGTAGTACGCGTTGTTCACGTCGCGCACGACGTCCATGACTTTCAACGCGAAGTTCTGTTCGGCGATTTGCCGGCTCTTGCGGGCGACGCGGATTTGCGCGGCGTTGACTCCGAAGCCGAAGTCTTTCAACAGCGGCTGCGATCCTGAAACGCCCGCCATGCCGGTATGCACGAACATGTTGGACGTGAACGTGCCGGAATCGCGCGTGTCCAGCCCGGAGAATGTAAACGTCGCGCCCGTCGGCAGCTTGCCGGTCAACGCGGTTTGCAATGTCAGCTGCCGGTCCTTCTCGGAGCCTGTACGCAAGGAAGTCGCGTCGCGCGGCGACAAGGGCGTCGAGGTGTCGTCGTAGCCGACTGCGCCGGTCAATCTCGGATCGTAAACGCTCTGCGCGCTGACGACGCCCCACGCTTCGATGCGCGGGTTGATGCGATCGACGGCGATGTCGAGGTTGTTCGCCAGTGCGCGCTCGATGCATTCCGGCAACGTCAGCGATTTGATCGGACGTGCCGGCTCGTTCGTGGTGAGAACGGCGGCAAGCAAGAGCACGGGAATCATGGCCGTCATTCGTACCGGAGTGCGTCAATCGGGTCAAGGCGCGACGCCTTCAGTGCCGGGTAGAATCCAAAGAACACTCCGACCGCCGCGCTAAACAAGAACGCGCCAACGACCCACACGACCGGCACCAACGTCGGCCAGCCGGCACTGGTCGAGATGATTTTCGCGATGCCGAAGCCGGTCGCGATGCCGATGACGCCGCCGAACGAGCTGAGCGTGATCGCTTCCGCGAGAAACTGCAGCAGAATGTCGCGTCCGTGCGCGCCGACGGCCATGCGAATCCCAATCTCGCGGGTGCGTTCCGTGACGCTGACGAGCATGATATTCATGATACCGATGCCGCCGACCACCAACGAGACCAGAGCCACGCCGGCCAACAGATACGTCATCGTTCTTGTCGTCGCGGTCGCGGCGTTGGCGATTTCCTCCTGGCCACGAATCGTGAAATCATCGTCGCGCCCGCCGCCGAGCCGGTGACGCTGGCGTAGCAGGTCGCCGATGTCGCTCTGGACTTTGGCGGCGTTGACGTTGGGTTGGGTCTGCACGGTGATGGAGTTGACGTTGGTGCGTTTGGCGACGCGTTTCATTGCGCTGGTGTAAGGCACGATCACGACATCGTCTTGGTCTGATCCCATCACCGACAAACCTTTCCGGGACAGCACGCCGAGTATCTTAAACGGGATGTTGCGAATGCGCAGCACTTGGCCGAGCGGGTCTTCGTTGGGGAAGAGTTCGTTGACAATGGTCGTGCCGATGACGCAGACCTTGGCGGTGCTGCGCACGTCCTGCTCCGTAAACATCGCGCCGTCGTCCAGCGGCCAGTCGCGGATGTCTAGGTAATCTTCGCTTTCACCGAGAATCTGCGTGCCCCAGTTCAGGCCGTTGGCGAGGATCTGTTGCCGGTCGCGCACTTCCGGGCTCACGCGAATAACGCCCGTTATCTCGCGGCTGATGGCCTCCGCGTCTTCGATGGTCATCGTCCCAGCGCCGCCCCAACCGCTGCGCACGCCGACGGCGGAGAAGTTACCGGAAAAAACGAGCACGACATTCTGCCCAAGGCTGGCGATTTGCGCTTCCACTTGCGACTTCGCACCATTGCCGATGCCGACCATCGCGATGACAGCGCCGACGCCGATGATGATGCCGAGCGTGGTCAGCGCGGAGCGCAGCTTGTTGCGGCGCAAGGATCGCAGAGCGATGCGAATGGTCGCCGCGAATCTCATGACAATTGCACTACTTGTTGCGCTTGGTGCAACCGGCCTAGTTCGTCTTGCGCCTGAAGGCGCTTTGCAACCGGCTTGTCGCTAATGATTTGGCCGTCGCGCATCACGATGTTGCGGCGCGAGTAGGCGGCGATGTCGAGTTCGTGCGTGACCATCACGATGGTCATGCCGGCTTCGTTGAGTTGCTGGAACACGCCCATCAACTCGATGCTCGTCCGCGTGTCGAGATTGCCGGTCGGCTCGTCGGCCAGGAGAACCGCCGGATCGTTGACGAGCGCACGTGCGATGGCGACGCGTTGCTGTTGGCCGCCGGAAAGCTGGTTCGGATAATGATCGGCACGATCGGTAAGACCGACGACTTCTAGAGCGCGCAAGGCTCGCTCGCGCTGCGCGCTGCCAGTCAGATGATCGTGCGTGTACAACATCGGCAGCTCGACGTTTTCCAGCGCCGAAGTGCGCGACAAGAGATTGAAGCCTTGGAACACGAAGCCGAGTTTGCGATTGCGGATGTCGGCCAGCGTGTCGCAGTCGAGCTGCGACACGTCTTCGCCATCGAGAAAATACTGACCGGTCGTCGGCCGGTCGAGGCAACCGATGATGTTCATCAACGTCGACTTGCCGGAGCCGCTCGCGCCCATGACGGCCACGAATTCGCCTTTGCCGATTTCCAGCGTCACGCCGCGCACGGCGAGGACTTCGACCTCGCCGGTCTGATAGGTCTTATGAACGTCTGCGAGTTTGAGGACGGCGCTCACGACGGATTAAAACCGGCGCGGAATGCCCGGGCCAAATGGCGTTTGCGGTTGCTGCGACGACTGCTTGCTCGTCGAACTCGTGATGACCTTGTCGCCTTCGTTGAGTCCTTCGAGCACTTCCGTGGCAACGCCGTCGGTGATGCCGGTCTTGATTGGTACCGGCTGTGGCTTGCCGTCCGCACCGAGAACGTAGACGCTGCGTGCTGGCCGCTCGCGTTTCTTGCCAGTCCAACCGTCGCCTTGCGGCCGGTTGCCGCCGCCGGATCGCGCGCGCGCGGACACCGCGTTGGTGGCGTCGGGCGGCCGGTAGCGTAGCGCGGAATTCGGAATCTTCAACGCGTGGTCGCGCTCGGCGACGATGATCGAGACGTTGGCCGTCATGCCGGGTTTGAGTTTTAACTCTTGGTTGTTCGCCGCAATCACGGTGTCGTAGGTCACGACGTTTTGAACCGTGACCGGCGAGTTGCGGACTTGAACAACTTTGCCGTGGAACGTGCGCGTCGGAAATGCGTCCACGGTGAAGTCCACATCCTGATCGACCGCGACGGTCCCGACATCGGCTTCGGCGACGTTGGCGTTGATCTGCATTTTGGTGAGGTCGTTGGCAATTTGAAACAGGACCGGCGCACTCAGGCTGGCGGCGACGGTTTGCCCAACGTCCACACTGCGGGAGATGACGATGCCGTCGAGGGGCGAGTAAATGGTGCAACGCGAGAGATCGACGCGCGCCTTCTCGATCGCCGCCTCTTTGACTTGGACGGTGGCTTCGGCTTGATGCAAGGTCGCCTGCGCTTGATCGTAATCGGATTGCGGGATGAGTTTGCCGTCGAACAATTCCTTCGAGCGTCCGGCGTTGACCCGCGCGAGCTCGAGCGCGGCCTTGGCGTTGGCAAGGTCGCCTTCGGCCTGGTGGACATTGGCTTGGTAGGTGGCTGCGTCTATTTGCGCGACCACTTGGCCGCCGGTCACGGCCGTGTTGTAGTCGGCGAACAATTGCGCGATCGTGCCGGAGATTTGGCTGCCGACCTGGACGTTGGTCACCGGGTTCAACTGCCCGGTCGCGGTGACGACTTGGGTGAGATCGCCGCGCGCGACCACCGTGGTTTGGTACGTGACTTTGTCATTCCCGCAACCCACGAGAACGACCACCGCCGGTACGATCCATAAACTCAATCTCATCAGTCGGTCCTCGCTCGAAAGGTCACATTGGTCACGTTCACCGTCCGGAGAAACTCGCGGATCGTTGTCTCGGCATTGTGTTGGGCGTCGCTCAGGATGCCCATTTGCAGCGCGGCTTGCTGCACCGCCTCCAGTGCGGCGCGTCGAGCATTTTGCTCCAACTCAGGATTGAAATCCACCCACGGCGTCCACCACGTCTTGCTGCGATCCCAGACTTTGGTCTCGTTGTCGTTGACAAAAACGTGCATCACGCGCGGCGCCGGTAAGGTAATCGCGATGCCGCCGGTCTGCGTCGAGGCGACGTCTTGCGTCGAGAGCTTTGAGAGATCCACGCCGCCGAGCACGGTGGCTTGCACTAGGAGGAGCACCTTTTCCGAACCGAACGGAATTTTCTGCTCTTCGAGCCCGATGACTTTCTGGATGCTGTATTTGACCGTGACTAGTTCGCTCAGCCGCTGGATTTGCTGGACGACGGCTGGCGTGTCCATCGTCCGGCGCGTGACGGTCTGCTGCGGAACATACCGGTAATACAACGCCAGCCCCGCCAATCCGATGATCAGAATCGAGACGAAGTAGAAATTAATTCTGCGCCACATCACCAGTCCCGGTTGTGATAGGTAACAAACTGCCCGGCGTGCAGTTGTCGCCTCCACGGTTTGTCATTCTTGAGCAGCACAAAGTAATGATGACCAATTTCCAGCGCGAGCGAGCCGCCAAACGAATCGTCGCTGACTGCGTAGCTCAGCGCTTCCTTGTCTAAGACACCGTTGGCGGGCAATCTGATCAACGCCGTTTGCGTGCCGGTCGTCGTTGGCAAGCAGTAATTCTTGCCGTGGTCGGCCAAGACGAACCACTCCCGTTCTAGCAGGACCTCGGTCGGATTTGGATTCTCAAACCGCGCATACACGATCACCACGTAGCCGGTATCCACCCGGCCCACCGTCGTCTCCAGCAGTCGCACCAAGTAATTTGTCCCGGCAAAAGTCTTTACCTTGAAGCTCTGCCCGAATTCGCGCGCGCCTTTGACCTTGGAGAACCCCATGTACGCCAGACAAATCAAGATGCCCGCCAGAGCCGCACCGCCCACGATAATCTGAAGTTTCCGGCTCACAATGCGCGCACCACAAGATTCAACACCGCAATCACGAGAACGCCCACCGCAAAACTCGTCAGTACGATCGTTTTGCCATGCTTGACCATCTCGCCGAGCACGGCATGCGTCGCCAAGAAAACGAACCCACCCCCGGCATGCGCCAGTACGGCGTCGAGCCAGAATGGCGTGGCCTGCCGCAACCACAGCGTGCCGGCCACACCGCCCAGCACCGTCGTTGCCTCGACCGCCGCGACCCATGAGATGGCCATCGCGCGCTTCAGCCCGGCGCCCAGCAACAACGCCCCGAGCGCGAGGCCTTCCGGCACCTTGTGCACGCACACCGCCACCAGCATTGCCAAATCCGTCCGCCCGTTCGCCTCGTGACCGGCCGCTAGGGCCAACCCATCGAGCGTGCTATGCACAGCCAGCGCGATGATCAACGCCGACGCGATCTCACTGAACCGGTGAGTCGTCGCCTCATCGAAGTGACTGGCCGCGCACGCTGGGCACACATGAAAGACGTACCGGCTGATGAGAGCAAAGACGGCGTAACCGGACCCGAGCGCCAGCAGCAGTTTCCACCAGGACATCGCGTGAGCCGCCTCCGGCAGGATTGTGAACAAGGTCACGCCGAGCAACGTGCCCGCCGCCAGACTGATGAGCGCACAGAGCCGGTGATGCGAGACGCCAACCGCCGCGCTCACGGCGCCGCCGGCCACCGCGAGCAGGAATGCCAACACCACGCGGATTAGAATGGCTACTGAATCGTCCACAGCCTCCTTGAATCGCGGAGTATACGCCGCCCGGCAGTCCCCCGCCAACGACAAATCCTATTGCCCAGGCCACTCCTCGCGGCCTATTCGTTGGGCAAGCTTGGCATGCACCCGGTCAATCACTTTCTGCAATTGCGGGTCGATAACCGACGCGTGCCACATTTCCACCATCAACAATCGCCGCGAGTAATCCGGCCGCACGTGTGGCGGCGCTGGAAATCCATCACTTCGCTGGAGTGGAGTCGAAAACTCCGGGTTCAGAATCCCCGCCAGTGCCGCTTCGCGAACTCGCGGCTCGGGGGATTCTGTCGAGAACAGGGCCAGTAGCAATTCCTCGGCAGGCAGGCTGGACTCCACTGTGGCCGCCAGCAGCAACGCGGCACGTTGCCGGGTTGCGGCGTTTAGCGCGCTCGAATTCCACACCCGCGTCAACGCCTCCCCATTATCCCGGTCGGCCAAAAGCGCAACCGCATCGAGGGCCGGCAGGTTGTTCTGTAAAGCGGCTTGCTCCAATCGTGGCAAAGCCGTGGTGTCGCCGCGGACAACGGCGTCCACAATCCAAGGCTCGACCGGTAGTTCGCTGCTGGCGAGTTGCTGCCGATTCAGGCGTGACTGTCGGCGCGCCTCGACCACCGGCAGCGCATCCAACCGGCTTTGCAGTTCGGCTATCGTCTGTTTGAATCGCGTCACCTCCGTTTGCGATCGCACCTGATCCTGTTGCAGCGTCTGAACCCGGGACTGCAACGTCTCGCCGAGCGCAGGTGAAGCCGGACCGCTTCGCAACTCCCACACACGCAGATAGAATACCCCGATTGCGACCGCCGCCACCGCCCCCACCCACAAACCTGCTGCAAACGCTGCCACGGGTTTCATGATTGCAAGAGTATATCGTGGGGGATGGAGGAATGGAAGAACAGGCACCTCGCATCTTTCCAGCCCGCCCATCGTCCATTTCATCCCCTTTGAAGGCCCGCCATTTTTTGTGTCACAAAGTATCGGAAGACCAACACATGCAACTCGAACACGCCGAACATACGCTGGAAACGATCCGTACGCTGATGGAACGCAGCCAACGCTACGAGCATCTCTCCGGCTACTCTGGCTTGATCGCCGGCGGCCTCGTGCTGACCGGCGCCACAGCATTAGCCGGACATTGGTTGCCGGTCGCGGCGGAGACGGCGTTCGCGATCGTCTGGACGGCGGTGTTCCTGCTCGCGTTCGCTGCCAACGCCGCGCTCACGTCCAATCGCGCCCGCCAATGCGGCGAGCCGGTTTGGTCGCGGCAGGCACAGACGGTAACGCGGGCGGTGTTGCCGTCGTTTGTCGGCGGCGGGACGATCAGCGTCGCGTTGTGGCACACCGGCCAACTCGAGCACTTGCCGGCAATATGTGGCTGACGGTGTACGGGGCCGGGGCGCTGGCGACGAGCTTCTTTGCGCCGCGCTCGATTGCCTGGCTCGGCGCATCTTGCCTTGCGTTGGGCATCGTGGCGCTGGTGATATTGCCCGGGTGGCCATTGTTGACAATGGCGGTTGGGTTCGGAGTGACACATGTGGTCTTCAGCGCATGCGTGTTGGTGGCAGAGCGACGCACGGAACGCGAACAAGCGTGGTGGGCGAAATTGGAGGAACTGACATGACTGGCAAACTCAGCAAAGTGAATCTGGCAAGTTTAGCAGCCGATGTCGCGGCGTTCGACAAACTCGAGCAAGTTATCCATGTCAAAGGCCGGTTGGCGATCATCTCGGTGCTGGCGGCGACACAGTCGCTTCCGTTCACCGAGTTGCGAGACGTACTGGGACAGACCGAGGCAATCTGGCGTCGCACTTGCGGGCGCTTGACGAGGCTGGCTACGTGCGTCTGAGTAAACGCAGTGGCGGAAAGCCGGTCACTTTCATTACTCTGACGACGTCCGGCCGCAGCGCGTTTCGCCGCTATCTGGAGGGTTTGGAACACATTGTCAAACGTCACTGCTGAGGGGATGCGACCGTGAACTCGATGGAATGGCTGGCATACTTCCGGCAGAACCGGCTGGACCGGATGCCGGTGGCGTGGGACGTACCGGTCGGTGTGCCGGCTGCGGTGCGTGGGGCGCTGGCGAAATCGCTGGCGCGGTTCCAACTCGGCGAGAGTTCGGATGGACTAAGGTTGGGGCGGTTGGTGAGACGGGCCGGGGATGACGCCTACGCCCACGCGATTGAGTTGTTCATCGGCGAAGAGCAGGAGCATGCGCGGTAGTTGGGCTGCGTGCTCGACAGACTGGAAGAGCCGCGGCTTCGCCGGCATTGGAGCAATTGGTTGTTTCGGCGCTGCCGGCACGGGCTGGGATTTTACGAGGAGATCGCCGTGCTGCTGATGGCAGAGATAGTGGCCTTGAAATATTACAGCGTGATCCGGAACGGCACCCGCGACGCCGCGATTCAGCGGGTGTGCGAGCAGGTGTTGCACGATGAGAAATGTCACGTTCGGTTTCATTGCGAGTACCTGCATCGGCGAATCACGCGGATGCCGGCGGCTGTGGCGGTGGGATTGACGGCGATGTTTGCTGGAGCAAGCGCGGTTGTCGCCTGGGATCACCGCGACGCGCATGTCGCACTGGAGAGTTCGCCGGAGGATTTTCTCGCGGACTCGTGGGAGAATTTTCCCACCGCGCGTCAGGCCATCGTCACCGGTGAGCCGTTCGTGTGGAGTCGAACGCTTCAGCGAGTCGAATCGCCAACGCTGCCTGCTCGGCAACGCGCAATGCCGTGGCTGGAGGCGTGGAGTTTGGGGCGCGCCGTCGCGTTGTGCGGATGGCGGGCCGTGCGGTTCGACAAACTATCGGCCGACGATGCGGCAGCGGGATCTATTTGCTGTCAGGCGCAGACTGATCGCCGCTCTTCGAGGACGTCGTCGCATTGGCAGTATTCGTTTCCAGCTCTTCCTTCCAGCGTGGACGGTCGGTGAACAAAATCAGGTCTCCATCCGGCGGCATCAGCGTGGCAACTTTATGCGGGAAATTCGGTGGGGTTTGACCATGTATGACCGCAGCCCACGGCTTGAATTCGCCTTTCATGATTTCGGATTGATTTCGGCGGTCGAGCATGTATGGCGTTAGCAGCATAAACTGCGTGTTGTGGGGCGCGACAAAATCGTGAATCTGGACGTACTCCTCAGGCGTGAGGGGTAACCACAGCGTCCGCCGGTCGACATACCACGCCACAGCCCATGGCATGTCGCTGGCTCCAACTTCGTCCTTCCCGAACCATGGAGCGATCAATCGTATGTGTGGCGCGCTGTACGGCGGGTAGGGAAGCATCGCGCGCCGGGGCGGCAACAGCGTGAAAATGATCGGTGCGACGTTAAGCAGGGCGAACGCCCCGACAGCTGCCGCGTAGATGAGTTTCATGCTAAACGCGATGCGATCCAGTAGCAGGTAAAAGAATGCGCATCCAAACACGGCCACCAACGGCAACAGCAGCACAAGCAGGTTGCCACCGTTCACGTCAGGATTGACGAGCTCGCCCGGCAGTCCAACGATCGCCATGCCGACCAAGCCGGTGATCAGACAAGCCAGCAGAATCCGCCGCAACCGCGACGCGTCACCGCGCCGGAACCCGTACATGACACCAACCACGAAGAAAAACACAAACACGTCCGAGCCGATGTGGCGGAACGTGTTGAGCCAACCACTTCGCAATTGCGTTAGAAATCGCGGGGCGATCGAGCGGAACTGCCACGCGGTGTTCATGTCCACGGTGTAGGTGCGGACGAATGCTTCCGTCTCAAAGAACTGATACCGGGCCACTCCAAGCAGGCTGCGGGAGACCTGATAGTTGCGCACCAGCCACGGGGCAATGACGACAACGAAGACCGCAACATACAGCGCCACCCACACTCCAGCGCGGCGACCGCGCATTGTCCGCGCCACGTAAATCGCCATCGGCACAAGCAGAAACGCCGATAGATACCTTGTCAGAAAGCACAACCCCATCAACACGGCGCTGACCACGATCAGTCCGATCGTCTTCATGTCCAGGGGCGCCGGGGCTGTGGCCTCCGGCGGATTCAGCCGCTGGTCGGCGCGAAACAAGCAGTACATCGACAACAACAGCAGCAACATCAGAAAGGTTGTCGGCAGGCCGGAAATTGAATAGGACCACAAGGTGTCCGAAAACAGGAGTAACCAACCGACGGTGAGCGCCAAACGCTGGTCGAACATTTGCCTGGCCCAGAAGTACACCAGCACCACGCTCAAAAGCATGCACAGTTGATTAAACGGCAGAATGACCCATCGTTCGGGCGAGTACACGATGTCGGTGGGTTTCGCCTCGAAGATCTTCGCCGGCATTAGCCGAAACAGCCCGGCCAACGCCAGCGGGTAAAGCGGCGGATTGTAAAGGTCCGGATGGCGATCGAAGTGCGGATTGTGATCGGGCCGGCTGTTCTGCAAATGCCACAAGCTGACCGGACGAATCACCGACGTGGTGAAGCCTTCGCCACGGGCGATGTTGCGCGCCAGTTGCGCCATGTCCATCGCTTCACGTTTGTCCAGCCCGCGGAACTGGCTCGCCGAGTATATGAGGCTGAGCGTGAGAGCCCCCAACACAACCACGACCCACTGCACCACGGTCTTGCCCCGCCCCAACTCGATGTTGAAGAGCGCCGTCTGAACTGTTTGTTCCGTTGCCATGTGCAATCAACCTCTCAAAGTTCTTCCAGTCCGTATTTCTTCAGCTTGCGATGCAACGTCCGCCGGCTCATCCCGATTCGGCCCGCCGCGCGCGTCCGGTTGCCGCCGTTCTCCTTCAACGCCTGAATCATCAATTGTCGCTCCGCCTCTTCCACCGTCATACTCCCCCCGGGTCGCACCACGGAAATCTTCGTCAAATCCGCGCCGCTGCGAATCGTCGCCGGCACATCCCGCAATGTCAACCGTTCGCCACGCGCGAGTACGACCATCTGCTCGATCGTGTTGCGCAACTCCCGGACGTTGCCCGGCCAGTCGTACGCCATTAACACATTCACGGCTTCCTGCGTCATCTCGCGCACCGGCTTCCCGTTCTCGGCGCTGCATTGCCGAACAAACGCGCTGATCAACAGCGGAATGTCTTCCCGACGCTCGCGCACCGGCGGCAAGCTCACCGTCACCACACTGAGCCGGTAAAACAAATCATCGCGGAACTTCCCCTCGTTGACCAGCTTTTTCAAGTCTTTGTTCGACGCCGCCACCAGCCGCACGTCCGCCTGGATCGTCTTCGATCCGCCAACGCGCTCGAACGCCCGCTCCTCCAGCACGCGCAGAAGCTTCACCTGCATGGCCGGCTCAATCTCGCTGACTTCATCGAGAAACAACGTCCCGCCGTCGGCCAACTCAAACCGGCCAATGCGCCGCTCCACTGCGCCGGTAAACGCGCCTTTCTCGTGTCCGAACAATTCACTTTCCAGCAGCGTCGTGCTCAACGCCGCCGCATGTACGGCGACGAACGGCCCGTTCTTGCGTGGCGAAAGATTGTGGAGCGCGTGCGCGATGAGCTCCTTGCCAGTGCCGGTCGCGCCGGTAATCAACACTGTCGCCCGCGTTGGCGCGACCTGCTGCACGATGTCGAAAATCTGCCGCATGACAGGCGATTGGCCGATGAGATTTTCCAACCCGAACTTCTGGTCGAGTTGTTCGTGCAGGTTGAAGTTCTCGGCTTCAAGGCGGCGGCTCTTCAACGCGCGGTCGATCACGATCTCGAGTTCGTCGAGGTTGACCGGTTTGGTGATGTAATGATAGGCGCCGGCCTTCATCGCCTCGACCGCGTTGTCGATCGAGCCGTAGGCCGTCATCATGATGCTGACCGGCGGACTTGTCAGCGAGCTTGCACGGCGCAGCAACTTCATCCCGTCGTCGCCCGGCATCTTCAAATCCGTCAGCAACACATCGACCGGCCGCGACTCGAGCAGGGCGTAGCCTTTCGTCGCTTCATCGGCGGTGAGCACCTCGTACCGGTCCGTCAGCGCGCGTTGCAACCCCTCGCGCTGCGGCCGGTCGTCGTCAACGATCAGTATGGTCGGTCGCATGATGAACGGCGGCTGCCAGTAGCCGCGTGCGTTTTTCGTAAATCGGCAACTTTACTCGGACGGTCGTGCCGCGCGCGGGATCGCTTTCGACATCGATCGTGCCACCGTGCTCACGCACGATCCGCTGCACGATCATCAGCCCGAGGCCGCTGCCGTCCGGTTTCGTTGTGTAATACGGCTCGAAGATGCGTCCGATCTGTTCGACTGCGATCCCGTGCCCGGTATCGATGAATGAAACTGCAACGTGCGATTCACTTGCCTCGGTGCGGACACGGAGGATGCCCCCGGCGCGCATCGCCTGGAGCGCGTTCTTGATCAGATTGTAGAACGCCTGCTTCAACTGCGCCCGGTCCACGAGGCAGAACGGCAGGTCGTTCGCCATTTCCAATTCGACGAGGATGTCGCGGTTCTTCAACTCCCGCTCCATCAACGTGAGCGATTCGGTCGCAATCTCGTTGATGGATGCGCGCTGCAGATCAGGCGCTGACGGCCGGATGGCGCGGAGAAACTGATTGATGATCCGGTCGAGCCGCGCGATCTCGTCGCGTGCGATCCGGATGTCCTCCCGCAGCCGGTCGGCCTTCTCGGCCGGCAGATTCTTCAATTCGCGCTCCATGAGTTGGAGATGGATGTTGAGCGAGTTGAGCGGGTTGCCGATCTCGTGCGCGACGCCGGCGGCGAGCAACGTGAGCGCGGAGAGTTTTTCCGACTCGATGGCGGTCGCGGTGCGTTGCCGGGCTTCGGTCACGTCGCGCAGAATGACCGCCATCCCGGTCACAAGGCCGTGTTCTTCGTCCACCAGCGGCACGATGTAGAAACTGAGGAAGCGTTGCCGGGGATAGGTGACTTCGAGTTCGTGCGTCATCACCTTGCGCCATTCATCTTTGTCCGCCGACCAAATCTTCTGCCAATCGAGATCACGCAGGTAGCGCGAGACCGGCTCGCCGACGCCGCGCTCAGCCGGGATGCCGAGCAATTCGCTGGCGGCAGCGTTGAGATAATTGATGCGCCCCTCAGAATCTGTGACGACAATGCCTTCCTGGATCGTGTTGAAGAGTGTTTCGAGAAAGCCCTTCTCACGCGAGAGCTTCAACACAAAGCCCTGCAGACTCTGCGGGTCAATCCGCTCGATGCGGCCGATTAGCTTATCGAGAAATGTGGTTTTCACTGTGCAGTCTCGTCACGCTTTGGAAGTTTTCGCCTTTGACAAGCGGCGCTGGTTTGTGCCAATGTGACGCGAAACAAATCCGTTTTCAAGGCCAAAATCACATGAAACTCGATGATGTTTACAAAAACCTCACCGTTCCGAACCAATCCAAGCTTGCTCTCGTTGTGCTCGACGGAGTCGGGGATATCGCGACGGAGGCGACCGGCTTCCGTACACCGCTCGAAGCTGCGAAAACGCCGACGTTCGACATGCTGGCGAAACGTTCCGCGATGGGACGGATGATCCCTGTCGCCCCCGGCATTACCCCTGGCAGCGGACCTGGCCACCTTGGATTGTTCGGCTACGACCCGCTCGAATACGAAGTCGGCCGCGGCGTGATCGAGGCGCTCGGGCTGGGCATCGACCTCAAAGCCGGTGACGTTGCCGCCCGGGCGAATTTCTGCTCGCTCGACGCCAAAGGTATCGTGACCGACCGCCGTGCCGGTCGCATCGACACCAGTGTGTGTGAAGCGCAAGTCGAGCTTCTCAAAAGGAAAATCAAGAAAATTGGTGATACCGAGATCATCATCAAAGCCGGTAAGGGTCACCGGTTTGTTGTCGTATTTCGTGGCAAAGGACTGACCGGCCCACTCAGCGACACCGACCCGCACCGGGAGGGTCTCCCCATCGCCACAGCAAAAGGGAGCGCGAAGGTGGCCAAGACCGCCAAGGTCGTAGGAGAGTTTTACAAGCAAGCGTTGCCGCTGTTAAAGAACTGCCGGCCGGCCAACGGCTTTTTGTTGAGGGGCATTGCGCACCAGCCGGCCATTCCCACGTTCGAACAACGGTACGGACTGACGGCGGCCGCGATCGCGATTTATCCAATGTACAAGGGTCTCGCCCAGTTGGTCGGCATGAAGAAGATCGAAGGGCCAAAGACGGTAGCGGAGGAATTCGCCGCGGCGGTAGATGCGCTGAAAACGCACGACTACGTCTTCGTGCACGTCAAAGGCACAGATATGGCGGGCGAGGACGGCAACTTCGACGCAAAAGTCAAAGCCATCGAAGAAGCCGACGCCGCGATCAGTCAACTGCTGCCGGCTGTCGACGTGCTCGTGCTGACCGGCGACCACAGCACGCCGGTGCCGGTCAAGGGTCACAGTTGGCATCCTCAGCCGGTGATGATTAGCGGCGAGATCGCCGGCTGGGACGGCCTAGACCGGTTCACGGAACGCGCCGCCAACTCCGGGAGTCTCGGCGTGTTTGAAGCCAAGTATCTCATCCGCCTCATGCAAGCCAACGCCAAACGGTTCGACAAGTTCGGCGCGTAAGCTAGCCTGATAATGTGAAGTCGTCGGCTATCTCTGACGCTCTTTCAATGCCGGTAACGACTTCACAATCCTCATCGTGTCGAGGCTGACGGTGATGATGCGTTTGAGGAGGTTCAGGATGTAGGGCGGATCGTTGTGCTCGCGCGGCCAATCGTTCGGGTCGTTGGTGAGGCCGCTGTCTTTGTCGGTCATCAACTGGTAGCGCTCCATGATCCATTCAATCGCGGGGCGTCCGTTGACGACGTAGTCGTAGGCTTCCAGCGGGATGCCACTCAACGTGAGGTGGCTGTTGTACTGGATGACCGTCTTGTCCACTTCCTTGCCCTGCTTGCCGAACCGCATCTTCTGCACTTCGTACTGCCTGACCAACCAATCTTCTTCGGGTCGGTGTCGATGAAGTCTTTAACTTTGATTCCCTTTGAAGATGCTTTCTTGAAGCCTGCAACCTGCTCGTTGAAATGCTCAACCATGCGCGCCATGTTTTGCGCCAGCTTCGTTTTCGAGAAGTTGTAAGCCCAAGGATCGCGATTTGTCTTTACGCCTGCGGAATACATCACAAATGGCGCTTCAACATCTTGGCTGCCCTTCTCTTCCTTCAAGCCTACCGGCATGAAAGTCCCGAACTTCTCATCACGCTGGTTAATCCAATCGTGGTTCTTGTTCGGCATGATTTGCTCCCACGGAATGCTTTTCGTGCTCGCGAATTTCGTGACGCTGGCAAGCTTCTCTTCGCGTGTTAGATAATCGCCGATGTCGTGATAATAGAGCGCGCAACCGGCTTTCTTGCCGGACTTCTTCACCAAAAGCGTGATGGCCACTGGCGTTCGCGTACCTTCGCCGAAAACATTGCCGCGTTCCATGCGGCGTTGCTCGCCAGAAGTGCGGGCGTTGCCGCGCAGGTTGTCTTCAGCATTGCTTGTCCATTTGTCCGTGGTGGAAACGATGAGACGCTTCTTGAACGGATGTTTGCTGGAAGTCGCCAGAAACGAATCAATGTCAGCCTTTGGAACGTAAGAGTCCGGCTGCCAGAACTTGCATTGAATCGCCCATACGTCACCGGTCGCCGTTTCCTCGGCCACAAGGTCAATGCCGGTATCCGGCATCTTGTTGTGGTGCGGCCATTCCGTCCAAAGCCAGACGTTGCCACCGAACAGATCGGCATATTTCGGATCATGCGTGAGGTAGCTGGCAATCAGCCGCTCAAACTTGTCGCCGAGATCGCGACTGTGAAACGCCTCTTCGCGGAAATACGAAAGAACATCATGGATTGTTCCAGACATAGGCTGCTCGCTCGCGCGTGCGAATCAGCCCTGTCGTGTCCGCCAGAGTCTTGACGACGGCGGATCGGGGATGGCTTCCTTGAAAAGATGCTTGTGCCTGAAAAAGCAAGGGGGCGTGACTTACTCACGCCCCAACTCAGGCACTGACATGCCTTTCAAGGAACGTTTTCAGGCACGCCCTTGCGGGCGCGCCTTCAACGCCGTCCTTGAAGTGAAATTGTCAGTTTCGAGTTGGACAGCAGCCGAAGCTACGCGAAATAATTTTGTGAGTTAGCCCCTTTCCCGCAACCGGACCGGGTTTTCGTTTTTTTCGTGGCGGTGGCCGTCGCAATTGCTCAGGATTTCGTCGCCGGCGCTTGCCAAACGGCGTGTAGTGGCGACCTACCCCCTTGCGGCGGCTTCCGCCGCG
>CAZMKD010000053.1:0-20088 GCA_964566575.1 uncultured Verrucomicrobiota bacterium
GCGATTTTACAGATTTCGAGCCTGACGTTGTTCGAGAAAATGCCCATTTTGCACGCCTTTGCTCCATCTCCACCCATTGACGAAACGCTCAACCTCACAAATCAACTGTGTTTACAGGGTTTTTAATCGGACAGCAGTGCAGCCCGATATGCAATGAGTAAGCAGCCGATAGTTCAGAATCTGATCCTCCCGAGAAGTTCAACCCACCACGTCTGTGTCCAAGGAGATTGGCGTTATGATTACGCGTCAGCAGATCGATCAGTTGTTGGGGTTCAGGGACGGGGAGCATTTGGTCACCAGTTGTTATCTGAATCTTGATCGCAGCAAGATGGCGGCGCAGATGTTGAAGATCCGCACCAAGGATCTGCTGCAGAACGCACAGCATCAACTTTCCGCCAAGACCGGCAGCCACAATCAGCGCGAGTCGTTGCGGAAGGATTTCGAGGAGATCGAAGCGTTTGTGATGCCGGAGATCGTGGCCAACCGGCATAAGGCCGTGGCGATCTTCTCGTGCGCGGGAGAAAAATTCTGGCAGACCTACGGCTTGCCGCGCTTGGTGCGAAACATTCTCATTGCCGACCACGATCCCTACATCCGGCCGCTCACGGCCATCCTCGCCGAATATCACCGGTATTGCGTCGTGCTCGTCGACCGCGTGCATGGGCAGATCTTCGAGGTTTATCTCGGCCAGATCCTCAAGCGTTCGGACGTTGACGATGATGTTCCCCGGCGGGTCCGCGAAGGCGGGTTTGGCGGCCGCAGCGAGCGCAACATGGAGCGCCGACATGCGCACGCCGTGCAACACCATTACCGGCGACTGGCCAACGAGGTGTTCCGGGTGTTTCAGCGCGACCGGTTCGATGGCCTGATTCTCGGCGGGCAGCGCCAGTCGTTGAGTGAGTTCAAGGGTTTTCTCCATCCGTACCTGCGGTCGCGTTGGGTAGGCGATTTCCACGCGGACGTGTCGAAGATCAGCACCGCGGAAATTTTGCAGCACGCGCTGGAGATCGAGGAACGCGTCAAGTGGGAACACGAGCGGCAGATGGCCGAGGAATTGGTGCAGAAGGCGGAAGCCGGCGACCGCGCCGTGCGCGGCGTGAGCGCGACGTTGAACGCGCTCGAACGCGGCGAGGCGCAGACGTTGCTCGTCGAGGAAGGCTTCGAGATGCCGGGGTACGCGTGTTTCGCCTGTCACTACGTCAGCCTCGAACCGGGGGAGTGTCCGCGGTGCCAGAAGCCGGTCGAGCCGTGTGCCGACGTGGTGGACGAGGCAATCGAGTTGGCCATGCAACGCAACTGCCAGATCGAGCACCTCCAAGGGCCAACCCCGTTGCGCGACGGCGGACGCATTGGCGCGCTGCTGCGGTATCAGGGGGCGTGATTTTTGATTGAACAGCCCGCCCCGGGCAGCTATAGTGCTGTCAATCTCTCGGGGGTAAAATGGCATTTTTCGCAAACAAGTATTCGGACAACATCGCCGGCAAGTTCTACGTCGATGACCAGTGCATCGACTGCGATCTGTGCCGCGAGACCGCGCCGGATAACTTCACCCGCAACGAAGATGGCGGCTACAGCTTCGTGTTCAAACAGCCGGTCTCGCCCGAGGAGGAAGTGCTGTGCAAGGAGGCCCAGGAAGGTTGCCCTGTGGAAGCGATCGGTCACGATGGCGAGGAGCAAACCACTGCGGCCACCCAGGCCCAATCGCAATCCCAGTGACACCTGCGCTCCGAACGCAGGTTCTACGCGAATGGCGGCCCTTTGCCGCTCCCGACCCGGCCGCCCGCCGCACCGCCGCCATGGACAAGCTCGTGCCCACCGTCATGAAAGGACTGGGCTTGGAGCAGCGACTGCAGCAGTCGCAAGTGTTTTTCCTCTGGCCACAAATCGTCGGCACCGACATCGCCCGTCACGCCCAGCCGGTCAGCCTGCGCAACAAACTGCTCATCATCGCCGTCGATCATCCGGGCTGGCTGCAAGAACTCTCTCGCTACCACAAACCGCTCTTGCTCCAAAAGGTTCGCGAGCGCATCGGCAAGACCGCCGTCCGCGACATCGTCTTCCGCATCGGCTGACGTGAGTTTGTTTCTGGTCCTCGCGCTCGCCCTCGAAGTCCCATTCATTGCACAGAAAAGCAACTACTGCGGCCCGGCCGCGCTAGCGATGGTTGCGAACTTCCATGGCCACGCAGTGACGCAAGACGAAATCGCTTCCGCCATCTACTTGCCGGAAATTCACGGCACACTCACTGCCGACCTGGCCGGCTACGCCCAACGCTTTGGTCTTTGGACACGGCAATGCCGGGGCACGCGCGCCGACCTGCACGAAAAGCTGTCGGCCGGCATTCCCGTCATCGTCCTCGGCAAACTCGGCCACCGGTATCACTACTTCGTTGTTCTTGACTACCGCGGTGACCAACTCATCGTCCACTCCGACACGCGGCCCCGTCTCCAACTGCGCGAAGAGGACTTTCTCCGATGGTGGGATCGCGCGGACCGGTGGACGCTGCTTGTCTGTCCGCCCGACCGCGCCACATGGCGATTGTCCGCCGACGAGCACAACGATCTCGGCGTCTTCCTCGAACGCGCCAGCAAGTTCGCCGCCGCCGCGGGCCATTACCGGGAAGCGGCGGAATTGCAGCCCCAGAATTCGTATTTCCAAATGAACCTCGGCAATGCCTTGCTCAAACAGAAACTCTTCGCCGAAGCCGCCGCCGCGTTCGCGAAGGCTGGCGACAACCCGGACGCGCTCAACAATCTCGCCTACGCCTACGGCGAGTTGAACGCCAACCTCGAAGAAGCTGTTCAACTCTGCGAGCGCGCCGTGAAGCTTCGTCCGTCGCACCGCGCCTACTACCTCGACACTCTGGCGTGGATTCAAATGAAACAAGGCAAACGCGACGAAGCCATCGCGACCTATGAACAAGCGCTCGCCGCCACCGCCGAGCGTCAATCAAGCCTGCGCGCCGGCATCGAGCAACGGCTGGCGACCGCGCGAGCGCTCTTGGAAAAATAGATGCTGCTGTGCCCAGCCGGCGTAGGGGCCAAAGTGTGACCGGGCGAAATCGCGCAACTTTCTTGCGGGAACTTTCTTGCCGTCGAAGTAGAGCCGGCGCAACGAGCGTTCGATCCACACGTCAATCGGGAATGCCTCATCGTGGCCGCACGAGAACAACAGCGTGCACGCAGCGATCTTTTCCCCGACCCCCGGTAGCTTCATCAACTCTTCGAGCGCACGGTCGTAGTCCATCCCCGGCAGTTTGTCCAACCGGACTTCGCCGCTGTCGATGGCTTGCGCGGCAGCGAGCAGATACTTCGCCCGGAAGCCAAGCTTGCAGTCCACGAGTTGTCGGTGCGTGGCACGGGCGACAACATCAACCGTCGGAAAGGCGTCGTTGTGGCCGAGTTGACGGGCCAACTGCGCAACGATCTGGCGGATTTGCACGATCTGTTTCGTCGAACTGGCGATGAATGAGACCAGCGTCTCCCACGGTTCTTGCCGGAGCACGCGCAAGCCCCAGTGTTTCTTCACGGCATCGTGGAGCGCGGCGTCGTCGGGGAAGGTGGCGACGACTTTCGCTAGCGGAACGTCCAAGGCGAGATAGCGTTCGACTTCTGTAGCCGAAGCGTGAGCTTCGGGTTCGGGCGAACCGCAGCTTACGCAGCGGCTACAGTTGTATTCCAATGCATCACCCGTTTGCCGCAGTCGCCAGACTTCGCCGGCAACGACACCGGTAAACCAGCCGTCCGGGCCGCGTTGCCAGCGGAAGGCCTGACCGCACTCCAGCGTGCCGGCCAAATCGAAATCTGGATGGCGCACAGGGATTCTGAGCGGGGTGCGCCAATCTGAAACATTGATTCTCTCGGGCATATCTGTTACAAGCTCGCGCGGGGAATCCTAAAGACGTTGAACAAGGAGGTCAACTCGATCCATTTCGTCGGGATCGCCGGCACCGCGATGGCGTCGGTCGCCGCGATGTGCCGTGATCTCGGCCTCGCCGTCACCGGCAGCGACGAGAACGTCTATCCGCCGATGTCCACGTTCCTCGAAACGCGCGGGATTCGCATCGCCCAAGGCTACCGGGAATCGAATCTCGACCACCGGCCCGATCTCGTCGTCATCGGCAACGCGATGAAGCGCGGCAATCCTGAAATCGAACGCGTCCTCGACGAACGATTGAACTTCTGCTCGTTGCCGGAGTTAATTCGCGACCGGTTTCTGCGCGGCAAGCACTCCATCGTGGTGGCCGGCACACACGGGAAAACGACCACGACTTCCCTGCTGGCGTGGGTGCTGGAATCGGCCGGGCTCGACCCCGGTTTCCTCATCGGCGGCATCCCAACCAACTTCGGCCACGGCGCGCGCGCCGCCGCAGGCCACTATTTTGCTGTCGAAGGCGACGAGTATGACACGGCGTTCTTCGACAAACGCAGCAAGTTTGTCTACTACCGACCCGACACGGTGATCCTCAACAATATCGAGTTCGATCACGCCGACATCTTCCCGGACTTGGCGGCGGTCAAGCGCGCGTTTCGGCAACTGGTCGCAATCGTGCCGCGGCGCGGGTTGATCATCGCCAACGGTGATGATGCAAGCGTGTGCGAGGTCATCGAGGGCGCGCAATCGCGTGTGCGGTTTTTCACGCTGGCCGATTTCGCCGGTTACTCGTTGCCGCTGGCCGGCGCGCACAATCACCGGAACGCTGCCGCGGTGGCCGTGTGCGCCCGGGAGTTTGGGCTGACGCGCGAGGACATCCAACGCGGGTTCACGAGTTTTACGGGTGTGAAACGCCGGATGGAGGTGCGCGGCGAAGTGCGCGGCGTGACGGTGCTCGACGATTTTGCACATCACCCGACAGCCATCGCGGAGACGATTCGAGCGATCCGAACGAAATATCCCCGGCAACGCGTCTGGGCGTTGTTCGAACCGCGCAGCAATACCACGCGCCGCAACGTGTTCCAGCGCGAGTTGGCCGAGTCGCTGGCGCTGGCGGACGGTGTGTTTATCTCGCGGGTGGACCGCCTCAACGAAGTGCCGGCGCAGGAGCGGTTGGACCCCGAGCAGATCATTGCGGAATTACAGGCGCAAGGCCGGCCGGCACGCTACGCCGCCGGTGCCGATGAGATTGTCCGGGAATTGATGCCGCAACTGCGTCCCGGCGACGTCGTGGGAGTGTTCTCCAATGGTGGCTTTGGCGGGGTGCACGACAAGTTGCTGGCGGGGTTGCAGGCTTGATTCTGAAGCGCTTGTAGCCGCGCCTCTGCGAGGCGCGCGGTGAGGGTTTCTTAAGTAATCCGCGGCTCACAGAACCGCGGCTACACCAAATCAACAACCTGTCAGCCATTGATTTATCTGGCCTTGACACGCATCTCAGTTTCGCGTACAACTTCCGCGGCTGGCTGGGAGACGACACAAATGCTGACACGTAAATTCCTGTGGCATACCGCCTGCGCAGGCAGGCAGGCAGGCAGTTCCCAACCTCGCAGCGCTTCCCGATTGTAGGGCAACCGGCCCGGTTGCCGTTCCCGTTATTCCACCCTCGGCAAATCGTTGTAGCGGCGCTTCTGCGAAGCGCCATCTTCGTTTTGAGAACCAACGACCCGCGCTTCACAGAAGCGCGGCTACACCAACCCCAGAACTGAGGCACACATGAACAACTCCGCGAATCAAGAAACGCAAACTGAATCCCGAAACCAAACAGAAAGGAAGAACCACACCATGAAACGAAAACACCAAATCATCACGCTCGCATTAGTCGGCGCACTTGCTCTGGGCGTCGCCGTCAGCTCCGTTTCGGCGGAGACGGTCACGCTCTGGCAGGCCAAAGGGAATGGCCGCAGCGCCGAAGTCCAGTTCTCTGATTATGGGAATGGCATAAGGGCGGGAGGTCGGATCAACTTGTTCCAGAATAACGGCCAGACGTTCCTGTTCTACGAAATCTGGGGCAATGACCCGTCGAGCGAAGTGTGCCACACAGAAATCGGCAACGACGGCACTGAATTTACGATCTGCGTCTTCACGCGCACAACCTACAACTACGGCTGGGGACTGATTCCGACCAATGACATTGAATTCACCGCCACATCCGCGCATCTCGCGACGACAACCGGACCGGGCTTCTCAACGACTCATTGCGTCACCGTGGTGAGTAACTCGGTCACCACGTGCAGCGCCGGGGCCAGCGTCGCGTTTAACCTGCTCTGGACGGCGAATGATCTCTCCACCAAATCCAGCGCTGGCGTGACCGAAACCGCTATTGGCCCGTTCAAGTTCACAAGTCAGGGCGCAGTTCAGGGGACCTCTGCGTTTGTCAGTGGTAGTGCGTTGGGTATCGGAGTGGCGAATGCGCCGGGTTGGCTGGGCGACACCAAGATCATCAAGAACATCGCGACCCAAACCACGCCGTAGCCGGTCGGGAACTGGAAAACGAAGGGCCGTCCCGGTCAGTTCGGGACGGCCTTTCTGTTTTATGGACGGGGTGCGCCGCCGGCAACATCGGCGAGGCCGTGGCCCGAGTGAATGTGCCGCTTAGTTCGAACGGAAGTCCGGCCATCGACAGCGGCGTGGCATTGACGGTCACCGGCTGCCCGCCGTAGTGTCTCTCGCTGTTGTAGCCGCGCCTCTGCGAGGCGCGTGGTGAGGGTGATCTAACAAATGCGCGGCTCATAGAGCCGCGGCTACAATCATCCGTTACGCCCGCGAGTGGACAAGACCGGCCAAACTCGCTACACTTCCGAGCATGGACATCCCGCGCGAATGGTTGGAGGAATTCGAGGCCGCCGCCCGCCGGCCGTTGCCGGTGCGCTGGAAGTACGCCTTTATCCACACGTATAAGCCGGTGCTCGACGACGCTAGGTTCCGCGCGTTTGAAACCACGGCGGACTACCGGCGCTGGTGCGAGGAGAACTTGCCGGACTGGCTCGGCTATGCCCGCGTTTGAGTACCGTCAGGCGGAGGAGGTTCGCGACGCGTTTCGCCGGCACGGCGTGCGGTATCTGTTCATCGGAAAATCCGGCGCGATCCTGCTGGGCTTCCCCGACACGACGCAGGACGCTGATTTGTTCGTCGAAAAGACGCTTGCCAACTGTCGGGCAACGGTGGCGGCCCTCGGCGACCTAGGCTTCACGTTCCACGCTGCGGAAGCCGCCGAGATCGAACGCGGCAAAGACTTCATCCAGCTCAAGAACGGCCCGTTCGACCTCGACCTAGTTTTTGCGCCTGACGGGATCGAGCGGTTTGAGGACGCGTGGAATCGCCACGTCGAGGTCGATGGTTTTCCGGTCTGCCACATCGACGATATCATCGCCAGCAAAGCCGCCACCAATCGCGCCAAAGACCGTGAGACGCTTCCACGGCTGCGTTCCTTCCGGGAATACTGGCTGCAAAAACACCGCTAGCAATGGCCGGGCGTGATGGCAGTGCTTTGACTGTAGCGGCGGTCTGCGACCGCCGAAAGGATCGGCAGACGGCGCCGGCTACAATACCGAAACTGTACCACCACCAGCGTGACGGCACGCTTGATTTTCCTTTCGGGTTCGGTATCCTGTGCTGCGTTTTCTGGCCGGCCCCATCGTCTAGAGGCCTAGGACATCAGATTCTCAATCTGGGTACACGGGTTCGAATCCCGTTGGGGCCGCCAGCCTTCGCCAAGGCTTCGGCTCGGCGCGCCACTTTGAACTTTCCCCTGTGAGGTCGTGTCAATAAGATGGTTTTTCTTCTGAAGGAGACATGAATGGAACAAGGTATTGCGGCAATTAACGAACAGGTCAAACGCGAGAGTGAGTTCGTCCGGCAACTCACCGGCGAGATTGGTAAGGTCATCGTTGGGCAGAAATATCTCATCGAGCGCTTGCTGATCGGCTTGCTGGCTGACGGACACGTGTTGCTCGAAGGCGTGCCGGGCTTGGCTAAGACACTCTCGGTGAAAACGCTTTCCGCGGCGATTCAGACAACCTTTCACCGAATCCAGTTCACCCCTGACCTCTTGCCGGCCGATGTCGTCGGCACGCTGATCTACAATCCGAAAGACGGCGAGTTCCGCATCAAGAAGGGGCCGGTCTTCGCCAATCTCATTCTGGCGGACGAAATCAATCGCGCCCCGGCCAAAGTCCAAAGCGCACTGCTCGAGGCGATGCAGGAACGGCAGGTCACGATTGGCGAGCAGACGTTCAAGCTGCCGGACCCGTTTCTCGTGCTCGCGACACAGAACCCGATCGAACAGGAGGGCACGTATCCGTTGCCGGAAGCGCAACTCGATCGGTTCATGCTCAAGCTCTCCATCAAATATCCGAGCAAGGAAGAGGAGCGCCAGATTATGGATCGCATGGCCGAGACCGGTAAGCAGATTGTCACGCAGCCAGTGGTCACGCCTGAGCAGATTCTCAAAGCTCGCAAGGTCGTCGATTCAGTGTACATGGACGACAAGATCAAGAATTACATCGTTGACCTCGTGTTCGCCACGCGCGATCCGAAGTCCTACAAGATCGACATCGCCGGTCTGATTCAATACGGCGCGTCGCCGCGTGCTTCGATCTATCTGAATATCGCGGCGAAGGCGTACGCGTTCCTGCAAGGTCGCGGCTACGTGACACCGCAGGACGTGAAGACCATCGGGATGGATGTGCTCCGGCATCGCGTTATCGTTAGCTATGAGGCCGAGGCGGAAGACATGACCAGCGAAAGCGTGATCAAGAGGATATTCGATGAAGTGCCGGTACCGTGACGGCAGGAGGCAGTAGGCAGGGAACGGCAAGATGAGCGTTGAGAGATTTGAACAGCTTGAAGTTTGGCAGAAGGCTCACGCCTTGGTTCTGCAGGTCTACAAGCTGACCGAAACATTGCCTGCCGGTGAGAAGTGCGGACTCGTCAGTCAGATGCGGCGCGCCGCCGTCGCTGTGCCGGCAAATATCGCGGAGGGATTCAAACGTCGTGGCAGAATGGACAAGGCACGGTTCTACAACATTGCAGACGCGTCGCTTGAGGAACTGCGATACTATTTTATCCTCTGTCGCGACCTCGGCTTCACGATGGACTTTGACAGACTAAATGGGTTGGCAAAGGAAGTCGGCAAAATGTTGACCGGCCTAACCCGGTTCGTGATCGCAGATGAGCGTTAAACCAAATCCCCAGCCTACTGCCTTCCGCCTACTGTCTCCTGCGCTTTTCAAGCGCATCCGCCAGATCGAAATCCGCACGAACCGGGAAGTCACGGACGTGCTCGGCGGACAGTACCATTCCGTCTTCAAGGGACGCGGGATGGAGTTCGAGGAAGTCCGCGAATACCTGCCGGGCGACGAAGTGCGCTCCATCGACTGGAACGTGACCGCGCGCTTCGGGCATCCGTATATCAAGAAATTCCGGGAAGAGCGCGAACTCACCGTGATGCTGGTCGTGGACGTCAGTGCCTCCGGTCAGTTCGGCAGTGTCCGCCAGACCAAGAACGAATTGGCCGCCGAACTCGGCGCAGTGCTCGCGTTTTCGGCGATTCGCAACAACGACAAGGTGGGCGTCATCCTCTTCACTGACCGCGTCGAGAAGTACATTGCGCCGAAGAAGGGACGCCGGCATGTGCTGCGTGTGATTCGTGAGATTCTCGCGTTCGAGCCGCGTAGTACCGGTACCGACCTGAGCCTTGCGCTCGATTACCTCAATCGCGTCCAACGTCGCCGGGCGGTGTGTTTTCTTCTCTCGGATTTTCAGGACGAAGAGTTTCGCAAGAGTTTGCGCGTGGCCGGCAAGCGCCACGACATCGTCGCACTGAGTGTCCGCGATCCCCGGGAAGAAGAGTTGCCGCCAGTCGGTCTCGTCGAACTGCGCGATGCCGAAACCGGCGAGCGGGCGATCGTGGACACGTTCGATGCCGATGTGCGTGAAGCGTTCGCGTTGAAGGCGAAGGCACGGCTCGCCGGCCTGCGACAACTGTTCCGCGCGACGGCGGTGGACCAGGTCGAGATTCGCACCGACGCCGATTACATGCTGCCGCTGATCAAGTTTTTTCGAATGCGCGAGCGGCGGGCGGGCGCTTGACGAATGGTGATACTGGTGTTATGAGGAATGCCATGCGCGGAAACACAGCGAAACTGCTCGCAGTCCTTGTCATTGCCGGACTCGCGGCCGCCTTCGGCGGATGCGCGTTTGCTTGTGATAGTGGTGACGACCACGCGGATGACGTGGAGGGGAGCCACTGCACCACGCATTGTGTGTGTCACAGTATGAATCTCGTGCCGCAACATCCGGCCGTCGTCACAACAAACCTCAGCCGGCAGCCTTATCGAATCTTCGATGAGCAAGTGAAGCTGCCGTTGTTCGTCGCCGACATCTTTAATCCTCCCCGAGTCTAGTTCGTCTCCACTGGTGTCGTTAATCGCAGTCGTGGTGTGTCAACAGGAGATGACCGTGTGCAAACAAAACTCATTTTGTCGTTACTGATTGTGTGTGCGGGTGCAGTGCGGGCGGAGCTAACGCTCTCGAACGCGGTGGCCACGGCGTTGGCCGGTAACCCGGAGTTACGCGCCGCTCGTCAACAGATTGAAGCGGCGACCGGCCGCGCTGTGCAAGGGCGGGCATGGCCCAATCCCGATCTCGAACTCAGTGCTGAGGACATGCCGTCGAGCGATGTCGGGTTGGCACGCTCCAAAAACATGATCGGCCTTGCACAGAACGTACCGTTTCCCGGTAAGAAATCTCTTGATGGCCAGATCGGTCAGCGCGGGATCAGCGTCGCGGAGAACGAGTATCGCGCCCAGGAACGCGGGCTGGTGCGGATGGTGAAATCCGCGTTTTACAGGGCGTTGGCGGCCGGGCGCAAAGTAGGTGTCTCAGGAGAACTGCGCGATTTGTCGGAGTCGCTCGTGAACGTTGCCGGCAAACGCGTCGAAGCCGGGGCGGCAGGTAATCAGGAGAATTTGCGCGCGGAGATCGAATTGGAACGAGCGCATCTCGAACTGACGGTGGCGCGGCGCGAATTGACGGAAGCGAAGCAGGAGTTGGCGACGTTGCTCGGGCATCCGCGTGAACCGCTGGGCGCGTTGCAGGGGAACTTGCGTACCAACGTGCCGGCTGTCGATGCGGCAGGGCTGGCGCAACATCCAAATCTCCGCGCGGCGCAGACAGGCCGAGAACGAGCAGAACTGGAGTGGCGCCGGGCCAAGCTCGATCCGTTGCCGGACGTCACGCTTGGCGTATCGGGTGGCCGGGATGCAGCGGTCGACGAAAATCTCCTGGAGTTTCGCGTGTCCATCCCTCTGCCGATCTTCGACCATGGCCAAGGCCGTAAACGCGAGACCCGCGCGCTGGCTGAAATGGCGCGCTACGACCTGACTGCGACCGAACAACGGTTGGCGCAGGATTTCGCGGTGACCGAGGCGCGGTTGCGCGCGGCGGGCGAGCAAGTCGAAACGTACCGGACACGCATTCTGCCGAAAGCGGAGGAGGCATTGAAATTGGTGCGTGGCGGGTTCGAGGCCGGTAAGTTCGGTTTCCTCGATCTCGTGGACACGCAACGAACGCTGGCCGAGGCGCGGCTGGCGTATTTGGACAAACTTCTCGAACTCAATCTCGCCCAAGCCGACCTGGAAGCGTTGGCGGGCACACCCCAAACGGAGTAACAGTATGAAAACCCTCGGAATGTTCCTATTGGCCGCCGCCCTCTGCGTCGGTTGCGGCAAACAGGCCGACGACCACTCTAAACACAAGCCCACCGCCCCGAGTGCCGGCATCCCGGCCGGGGTGCGCGACCCGGCACGATTGTGGTGCAAGGAGCACAACCGCTACGAAGACCGGTGCTGGTTGTGCCATCCTGAGTTGCAGGACAAGAAACGCGCGTATTGCGACGAGCACGGGCTTTACGAGGACGAGTGTTTCCTCTGCCACCCGGAATTGAAACCGCAGAAACCTCAGGCCGCGGCCAAGCGGTTGATGTGCGAGGAACACAACGTGCCGGAAGATGAATGCGGCATTTGCCACCCCGAGCTGACGGCCAACCTCAAACCGGGAAGTAGCGTGAAAGTCCGGTTGCCCTCGACGGAATCTGCCAGACTCGTCGGCCTTGAGACTGCGACGCCGACGACGGGCGCGATGACGGACGGCATCGAGTGTTACGCCGAACTCGCGTTCAATCAGAACCAACTTGCTCAACTCGCGGCACCGGTCGGGGGCATTCTCCGGGACGTGACGGCCGATTTGGGCGACAAGGTGAAGGAGGGTCAGCCAGTGGCGAGGATTTGGTCGGCGCAGATTGCCGAGACAGCAGCCAAGGCGGTGCTCGCGCATCAGACGTTGGAACGCGAACGGAAACTGCGAGCCGACGGCATTACTGCGGGCAAGGATTTGCAGGAGGCTGAGGCTGCGCACCGCGCCGCGTGCCAGCAAGCCCGTACGCTTGGGTTCAGCGAGGCCGATATCGACACGATGGGCCGGCAACCAGACGAACCAGTATTGCTCGAAGTGCGCGCGCCGTTTGCCGGCGAGATCATCGAACGCAGCGCCGTGCGCGGGGCGTTGGTGGAAGCTGGTAAACCGTTGTTCACCCTCGCCGACCGGTCGACGATGTGGGCGATGTTGAACCTGCCGGAGACGGCGCTGTCCCGGGTGCGCGTCGGCCAGCCGGTCGAGTTGAGCGTGGATTCGCTGGCGGGGCAGACTTTTACCGGTACGCTCACGTGGGTGAGTGCGGAAGTGGACGAACGCACGCGTCTGGCGCGTGCCCGCGCTGAGATTCCCAATCCGACGGGCGTTCTGCGGTCGCGGATGTTTGCCCGCGCGCGTATCCTCACGCGACAGGCCGATGGGGCGTTGCTGTTGCCAGCGGCGGCAGTGCAACGCGTGAACGGCAAGCCGTTGGTTTTTGTGCAAGTTGCGCCCGACCTTTACGAAGCGCGCGCTGTGCAACTCGGCGCAACACACAACGGCCAAGTCGAGGTCGTGACCGGCGTGCAGGCCGGTGACCCGGTCGTCGTGGCGCAAGCGTTCACCGTGAAATCCCAACTGCTTATCTCGCGGTTAGGGGCGGGGTGCGCGCATGAGTAGCCAATTCTGGCATTCCGAGCTTGCGAGGAATCTCAATCTTTCCGCAGGCCGGACCGGTTCCAGAGATTCCTCGCAAGCTCGGAATGACAGGATAACGGAGAACAAACCATGCTGAACTGGATCATTGATTTCTCGCTGAAGAACCGGTTGCTGGTTTGCATCCTGGCAGTTGTTCTATTGCTCATTGGCGGACGGGCGTTGCTGCGGTTGCCGATTGATGCGTTTCCGGACACGACGCCGGTACAGGTGCAGATCAACACCAGCGTGCCGGCGCTCAATCCGCTGGAGGCAGAGCAACAGGTCACATTGCCCATCGAACAAGCGGTCAGCGGCTTGCCGGGATTGCAGAATGTCCGGTCGATCTCAAAGTTTGGGTTGTCGCAAGTGGTGGCCACGTTTGAGGACGCGACGAGTATCTATCTCGCCCGGCAACTCATCACCGAGCGGCTGCAAGGCGTCGAGTTGCCGGACGGAATCGAGCGGCCCGAACTCGGCCCGATCTCGACCGGGTTGGGCGAGGTGTTTCATTACGTCGTGCGGTCGGACAATCCGAAGCGGACGCTGACGGAGTTGCGCGAGTTGCATGACTGGGTCGTGAAACCGCAGTTGCGTCAGGTGCGCGGCGTGGCGGAAGTGAATAGTTGGGGCGGATTTGAGAAGCAGTATCACGTTGTGGTCGAGCCGGAACGGTTCATCAAACACGGGCTGACGTTTGCCGAACTGATCGAGGCGTTGCAGGCGAACAACCAGAACGTCGGCGGCGGCCAGGTGGTGCGCAGCGGCGAATCGTTGTTGGTCCATGGCGTCGGGCTGGCGACCGATCCCGAGCAAATCGGCAATATCGTCATCACGGCCCACGACGGCGCGCCGGTGCGTGTGCGCGACGTGGCAACGGTGCAGGTGGACCACGAGATTCGGCGCGGCGCGGTGACGGCCGAGGGAAAAGGCGAAGCGGTGCTCGGGCTGGGATTCATGTTGATGGGCGAGAACAGCGCGGTCGTCACGCGCGCGTTGAAAACGAAGCTGGCCGAGGTGCAGCAGTCATTGCCGGCGGACGTGATCGTCGAGACGCTGTATGACCGGACGGAGTTGGTGGAGAAAGTCATTCGCACCGTCGAGCACAACCTGCTGGCCGGGGCGCTGCTCGTGATCGCGCTGTTGTTCATGTTCCTCGGCAACTTTCGCGCCGGGTTGATCGTGGCGGCGGCAATCCCGTTGGCGATGGTGTTTGCCGCGAACTTCATGTTGCAAGCCGGCATTGCCGCCAGCCTGCTGAGTCTCGGCGCGATTGATTTCGGGTTGATCGTGGATAGCTCGGTAATCATGGTGGAAAACTGTGTCCGGCATGTGTCCCGCCGCAAAGACAAATCATGGATGGACACCATCCGCGACGCGGCCATCGAGGTGCGGAAGCCGACGATGTTCGGCGAATTGATCATCATGATTGTGTTTCTCCCAATTCTGACGCTGGAAGGCATCGAAGGGAAATTGTTCCGGCCGATGGCGCTGACGATGATCTTCGCGCTGGCCGGCTCGCTCATCCTGTCGCTCACGCTCATGCCGGTGCTGGCCAGTCTGCTCTTGCCGAAACACATTGCCGAACGCGAACCATGGTTGGTGCGGCTCGCGCACCGGCTCTATGCGCCGACGTTGGATTGGGCGTTGCGCCGGCGCACGGTCACGTTGGTGGCGGCGTTGGCGCTGGTGGTGGGCGGGGCGTTGCTCGCGACGCGGATGGGTGGCGAGTTTCTCCCGAAACTCGGCGAACAAGCCCTCGCCGTCAGCACCGTGCGGCTGGCCGGCGTCTCCTTGGACGAAGCGGTCGGGTTGAATGACCGGATTGAAAAAGCCCTGCTCGCAAAGTTCCCGGACGAGATCGAACACATCTGGTCGCGGCTCGGCACGGCGGAAGTCGCCACCGATCCGATGGGCATCGAGTTGACGGATTTTTTCATCGCGCTCAAGCCGCGCGACCAATGGAAGCAGGCGCGCACGCAGCCGGAGTTGATCGCCGCGATGCGGAAAGTGTTCCAGCAAGTGCCCGGCATGACCGCCGCGTTCAGCCAGCCAATCGAGATGCGGATGAACGAGATGATTGCCGGCGTGCGCGGCGATGTGGCGCTCAAGATCTACGGGGACGACCTCGAGACGCTGCGCGACTTGTCGGACCGGGTCCAACTGGTGTTGAGCGGCCTGCGCGGCGCGACCGAGGTGGCCGGCGAACAGATTACCGGTCAGCCGGTGCTCCAGGTGAAAGTGGACCCGGACGCCAGTGCCCGCTTTGGTGTCTCCACCCGCGACGTGCTCAGTATTGTCGAGGCCGTCGGCACGAAACAAGTGGGCGAGATCCGTGAAGGCCAGCGCCGGTTTCCACTCGTCGTCCGGTTGCCCGACCGGCAGCGCACTGATCCGGATGCACTGGCGGCGACGCTCATCCCCACCGCGACCGGGGCCGTGTTGCCGCTGGAAAGCGTGGCGAAGATTTCGCTCACCGAAGGCCCGGCCACAATCAACCGCGAATGGGGCCGGCGGCGTACCGTCATCCAATGCAACGTACGCGGGCGCGACGTCGCCAGCTTTGTTGCCGAAGCGAAGGCGAAGATTACGGCCGACGTGAAATTACCGGAAGGCTACGTCACGGAATGGGGCGGCCAGTTCGAGAACATGGAGCACGCCAATGCCCGGCTGCGGTTTGTCGTGCCGATGGCACTGGCGCTGATCGGCGTGTTGCTCTACTTCAGCCTCAAATCCTTCCTGGATGTGCTGATTGTTGCGACAGGGATTCCGCTCGGAGCGGTCGGCGGGGTACTGGCGTTGTGGCTGCGTGCCATGCCGTTCACCGTGAGCGCCGGCATCGGTTTCGTCGCTCTCAGCGGCGTGGCAATCCTCAATGGGTTGGTGCTCGTGACCTTTATTAAACAACGGCTCGACGAGGGCAGCCCCCTCGAAACCGCCGTGCGTGAAGGATGTCAGGTTCGCTTGCGTCCCGTGTTGATGACCGCGTTGGTGGCGGCGGTCGGTTTCATCCCGATGGCGCTCAACGTTGGGGTCGGCGGCGAAGTCCAACGCCCGCTCGCCACCGTGGTGATCGGTGGCATCCTCAGCAACACACTGCTGACGCTGGTGGTCTTACCGGTGCTATATGTGCAGTTCGCCAGGAAACCACGGGCATGACCTCGTCCCAGCGCACACGGAGAAAGTCGTTGACGGTTGGCGTGACGGCTTGTATGGACATGGCTGTGCGCAGCAAGAGACAAACTTTGGCAACGGTGTTGTTGGCGGTCTGGGTGGTGGGTCAGTTTCCCTGGCTGATGGCGCTGGTTGCCGGGGCGCATGGTCCGCACGAGATGTCGGTGGCGCTTGCCGGTAACCGCGTCGCCGTGGTGCTGGGCCATTCCGAAGCCGCGCCTGCCGACCAGCAGGAGCATGACGACCATGTGCTGGAGTTTGCGGCGGAGCAGCAGATTCGGACTCCGTCTTCCAAAAGCGTAAAAGTCCAACCACCGATAATTTCCGGTCCGTTTGTGGCGGCGTGTTTGCCGGTCAGTGAGTTGATTCTCGCCAAGCTCTCCCTGTCGCCATCACCGATTCCGTCTTCGTCGTTGATCCAACTGCGCGCCACCGTTCTGGTGGTGTGACCTGCCTGGCCGGTCTTTCCGTCGAGTTGCTTCCCTCGTGGAAGTGACAGGTTTCCCATTGTTCATCAAGACAGGTTGGATTTATTTATGACACGACATTTTTCATTATCAATTGCGCTGACGGCCGCGCTGCTGGGCGTGGCGCGGGCCGCCGAACCGGGCGAGGCGCTGACATTACGCCAAGCGCTGGCGTTCGCGCTGGAAAAGAACCCGGAACTGGCTGCGTTCTCGTGGGACGTGCGCATCGGCGAAGCGCGACTATTGCAGGGCGGGTTGCGTCCGAATCCGGTAGTCACGCTTGACTCAGAAGACATCACCGGCACGGGTGAGTATAGCGGCGGCGGGAGTTCGGAATTCACGCTGCAACTGGGCCAGTTGATTGAACTGGGCGGCAAACGCGCCGCCCGAATGAAAGCGGCTGCCTTGGAGCGGGACTTGTCGGGCTGGGATTACGAGACGAAACGCATCGCGGTGCTCTCCCAGACCGCGCAAGACTTCCTGGAGGCGCTTCGCGAGCAGCGGCGATTGGCGTTGGCTGAGGAAACGATTCGTCTGGCGCAGCAGGTTGTGGAAACCGTCACGGCCCGCGTCAAAGCCGCCGCCACTCCAGCCGAGGAAGCCACCAAGGCGGAGGTGGCGCTGGCCTCGGTGCAAATCGAGCGCGACCAGATTGCGCGGGCGCTGGTCGCGGCCCGGCAACGGCTGGCCGCGAATTGGGGCAGCACGCAGCCGCACTTCGACCGGGTGGAAGGCGATCTGGATTCGGTTGCGCCCATTCCTGTGTGGGAAGAGTTGTTGCAGAAGGTCGCGCAAAACCCGGAATTGGCCCGCTGGGCCACGGAGATTGCCCAGCGCGAAGCGGCGCTGGCGTCGGAGCGGGCGAAGGGCAAACCGGACATCACCGTCGGCGGCGGCTTTCGGCGCAAGGAGGAAAACGGCGACAACACGCTGGTGCTGGGCGTTTCGATTCCGCTGCCGTTGTTCAACCGGAATCAGGGCGACATCCAGGCAGCCCAGCATCGGCTGGCCCGGTCTCGGGAGGAACAGCGCGCGTCCGATGTCCGCGTGACCACCGCGTTGAGCCAAGCTTATCAAGCGTTGGCCGCCGCTCAGGCAGAAATTACCGCGCTCAAGGAGAAAGTCTTGCCGGGTGCTCAGCGGGTGTTCGAGTCGGTCAGCGAACGCTATCGCGAAGGGCGCTACAGCTACCTGGACGTGTTGGACGCGCAACGGACACTGTTTGCGGCGCGCTCGCAACTTCTGCGTAGCCTCACCGATTATCACCGGGCCGTGCTCGCCATTGAACGGCTCATCGGCGAACCGCACTCGGCCGCACCCGGCAAACCATAAACCATCTGATTTAACACAAACCCAGTTCGCCATATCGATATGAAGACAAAACAAATCATGGCCGCAATCCTCGTGCTCGTGGTGGGCGCAGGTGTCACGGCATTCGTACTCCGAACAGCCAAACCCGCTGCCAGCGCCCAAAGCGGTCACGGCGGCGAAGCTGCCGCGCCCGAACCGGCCAAAGGTACACACGGCGGACGATTACTTACCGAGGGCGACTTTGAAGCCGAAGTCACCATTTTCGAGCGCGGCGTGCCGCCGGAATTCCGCGTGTTCTTCTATGACAAAAACAAGCCGATTGATCCCGCCGAAGTCAAATTGACGATTGCACTGCACCGGCTCGGCGGGCGCGTGGACGAGATTGTCTTTGCGAAGCGCGAAGACTACCTGCTCGGCGGCAGGGAAATCGTCGAACCGCACTCGTTCGACGTGAAAGTCATCGCCGAGCGCGGCGGGAAAATGCATCGCTGGGAATACGATTCCTACGAGGGCCGCACCACCTTGATACCGGAGGCGGTGAAGAATTCGGGCATCATCATCGAAGCGGTTGGGCCGGCCAAAATCAAGACGATCATCAAAGTCAATGGGCGCGTGCTGCCCAATGAAGAGCACATGACGCACGTCATTCCGCGGTATCCCGGTATCGTGAAGAAAATCAACAAACGTCTCGGCGACACCGTGGCCAAGGACGAAGTAGTGGCCGTCGTGGAGAGCAACGACAGTTTGCAGTCCTACGAAGTGAAATCATCCATCGCCGGGACGGTCATCAAGAAGCACGTAACCCAAGGTGAATTCGTCAAGGAAGGCGAGGAGATTTGCACTGTGGCCGACCTCGGCACGGTTTGGGTGGATTTGAATGTGAACCAGAAAGACTTCGACAAACTCAAAGTCGGGCAGGCCGTCACCGTCTTCGGCGGCAAAGGCATGACCAGCGCGCCGAGCACGGTGAGTTACATCTCTCCGTTTGGCGCGGAAGATACGCAGACCATGTTGGCGCGGGTGGAGTTGCCCAATCAAAAAGGCGACTGGCGTCCGGGCCTGTTCGTCACCGGCGAGATTATCGTGGAGGAAGCCGACGTGCCGCTGGCCGTCAAGGCGAGCGCCCTCCAGACCTTCCGCGATTGGCAGGTGGTGTTTAGGAATGATGGCCGCATTTTCGAAATCGCCATTCTTGAATTGGGCCGCCGCGACGCCGACTGGGTGGAAGTCCTCTCGGGACTGAATCCCGGCCAGAAATACGTTGCCGAAAATAGTTTCATCATCAAAGCCGACATCCTGAAATCCGGCGCATCGCACGACCATTAAAAGGAAACTCCCATGAAAGAAATCAAAGCCATCATTCAACCCCACATGGTCAGCAAGGTCGTCCGCGCGTTGCACGATCTCCCTCATTTTCCCGGACTAACCTTGTTCGACGCGCGCGGCCAAGGACGCGGACGCGCTGCGGGCGGCGCGTTCAAAGTCACCGAGGACAGCATTGATTATCATCCCAAGACCGTTCTCGAAATCATCTGTGCCGACGAACTCGCCACCAGCATTGCGGAAACCATTCAGCATGCCGCGCACACCGGTCACGCCGGGGACGGCATAATTATGGTGACCGAGTTGCCCGAAGTCATCCGCATCCGCACCGGTGAAAAGCAGGAGCAAGCAGTCTAAAGGATTTATTATGCTCGAACACATTATCAATTTCTCCATCCGCCAGCGCTGGCTCATCCTCATTGGCACGGTGGCCATCGCCGCGCTGGGCATCTACAATTACCAGCGCCTCACGATTGACGCGGTGCCGGACATCACCAATGTCCAAGTGCAGATCAACACCGAAGCCTCCGGCTACTCGCCGCTGGAAGCCGAACAGCGCGTCACCTTCCCCATCGAAACCGCGATGGGCGGATTGCCCCATCTCGAATACACCCGGTCAGTCTCGCGTTATGGGCTGTCGCAAGTGACCGTCATCTTCAAGGACGGCACGGACGTTTACTTCGCCCGCCAACTCGTCAACGAACGCATTCAGGAAGTCAAAAGCAAGCTGCCGCCTGGCATCGAGCCGTCGCCCGGCCCGATTACCACGGGTCTG
>CAZMKD010000054.1:0-4509 GCA_964566575.1 uncultured Verrucomicrobiota bacterium
CATTCGCGTGGGCCGCACGTTTCCGGCGATTGGCGCGCGATTACGAACGACTCGCGGCTACGCTCGCCGGCTATCACTGGCTCGCCTTCGCGATGCTCATGCTCCAATCGCTCTTCGCCAAAAGTGCATGACAGGCTCTAGCCGCTGATCCTGAGAATCGGAGCAGGATTAACAACTCATCTCTTTCTCTAAGCCGGAACGATTCAGTTGAGAATGGCAAACCATCTTTCGCAACACGCCGGCGAGCGTTCCACCAACTGCCCTGTCCAACCATTTGGTTCGCCGTTTCAACTGCATAGCAGTTGGCTTCATGGCTGAATTGCGCTTGGTATTCAATGGCTTACACAAACAAGATCATGCCACGCGCAACGGCGACTGAATCGTTCCGGCTAAGGATTCCCTTGTTTTTCGAACTCCATCGCAACTGCGTTCTCGCCCTGTCCGAACTGGAGTGCTGGATTCAGTAAGAAGGATCATCTCATGAAACTACGTGGACTAGTCATACTGTTTGGAATCGCGGCGGGCGGATTGATGGTCGGCGGGCTTGTTGGTCCAGTGGCACAGACCCAGACTCCGTCGCCAGAACCGATGGCGGCTGCCGGTCTCACTACCAATGCCGTTCACGATTTGGCGGTCGTGAAAGTCAAGACGCCGAAGAAGATCGCATTAAGCTCCACCCTCCTGTCGCGCACCGCCCGGGTCGCGGTATCCATTCAGAATCGGAGCGACCATGAAGAAATGATCACGGATCAGGCGACTTTGGGCGAGTTGGTTAGCTTGGATGTGCAATCACTCGGCCCGTGCTCCAACGCGGTGGCTTTGCTTCAGCCAAATGCGAAACTGCCGGTCACACTCGCCTCAAAGAAGAAACTCACCGTGTTTTTTAGCGTGACTTTTGATTGCGTGAATGACCCGGTGGCGAACAGCAAGACCGATTTGACTCACGGCGATTATCAAACCATCGCCACAGTTCACCATGATGCGCTCGATGGACAGCCGGACGCGCATGTAGAAGATGACGCTTGTCCGCACGACACACTACCCAATGGCGTCGACCAGTTTCCGGACGGTACGGTCAAAGACAAAGGCTGCGGCGGCAAGAAGCCGGACGGCACACTCGGCGCCGACCTCATCACGGACCTGACTTACACGTCTGCCGGCATCCTTCCCGGCGATCACGCCCCGGTCGCTGTCGATGACTCGGCAAACACCCTCATCAATACCTCCGTCGGCGTCTCGGTGTTGGCGAACGACACCGACCCGGATGGCGACACGCTGAGCGTGGCCAGCGTCACACAGCCGGCGCATGGCAGCGTCAGCGTCACGGCCAACGTCGCAACGTACACACCTGCGAACGGATTCACCGGCGTAGACGCCTTCACCTACACGATCAGCGATGGCCGGGGCGGCATCGACACGGCCACAGTCACGATCGCCATTCTATCGCAACCGAACCTCCCACCCAACGCGGCAGACGATTCCGTCGTGACTCCCAACAACACGCCGATCAGCATTGCGGTACTGGCCAACGACACCAACCCGGACGGCGATGCGCTCAACCTCACCGCCCTCACGCAGCCTGCCAACGGCTCGGTGACCTCCTCCAACAACGTCGTGAACTTCGTGCCCAACTTCGCTTTCTCCGGCACCAACACCTTCACCTATTCCATCAGTGACGGCCGCGGCGGCGCCGCCACGGCCACGGTCACCGTGATCGTCTCACCACCCTTGATTGTCGCCCCGCCGCTAAATCCCGGCGCGGCAACCGACTTTTCATTGGCGACGGCGTTCCTTTACACGGGTTCGAACGCGGTGCAAACAGGCGTGGCGAACGGGGTGATCGATCCGAAACGCGTGGCCGTGTTGCGCGGCAGGGTGAAGACGAAAGCGGACGAGCCGCTGTCGGGCGTGACGGTCACGATCCTCAATCACCCCGAGTTCGGCCAGACCGTGACGCGCGTGGACGGCCTGTTCGACATGGCCGTCAATGGCGGCGGCTTGATTGTGGTCAAATTTGCCAAAGCGAATTTCCTCTCCGTGCAGCGTCAGGTCCAGACGCCGTGGCAGGATTATGTCTGTCTCCCGGAGGTGGTGATGCTCACAACGGATCCGGCCGTGACGCCGTTGACACTTGGGACAAACTCGCTCCAACAGGTGGCACGCGGTAGCGTGCAGACAGACGCTGACGGTTCACGGCAGGCGACGCTGATTTTCCCGCCCGGCACGTCCGCCAGCATGATTGTAAATGGCGCCACGCAGGCCATCAGTGCGGCAAACGTCCGCGCCACGGAGTTCACGGTCGGCGCGGCCGGGCCGGCGGCCATGCCGGCCCAATTGCCGGCCAACAGCGGCTATACCTACTGCGTGGAACTGAACGCCGACGAAGCCGTCGCCGCCGGGGCCAGTTCCGTGCAGTTCGACCAGCTCGTCAGTTTGTACGTGGAAAACTTCCTGAACTTCCCGGTCGGTCAGGCGGTGCCCATCGGCTCGTACAACCGGGAGAAGAGCGTGTGGGAGGCGTCGTCGAACGGCCGCGTGATCAAAATTTTGAGCCTGAACGCCGGGTTCGCGGTCTTGGACACCGACGGGGATGGACTGGCGGACAACGCCGGCCAACTGACAGCGCTTGGCATTACAGACGCCGAGCGGCAGAAACTGGCGACGATGTATGCGGCTGACCAAAGCCTGTGGCGTGTGTGTGTCAAACACTTTACACCATGGGACTGCAATTGGCCTTACGGTCCCCCCTCAGGTTCGGAATCCCCCAACGACTCGCCGCAAGATGATGATCCTCCGCCCAACTCCTGCGAAGGCCCAGCCAACTCCGTCATCAAAGCCGAAGTGCAAACGTTCGGCGAGGACCTGAACATCGTCGGCACACCGTACCAGTTGCATTACGAGAGTGACCGGGTCGTGGGCAACAAGGTGGCCTACACGATTCAGATTCCGCTCACAGAGGCCACCCTCCCACTCAACTTGAAGCGGGTCGCCTTGATCGTCGAAGTGGCCGGTCGGGTATCCACACAGGAGTTTCCAGCCTCGCCGAGTCAGAGCAACAGTTTCACGTGGGACGGCCTGGATGTGTATGGCCGGTTCATTGCGGGGAAAAGTCCGATCAGTGTTCGCATCGGTTATGTCTATGACGCCGTGTATCTGGCGCCGAGTGATTTCGACCAGGCGTTCGCCGAGTTCTCGGGTCAGACGGTTGTGGCCAACTCAGCGCGCGGTGAAGTGACGCTATGGGAAGATTGGAAGGGAACGGTCGGTATCTTGCCGAGCGAGGCGGTCGGCCTCGGCGGTTGGACGCTGAACGTTCACCATGCTTACGACCCGCGCGAGAAAGCCTTATACATGGGCGATGGACATCGGCGCACCACGGCTGGCCTCGACACGACGATTATCAACACCTTCGCCGGCGGCGGCATTGTGCCGGGAGTCCCCATTGGCGATGGCGGCCCGGCTGACGCGGCGGAACTTTCCGTTCCCTCGGGGGTTGCCATCGGGCCAGACGGCAGCATCTTTATCGCCGAAAGAGGCGGTCATCGCATCCGTCGCGTGACGCCGGATGGGATCATTTCCACATTCGCTGGCAGTTCAACTGCGGTCGGTTGCTTCCCCAGCACCGCCGCCTGCGGTGATGGCGGTCCGGCCACCGACGCCTTGCTGAATAATCCCGCAGGCGTGGCCGTCGCGCCCGACGGCACCGTGTACATCGCGGATCGATTCGATAACCGCATTCGCAAGGTGGATCTGAACGGGATCATTACCACGGTGGCCGGCACGGGTGTCGGCGCGTTCGGTGGTGATGGTGGAGCGGCCACGCTGGCGCAATTGAGCGCGCCGAACGGTGTCGCCATCGGTCCCGACGGCAGTCTCTACATTGCGGATACGTCCAACTCCCGTATCCGCAAGGTGAGCACGACGGGCATCATCACCTCGTTGGTCGGTGGCGGGTTTGGTTTCAGCGGGGACGGTGGCCCGGCTGTTCTGGCGAAACTCAACCAACCATGGCGGATCACGGCCACGCCCGATGGGACTCTGTACATCGTGGATCGCGCCAATAATCGGATTCGCCGCATCGGCCCCGACGGCATTATCACCACCGTGGCAGGTGCGGGTGGCGGCGACGGTGGCCCGGCGCTGTCGGCGCAGCTCAGTTCGCCCGAGGACGTCGCGGTGGCGCCAGATGGCACCTTCTACATAGCCGACCGAGCTAACGAACGCGTGCGTCTCGTGGGCACGGAAGGCATCATTACGACAGTGGCAGGAACCGGAGTCGCAGCCTTTGGGGACGACGGCGGACCGGCCACGCGGGCACGATTAGGGGAACCGATCGGCCTGGCGCTGGCCCCGGATGGCACTCTGTACATAGTGGTTGGCGGAGAACTTTTCTGAAGTCGGCTGGCGTGGAATGAAGTGGGTATGAAGACGCGCGAATCTGGCCGCTGGGTTTGAATGTTTGCAGGAGTTTCGGTGTCTCTACTGGCAACATTCACCATGCGCCAACAC
>CAZMKD010000055.1:0-3258 GCA_964566575.1 uncultured Verrucomicrobiota bacterium
CATTGAGCCATCATAGCATCCCGCCCGCCCCCCGCTTCTCGTCGGCCTCGCTACGCTCGGCCTCCTCGAAGCGGGGGGCGGGCGGACCCTAGCCAGTCCAAGTTTGATCGCACATTGTCCAGCTTTGATCGCACCACGACAAAGAGTTTTGGGATTGCGCGGTTGCCTCCGCTACAATAGCGGCGTGATCTTCATTGGCACGGCCGGATGGAGTTACGTGGACTGGGAAGGGATCGCGTATCCCAAAGCGAAACCGGCCGAACGGTTGCGCACCGTGGCCCGTTACCTCGATTGCTTGGAGGTGGACAGCTCGTTTTACCGCCCACCGACAGCGCGCATGACGGCCGCGTGGGTTCAGGCCACGGCGCCACAATTCCGGTTTCTCGCGAAAGCCTGGCAACGATTCACCCACGAGCGCGACTCGAAATGGTCGCCGGCAGACTTCGATCTCTTTGCCGACGGTCTGGCGCCGCTGCGCGAAGCCGGTCGGCTCGACGCGTTACTGTTTCAGTTTTCGTGGTCGTTTCGCAACGACGCCCGCAATCGCGACTGGCTCACCAATATTGCCGACGCCTTCACTGGCTGGCCGGTCGCCGTGGAAGTCCGACACGATTCGTGGACGCCGGACTTCTTTCGCGAACGGCAGTTGATTTACTGCAACGTCGATCAACCACAGTTGAATCATTGCTTGCCGGCCACCGAGATCGCGACGACGGCGACGGGGTATTACCGGTTGCACGGACGGAACGCGAAGAATTGGTTTCGAGAGAAACAGGACGTGTACGGTGGCCGGTACGATTACCTGTACAGCGAGGCAGAACTCGATGAGTTGCTCGGAAAAATTCTCGCGGTGGCCGAGAAAACCAAGAAGACATTTGTGATTTTTAATAATCACAAAGATGCAAAAGCGTTTTCCAATGCGCTACAGTTGAAGGCCGCACTCACTCCGGATGCAGTGGTGCGCGCTCCGTCCACACTCGTGGCCCGGTATCCGGCGTTGCGCGGACGCGTCATCGCCGAGGGCGAACAGCAGTTGCCGTTGGTGTGAGCCGCTCCAACGCCCGCCGGTGCGCCGCCGGCATCGTCACATTCTGCAATTGCCGGCGGGTAAACCAACGACCTCCCTTTGTGGGAGCGCCCTTCCGGTCGCGATTCAGGCCGGTCGCGCCCGGAAGGGTGCTCCCACGAGCATGGGACCACACCCGCAGCGTGATTTGCCGGTCGGTGATCGCGTGCCGAATCGTCAGCAACGGCCGGGAAGACTTCCCCGCCGGCAATTCCCACATTCCAGCCAGCAAACCGGTCGCGGGGCGTTGCCGCAGCAGCACAGCTCCGTTGCGGCGCACAAATAGAACGTCTTGCCTTACACGCTGCAGGTTCCGTCGCTGGCGCAACGGAAGCGCATCGCCGCGCGTGACACACACTCGCCGTAACGGGCAAATGTCGCAGTGCGGATTTGCCGGCTGGCAGACCAATGCGCCGAGTTCCATGAGCGCTTGATTGAAATCGCCGCAGTTCTCGTCCGGCAACAACGCCTCAGCGATTTCCCATTCGTTACCGGTTCTGCCGAACACCCGGGCGAACACCCGCGCCACGTTGCCGTCCACGACGGGTGCGCGCGCGCCGAACGCAATGCTCGCGATCGCGCCGGCTGTGTAGCGGCCGATGCCGGGTAATTTCATGAGTTCCGTGACACTGGTAGGGACGGATCGCCGGGCCGTCCGTGGCGCGCCCAGCGGTCGCGCCCTACCAACGACCAGTTTCACGGCCCGGTGGAAGTTGCTGGCGCGGGAGTAATAACCGAGCCCCTCCCACATCTTCAGAACGCGCGAGTACGGTGCGCGCGCCAGTGATTCGAGCGTTGGGAAGACGCGCAGCCAGCGCCGGTAATATTCGCGCACGGTTTCGACGCGCGTCTGTTGGAGCATGATTTCGCTCACCCAAATCCGGTACGGATCATGCGTGTCGCGCCACGGCAGTTTGCGGCGATGCCGGCAATACCAACGGAGCAGGTCGCGGCGAAAGGCGTTGACCGTGGCGCTGGGGAGGTTTAATCGTCTCGGCATGGTTCAACGGTCATCCTACACACTGCAGCTTCCGGCTGACAAGGTTCCGCAGTTGAAGGCGGACTTGGAAGCGCGCGGATACAACTTGCGCGACGTGGAGTACGCGCATTTCGGCGCGGAACATCGCGGCGAGAAGGTCAACGTGGTGATGTACAAGTCCGGTAAGCTCGTCATTCAAGGCAAAGGCACGACCGACTTCATCCAATTCTATCTCGAGCCGGTGTTGCTCGGCGAAGCGAAACTCGGTTACGAGCACATCCACGATCCGACGATGCTGGAGTCGCGCATCGGTGTGGACGAATCCGGCAAGGGCGATTTCTTCGGACCGCTCGTGGTGGCTGGCGTTTACTTGAACGAGCTGACGGCGATGAAGATGAAGGAACTGGATGTGCGCGACAGCAAGCTCGTGACCAGCGACGCGCGTATCGATGCGCTGGCTAAAGAGATTCGCGCCGTGACGAAATGGGACGTGCTCACCATCGGCAGTGAGGCGTATAACCGGTTACACGCGAAGATGCGCAACGTGAACAGCATTCTCGGCTGGGGCCACGCGCGCGTGATCGAGAACATGCTCTCCAAGGTGCCGGCATGCCCGAAGGCGATCTCCGATCAGTTCGGCAACAAGCGGATCATCGAACAGGCGTTGATGGAGCGGGGGAAGAAGATTAGGCTGGTGCAGCGGCACAAGGCTGAGAGCGATCTCGCGGTCGCCGCGGCGTCGATTCTGGCGCGCGACGAGTTTGTACGCCGATTGCGTATGCTCGGCAAGGAACTGGGCGTCAAGTTGCCGAAGGGCGCGTCGCAGGCGGTGTTGGACGCGGCGGTGGAGTTGGTGAAGAAACACGGCCGCGACGCACTGCCGAAGGTGGCGAAGATGCATTTCCGCACTTCGCAGAAAGTTTTGCAGGAGGCCGGTGTATGAAAACAATAATCGTGCTCGTGCTGGTGGCACTCGTGATTGCCGGGTCGGTCCAAGGATCGAAGATGTTTAAGGCCAACAGCGACTTGCAAGGGCGCGCCGAACATTATCTCGATTTCGTTGACGAGACCTCGATGGAATCCGTGAAGAAAGATTTGGCGGCGGACGCCAAGAAACTTGACATCGACCTGCCGACCGGCAACATCGACATCGTTTACAAGGACACCGACGTACTCAGCTACGCGCAGAAGGTGGTCGGTCGCAAACTCGACA